>NZ_JASJEB010000017.1 GCF_030064895.1 Crocosphaera sp. | reverse complement strand
TAAGATTATTTAGCTTTTAAATTGCTCATAATTGGCTATTTAAGATTATATCTAGCTATTACTCCTTCTGCCTCCTGCCTTTCAACTCCTGCCTCTAACAAAACTAGGATTTTATTTGAAGGTGCAAGATGTCAGTTTTAGCTAAACTTCAAACAATGGCAGATATTGATTTGAATAATTAGTAGGTTGGCGATCGCCTTTCACAGTTCCCAAATTGACTTTGCAGACACGCCCTAATATGACCACTATTCTCCATTGTTTGTTGGGAACCTATGAATTATTGACTTTTCGGAACTTAAGCGGTCAATTATCAAGGCGTAGTGTGGACATCCATTTTCCTCGGTATCAAGTAGATAATCCTGATGATATTCAAGCATTTAAGAGTGTTTTACTCACATTTCAACGTCAAATGCCGTTAATTAAAGAACCTGATTTAGTTTTTATGGAGCTAAGCGGACTCGAACCGCTGACTTTCACAATGCCATTGTGACACTCTACCAACTGAGTTATAGCCCCCAGAGAGTTCTCATCTAGAACTAACTTTAATAATGTCCATCTACCAACCTAACCTAATTTACCTTGTCTTGTCAAGTCATCAATGAAAATTTTTGATTTATAGCAACTGCCAAGGCAGTTAGGACATTTTTTCAAACTAAAACCTAATATAAGCAGGGTTTTTAGATCCTGCCTTCTGCCTCCTGCTATAGTTGGCAAAGTCTTTATTTTAAATCCTTTGTAATAAGTTTGGCCCGTGGGTATCTGTGCCACAAGTATGATACAGTCCATAAAAAGAACTTAAACCTAAAACCATTTCTGTTTGACGAGGACTAGGTTTCCAGGGATTAGGGTTATTGTAAGCATAGAAAGCTTCAAGCCCGTCAATCCCTAGTTCAACAGCCGCAGGAACCACTTTTTTAGCAGAACGACGGTATCTTTCGGGATGGGCTAAAACTGCCATTCCCCCTGCTCTATGGATGGCTTCGATCACATTCTCTGCCAACGCTTGAGTTCCCAGAGGAGACTCTCCCCAAAGATAGGGTGTCATGGCTGGATGTTCGGGATTAAAAGCATATCCTAAAATATGTACGTCAATATTGAGCAAACTAGCGGTGATCTCAATTCCTGTCCACAAATGAGGTAAAGTATGGGTTGGTGTTTCTAAAGATGTTTTTTCGAGCCACTTTTGAGCGACTTTGTAACCTTCAACAGAGTGATGATCGGTAATTGCGAGTCCTTTAAGTCCAATATTTGCTGCTTGTTTAATCAGTTGTTCAGGGTAGAGTTGCCCATCAGAATGCTTGGTGTGCATGTGAAAATTGTACTCATAAGGACAACTATTAGCAGTGAGTCTTAACCAGACTTCCTGTAGTGTCTGAGTGTCTTGGGGCGATGGTTTCCTTGTCGTTGAAACGATCATAATAGCTGGTGGTAATCCGTTAAAGATTGCGATTTGTTACATATTGGTAACATTTCTAAGTATAAGAGGTTTTTACATGATTCAGTGTGATCCATAATGCAAACTTTATTTTGATTGTAGTCAGTTAGTCTAAAGTCATTTGAGATCCCCATAAGTCTTGGGCCATAAACGCCCGATCTTTGGGTAAAGGGGCCACAAACTCGGTTAAAGTAAAATCGCCTTTTTCAATCCAACTTTTTAATTCTTGCGCTACTTTGCGGGATAAGGCAATACTCGCTAAAGGTGCAACTCGAACACTTTTACCTTCTATGGTCATACGGCCTGTTTTTAATTGAGCATAACTAACTAAACCAAAAGTAGGACGAACCCGACGGGGAATAGAAAAATCGATGACCGGTGCCACCACATCTTGATCCCCAATGGCACAATGTTCGATTACCTTACGATTCAAGACAGGAAAAGGAATACCTACACCCAACATCAACGAAGGACCATAATTTTTAAAATAACAGCCTTTAATCCATTGCGGTGACATAGTTTTAGCATCTCCAACTAAAGCTAAAGTTGCAGCCGGACCAATAGGAGTGCGGTTGGATAAGCGTTTTTGTAGAGGAAAATGTTGAGTCCCTTCCCAAGCAATATAACCTACACCACCCCCCAAAAAAATGCGACTACCGATGCCTATTAATTCTAAGTCAGGATCGTTGAATAAAGGGGCGATCGCTCCTGGGTTAGAATAGACAGCGTTGCCTAAACTGGGTTGTAGTGGACCGAGATAAGTATGGAGAGGGCGATCGCTACCATTGACCCCAACAATAAAGTTTTGATAAAGGTTACGAGGGTTATATAGATAAAATTGGTTAATGGTTTTACGGGTAATAGTCGTTTCAAAGGAGGCCCGGGGATAACAGTCGGTAACTTGACCAATAGCTTTGATATTAACTGGTTTTCCTGCTATCAAGTCTTCGATGACATGACCACCACCCCTTTCTAGAGAGACATTTCCCGAACGGTTATCACTATCATTGATCTCAGACATCGCCTTATAATCCACCATAGCAGTTGCCCCCAGATAGAGATCCACTGCCCCAAACCCAGCATAAGCGGGAACCCCGTCTAACCAACATTGTCGTATTTTGATGGGTGGATCGGTATGACCTAAGTTGAGAATGGCCCCAGATGATTCCATTGGTTCAAAGGTGCCGGTGCAGACAACATCAACGGTTTCAAAAGCTTGGTCAATTCCTATTTCTTGAACCCTTGTTTTTAGTTCTTCTACGGTCCAAACTACGGCTTTTTTTTTGCTAATTTTTTCGTTAATTTCTGAGATTGTTCGCATTGCTATCAGTATTTTTTGTTTGAGAAACACTATATTTATTATCTGTTATTAACCTGCCATCGGTCTAAAATATCTTTAACTAATACTTCTTTCAACCATACTTGACTAACCAGGGCTAAAGGCAAGGCTAAAAAGAAACCTAAAACACCGAAAAGACTTGCAAAAAATACTTGTGAGAGTAAGGTTAATGGGGGTAATATTGATTGTCTATTTTCTATAACTAACCGGGTCAATAATCTCTTTTCTGTGATTTGAATGACTATATAAAATATGATATACAGAATAAAAACAAGAATGGATTTCCAAGGATTTTCTAATAAAGCGATCGCTAAGGGTGGAATGGTACTTAAAACGGGTCCAATATTGGGGATAAAGGTTAAAATTCCTGCTAACATTGCTTGTGCCAAAGTTAAGGGCATTTTGAGGATTGATAAACCAATAAAGCTTAACAAGGAAATCATCACCATTTGAAATAGTATGGTGGTTAGTACCCATTGTAATGAGCGATCGCATTCTGTCAAAATATAGTCTATTTTTTGACGATAAAATGATGGAAATAAACGAATAAATCCTTGACGATAAGCAGTAGGATTAGCTAATAACATCAAAGTTAAAGCAAATAATAACAGTAGGGTTAAGGGAATGCCTAAAGTTGCATAAAATACAAATAATCCTTGGCCAGCAATTCTTTGTAATAAGGGTTGTAATTGTTCAATTATTTGTTGAGTAGTTGGTAAAGCGTCAATTAATTCTGGTTCAAGACGTGAGATAAATTCTTTAATGGTGACAATTAATTCATCAATTCCTAAAGGAACTAGCTGAAATAATTCTGGTAATTGTTCTGCAAATGGAGGAACAATTAGGGAAAAAAATGCTGATAATATTGCCAATAATAAAAGGATGGATGATAATACTGCATATCCACGTTTCATCCCTATTCTTTGTAATAATTGAACACCATGATTGAGAAAATTAGCAATAATTGCAGCAGTAAATAATAAGAGTAGTAATTGTCTGATTTTCCAAAGAGTGTAAATACAAAATGCTAAAATGACAAAACCAATGACTTGAGAAAATTTCATAACTATTTTACCCTCTTTGGATGTTATGTCTATACTTAAGAATTAGAACCGTTATTAAACATTTTTTGAGTTAAAAATAAAGTAATTATCAATGGTAGTATCATAACTATAATGAAGGCATTAATATCACTAGGAGGTATGGAAATTAAGAGTCCTGAATATTTAATAATAATGGAAAATATCAAGGAAATGATGGTTATTTTAATTAGAAAACTAATGGTTACATTCATCTTACTTGCTATCACTCCTATTATTTTTCTTTGAGTTGTACTAAGCGGTTTAATGAGTTCATGAATGTGGAAATAATTAGGTTAAAAATAAGATAAGTTGCCATGACAATTAATAACATTTCGATTGATTTGCCTGTTTGATTAGAAATGGTATTAGAGACAGCATAAATATCATTGTAACCAATAGCAACCGCTAAACTAGAATTTTTAGCTAAGTTTAAAAATTCACTGGTTAGAGGAGGAATCATTACCCGTAATGCTTGAGGAAAAATGACTAAACGCATGACTAAACTTGAGTTTAATCCTAATGCTTTGGCCGCTTCCCATTGTCCTTGAGAAACCGCTTGAATACCCGATCGCACCACTTCAGCAATAAACCCTGCGGTGTAAATGGTTAATCCTGTTAACAAGGTAGCAAATTCGGGGGAAATATTCAAGCCATCTTCAATCCTTTTTATTTGAGAATCATAACTAGGAAATTGCCAATCTAAACCAAAGAAAATAGTTAAAATTGAGACAATTATAATCATAATTAAAGCTATATTATAAATTCTCCCTGTTGTTCCTTGCTGTATAATTGTTTTGGTTTGTTTCCGCCAAATTAAAAAAGCAATAACTACACCTAAAAATAAGGTTAAAATAGCTAAAAAAGTTTGTAAATTAGCCAAGGGGAAAGGAAAATAAACACCTTGATTAGAGAGAAAAATAGAATTAAAAAGAATGAGAGGATTATCAATTTTAGGAAACTTAAGAAAAACAGCAAAATACCAGAAAAATAGTTGCAATAATAAAGGTGTATTGCGGATAGTTTCTACATAAATTGTGGCTATTTTCTGCACTAACCAATTATCAGATAATCTTCCCAGACCAATAATTACCCCTAAGAAAAAGGCTAAAATAATCCCACTAATCATAACTCGTAATGAGTTTAATAAGCCAACCAAAACAGCTTTATAATAGGGATCAGTGGGTTGATAAGGAATAGGACTATCACCAATATTAAAACGGGAATTTAACTCCGGGTCAAAGATAAAACCAAAGCCAAATGTCAAACCTAATTGTCTAAAATTATTAACGAGATTGCTTCCAAAAACAATTATTAGTAATAAAATAGAACTAATAATCAAAATCTGGATAATTACTTTAATAATTCTTGAATCACGCCAGAAAGGTATTTTTTCTTCATTCATTTCTGTCAGTAACATATGTACATATCAGGACTCGATCTATAAACTCAACAAATTTGCGAAGCTCTTGTTTATTAATTAATCGGAATAAGTCTTACTAACCTGAATAAATCAAGTATATTCTCAGGCAACAATTTTTCTAAAAAACTTTTTATTTTAGTCATGGTTTTCTCCTTTTAGTTTACTTCAGTAATGTTCACAAATAATAGAATTTCAAATTTCTCATGGTCACAATTATACAAGATAATAAGCAGTATAAATAAGTAACTTGTTTTGTTATTTTGCTAATAACTTTCTCTATAAATGTCTTGGATGGATACTCAAATTGTTTCTGAGTAGTAAGAAGTTCTGAAATTTCCTTTGAAGCTGATTCATTCTTTTTCAGTTTGTTGATTTCCAATTTATCTTTAAAAAATAAAATTTTTTCCATTAATACAATTAGAGGAGTTTTGGGGGAATATTTCTCGATATCTTTACTTAAAAGTTTCGCTAGATTGCGATAGTTTTCCCCTAAAGCTAATGTACCAAAATAAATCTTGCTCCCTAATTTTTTTTCCATCTGAGACATAATATAATAGGCATGGGTAGTTTAAGGACATAAGAAACTAATCTTGGAATCTTCTTGTTATTTGGCTACAATGTAGTACCAAACTTCACTTCTGTCAAACTCAATATAATCATAATGAAACTTAAAGATAAATTCTGTTAGTAACTATATTTATTTTGCCCTAATGGGGTTAATCGTCCAGATCAACTTATCTAAACGGTGGAGAATATAATAATCCTCCTTCTGTCCATAACTTATTAGGACCTCGATCTAATCCCAAAGGTTGACCAATATTTCGCTCATAAACCTCTCCATAATTACCAACGTGCTTAACAATTCTTGCTGAAAAATCGTTAGGTAATCCTATTCCTTCCCCTAATTTATCATCTAACCCTAAAAACCGTCTGATATTGGGGTCTTCGCTATTTTCAAATGTAGCTAAGTTTTGGGAATTAATACCAAATTCTTCCGCTTGAATTAAAGAAAATGTAATCCATTTAACCGCATCAAACCAAGCAGAATCATTATTTTTTACAGCCGGTCCCAAAGGTTCTTTTGATAAGACCACATCTAAGACATTATGCTCATTAGAATTAGGTATAATGGAACGACGGGCAACCAATTGAGAGCGATCTGCTGTTACCCCTTCGCAACGTCCTTCCTGATAGGCAGCATACAGCGCGTCCACATCCTCAAAGGTAACAGGGTTATAGTCTGTTACGCCACGTTTTTGCATTTGGTCGGCTAAATTTTGCTCTGTGGTGGTTCCTGCTAAGACACAGATAGATTTACCAGCTAATCCTTCCATACTTGTCACACCACTAGCTGTTTTTACCATAATTCCTTGACCATCATAAAAGATAGTTGGGGCAAACTCCATGCCGTTAGTAGTGTCCCGACTAATGGTCCAGGTTGTGTTCCGATTGAGAATATCTACTTCTCCTGATTGGACGGCGGGAAAGCGTTCTTGTGCGCTTAATTTGCGATATTCTACCTTCTCGGGATCATCGAATAAGGCAGCAGCGATCGCCCGACAGACATCCACATCTAACCCTGAATATTGGCCATTTTCGTCCACAAAACTGAAACCAGGGACTTCCCCATTTACGCCGCAGATCACAGTTCCTCGTTGTTTAATGGTATCTAGACGATTGCTACTTGTGGTAACTTGAGAGGTTTGACTACCTCCTCCACAAGCAGTTAAGGGCATGGTTAACAATAATGTTATTAAAATGAAATGGGGTTTGTTGAACATAGATCAATTGTCAAAATTGGAGATGGATAAGCACTCCTGTTTAGTGTAAACGACAGAGACTTAATTATCAATCATGGGGAAAATATTCAGCTATCGGCTTAATTGATAAATTAAAAATTAACATCAAAAATAGACTGAACTAAATGAAAATTGAAAAGTACAAACAATAGAGTTGACAACTAGCGAATACTTCTTTTCCTTCTAATTTAACCAATCCCATACTTGCTAATTTATAAGCAATAATTGTTTCTAACTGTATAGGTTTCTTCGCTTTGATTACTTTAACAAAAGCAGCTGCTAAATCGGGATTTTTTTGTAGACTAATCAGGTGATTTTGTAGATGATGATAATAAATGCCTGTGGGAGTTGGTGCTTCTTCTAACAATTGTTTCATGGTTATTTTATCTTGGTAAAGATGATAAAGGGCCAAACGAATTAAATAAGGATGTCCCCCTACCATTTTCATCAAGTTTTTTAAGGGTTGATTTCCTTCGTCATCGATAATATTTGAAATACCATGAAACTCGGCCAAAGCTTTAACTTGTTCTAGAGTAAATTCAGGTAATTGAATGGGAATACCAACATTAAAAGGAGATTGCTGTAATTGTAGAGGAATATAAATTTCTGTAGAATGGACAATAATTAAGCGTAAATTCTGCCAAATATCAATATTATTGCCTTCCTCATGCCAAAAACGCAACAGGGGCAAAAATTCCTGAGCAATCTGTCCATATTCAAAAAGATGATTCACTTCATCTATAGCTAAAACTAAGGGATAATGCAATGATTCGAGAATATACCCTTGTAAATAAGCAGTACAGCTAACTTTGCTCCCTAATTCTTCATCCCAATAGTCGTCCAGTCTGGGAACTTTTTTTAACTGATGGGCGATATTAGCACAAATCCAACGTAGAAACCGATCTAAATGGGTGAATAAGCTACTATCTGCTTGTTGTAAGTTTAAACGCACCGTATGATACTTATTTCTTTTTGCATAAGCCAAAATTCTCAACATTAAAGATGTTTTTCCCATTTTAGAGGGAGCTTTAATGCGCAATAAAGCTGCTGGTTTCATAATTTCAGCATAAGCTCGCTGTTCCGTGGGAGGACGTTCTATATACAATGGGGAGTCAAGGGGGACAGTTCCATCGGGAAAAGGTAGTTGATCTAAAGCAGTGGTGGATAGAGAGGATGTTTGGTTCAGAGATTTTCTTAAGGCAGTCTGGATGTTACTTTTTGTAATCTTTATGCCTAAAGTGTCTGAGAGTTGTTGCCAAAGTCTGGAACCCACAACCCTTATATAATCAGGGTCATATCCATTTTCGTCGGCAATCATTTGGTAAGTTTTCCCTAACCAACACTGACGAAATACCAATACTTGAACATCGTTGAGAAGGTTAGGTTTAAGGATAGTTTCTACTAAATTAAAAGCTTCTTCTTCAGATAACATTTTTCAGTGTGAGAAAATAGATCAAATTTTATTCTATTTTCTCACAGACAAGTTATTTTCTAATTCATAAACTAAATTAGAAGCTTGAAAACCAGTTTTTTCCATGTTTAACTCCTATTTTTTAGATGGTAAGATAACGGTTAAATGACATCTTATAATTGACTTAGCTGTTGTATAGCACTAATCATTAGAGTTAGGATGGTTAGAACATTTGTTGCTGTTTTGTTTTATATTTCTTGTTTCCTTTGAGCAAAGTTTATTTATTCTAACTATTTTTCGACTATTGTTTTTTTATGCTATATTAGACATCGTGCAAAAATAATTAGTGCTATAATGAGGAGTTATTTTAAAATTATGAAGCTCCTTGATGGTAAATTTTTTGCAGTCATTTTTTGGGAAAGTTGGCGCGGCCAAACAGCGAAGCTCACTGCAAACGTTGCTTTTTCCTGTATTCCTGATCTGAGCAATGAGCATAGATTTAAAAAGCATAACCCCTTACTATCCCATAAAAGACAAGACTTTTGCAAGAGGTCTATTGAAAGACAAAAATCATGAATAAGACTACTGAATATAAAAACAATTTAACCCTTGCTTTAAAACAGCTTAATCAACAGTTTTCTGATTTAAGCATGGTTGCTTGTGCTTGGATACAAACCATTATCAATATAATTAATGATAGTGTAATTGTCCTGGATACAAACTATACAATATTGATGGTTAATCAAACAACTATCAATTTATTAGGCTACTCAGAAAAAGAGTTAGTTAATAAATCTATTTTGAATATTTTATACCAGAATAGCGATGATGTTTCCATTATTGAAAATAGTTCCAAAAAAACAATAGAATCTGCTTATTTTAGAAAAAATAACCAAGAAGTTGAAGTTCTATTATCCAGTCAATTAATTTACTCTGAAGACCAAGAAATTATGGCTATTATTTGCATAGCTCAAGATATTAGTCAAGAGAAAAGAATAGAAAAATTAATTAAAGAGAACGAGAGAAAATTATACTATGATCTTCGTCATGATAAACTAACGGGTTTACCTAACCGAAAACTATTTATTGAAGAATTAGAAACCTCTTTAGAAAAAGCTCAGGAAGATAAAAGTTTTTGTTTTACTGTTTTGATTTTAGACTTAGATCAGTTTAAATTAATTAATAATAGTTATGGTCATTTAATGGGAGATAATCTCTTAATACAAATGGGAGAGCGATTAAAAACATATCTCCATGAGCAAGACATTTTAGCAAGGTTAGGAGGTGATGAATTTGGAATTATTTTAAATCATTTGGGTAATTTAGATCATACCTTAGAAATAGTAGACTTGATCAAAAAAGGTTTTGCTCTTCCCTTTCAATTGAATGGTCATGAAGTTTACAGTAGTGCTAGTATTGGTATTACTATCAGCGATACCAAATATCAAAAATTTGGAGATATTTTACGAGATACTGGTGCAGCTTTAAACCAAGCTAAAATCAAAGATAAAGCAAGTTATACTATTTTTCGTCAAGAAATGTACGTTGAAGCCGTTAATCGTCTAGAATTAGATAATGATTTAAGACGGGCTATTGAGCGTCAAGAATTTGAACTAACATATCAACCAATTGTTGAATTAAATACTCAAAAAGTTATTGGATTTGAAGCTTTAATTAGGTGGCAACATCCCAAAAAAGGCTTAATTAATCCTGGAAAATTTATCCCAATTGCTGAAGAAACAGGATTAATTATACCCTTAAGTAACTGGATATTAAATCAGGGGTGTCAACAGATGTGTGAATGGCAAAAACTCTCTGATAGTTATCAAGAACTCATTATCAGTATTAACCTATCTGTTAAACAGTTTTCAGAAAACAATCTAGTGGAAGAAATCATCAATACTTTGCAAAATTCTGGTATGAATAAAAATTGCTTAAAGTTAGAAATAACAGAAAGTTGTATTATCAAGAATACTGAGGAAGTTTGTTCAATTTTAAACCAATTGAAAGCACTAGGAATTAACTTATCAATGGATGATTTTGGGACAGGTTATTCATCCTTAAGTTATCTTCATCGCTTTCCATTTGATACGCTAAAAATCGACCGCAGTTTTATTAAAGATATGTCTCAAAGTATCGATAAATTACGATTAACCCAGACTATTATTCATTTAGCTAATGATTTTGGGATGGAAGTGATTGCAGAAGGAATTGAAACAAAAAAACAATGGGAACAACTTAAACAATTAGGATGTTCCTATGGACAAGGATATTACTTTGCTCAACCCTTAACTGCTGAAGAAGTAGAAAAGATTATCTTGAAAGGTAATAATCCCTTGATTATTTAAAATTGACGGCTAATGTTTTCCCCATAATGGACTAATTCTTCAACCTTTAATAAAGCTTCCTTTGACTTATTTTCTTCTAGTAACATTTGGGTGTGATGCAGTTCATTAACTAACTTGTTAACCGCTTGATATAATTGCTCTTTTTGTTCTAAATGCTCAACAATTAAACGGGATAAATTTTCCATAGATGAATGATTAGGAGTTAGATGAGAAGAATATATAGACATAAACTAACAATTAAATAAAACGATACTTAAAACGTTTCTCCTTAATGATGATCATTAATGAGAAAAAGTGCAGTTTCACCTATCACATCTTATTTGTTAGCTCCATCACAATGGATAATGGATAATGACCACTTCAGAGCAATTTTCATTTGCATAGATTACAAACTCAAAGAAAAATACTTTCCACCCCTCCCACACTCCCCACCCCCCCTAAACTGAGATTTTGATACACCCAATTGAAAACTGCTATCAGATAACATTTTTGAGGGTGTGAGAAGAGATCACATTTTATTCTATTTTCTCACAGACAAGTGGGGGATTAATTTCTAAACTAAATTAGAAGGTTAAAAAACAGTTGTTTTCCTCTTTAGCTCCTACTCTCTTGAGTAACGCAACTGGAAGATTATATCTTTGTATTGATTTCGCTGTTTTATAACACTGTGCATTATTGAATGGTAGGACAGTTATGACACTTTACTGCTCCTTGTTCCCTTTTACCAGAGTCTATCTGTCCTGACTATTTTTTATAGTGTTATTTAGAAACTTAATTATCTATTAATATTGTTCTTTGATCATTAGGAAAGAAATCTTTGTCCAATATTTGTTCAATGGTAAAAGGACAAAATTTGGGATAATCATAAGTCTTGTTTCTTTTCCAGTCTCTTTCTAAGAGTAGCAATTCAAGCACTTCTTCATAAACAGGTGTAATGGATTTTTGTAAATAAGAATTTAAGCTTTTAGGATATTGTTTTATTAATCTCTTAATAAGAATTCTATTCCTAACAACATTAAGCATCCATTGGCTATTAAAATCTAAATAAGTATCTCTTTGAACAGCAATTTTCATCATATAGAAAAGTAACATAATCAAATAATCATTGAGCAAATCATGGGGAAAAGTTGACAAATCTTTCAGTTATGCTGCTAAATCATCCCAGTCTAAAGCATCGGAATCTTTTTTTTCAATAGCTTCTATTTGCTGCTCTAACCATAACTCATAATTTGTTTCATATAAGTTATTATTTATTGGGGCAAAACCTCCTCTAATATTGATTAAACTTAGTTTTTAATACTTTACTATTGTAATTCATTTAAAACTATGCTTGTGTCTTGTTTCACAACTTTGCGCTATAAATCAAAAGATTCTCGAATTTATAACCCCAAATAATCTGTTTCTTCGATTTACTCTCCATAATCCAAAAAACAATCTACAATAAAATGAAAAAGTAGTAGTTTTCCATCAAACACTGTCTATGGCTAACTTTGCAACCCTGATCTAATTTTTTGTTGTATACTTATATCTTTATAATTCTTTTCTTAGCTTATGATTGATTTGTTTAAGAAAATCAGTATTCGCTCTAAACTACAAATTGTTCTTATACTTGTTTGTTTACTGTCTATACTTGTTACAGGATATATTGGTTATACCTCAGCCCGTAAAGCAATCAATTCCAGTATCTACGAAGGTTTAACTGCTCTTAGAGTAAGACAAGCTGATTCCATTGAAGCTTATTATGACCGAATACAACAGGAAGTTCTTTCTCTGAGTGAATCTCCTATTGTAGTGGATGCTTTTCTTGCCTTTAAACCAGCCTTTGAAAAATTGAATGAGCAAAGCTTAACTGCCCCACAGCTAAAAAAACTTAGGGAATTTTACAAAGATGAGGTATTTCCTCGGTTGGGCAATACCAATGAAGTAAAACCCCTTG
Source organism: Crocosphaera sp. (assembly GCF_030064895.1). GTDB lineage: Bacteria > Cyanobacteriota > Cyanobacteriia > Cyanobacteriales > Microcystaceae > Crocosphaera. Next base: position 64,244 of record NZ_JASJEB010000017.1, on the reverse strand, counting down.
TAGATACTTATCTTCCCCAAAGTAATGCTGGGCGTTATTTACAATATGAGTTTATTGCTGATAACCCCTTTCCCCTTGGCTCTAAATATCAACTGAATAATCCAGGGGATGGCAGCGATTATAGTAAAGCTCACGCCCTTTATAATCCTAAATTTAAACGAATTATTCAGTTATTTGACTATTATGATATTTTTCTTATTGATGGGGAAACAGGTAATGTTATCTATAATGTCTCTAAAGAATTAGATTTTTCCACTAATTTGAGAAATGGTATCTATGCCTATACCAACTTAGGGAATGCCTTCAAACAGGTTTTAAAATCAAGAGATCCTAACTTTACCACCGCAGTTGACTTTGAAACCTATCGACCCTCTTATGATCGCCCCGCGGCCTTTATTGCCACCACTATTTTTGATGGGACTCGATTTCTAGGATCATTGGTATTTCAAATTTCCATCGATCGCATTAATCAAAATATGACCGTTGATGGTAAATGGCGTGAAGTGGGTTTACAGGAAACAGGAGAAAGCATATTAGTGGGACGGGATTATACTTTAAGGTCAGAACCCCGTGAATTTATTGAAAATCCTGAACAATACCTAGAATCTTTGCACGATATTGGTGTAATGGAGGATACGATCGCCAAAATTCGTCATTCTCGCACCCCAATTTTATTTCAAACAATGGAACATCCTCTGGTGGAAAAAGCCTTAAACGGCAAAGAAGGCACAGAACGTTCCCAAGATTTAAGCAAAAAGCCAATTCTCGTCTCCTATCAACCAGTGCAGCTAGGCCCCTTTAACTGGGCATTGATGACGGTAATGGACGAAGCAGAAGCCTTTGCCCCCATTAATCACTTTGCCCGTCGCTTGTTAATTACTGCGGCTATTCTCTTACCCACAGTTGCTTTGCTATCAAATTGGATTTCGGGACTGTTTACCCGTCCCATTGCCCGTTTACTTAGCGGAACTTGCAGTATTGCCGAGGGGGACACAAATGTACAGGTGTGTATTACTTCAAAGGATGAATTAGGAAAATTAGGTCAATCTTTTAACCTGATGTCCCAGAAACTATACGAAAAAGACATCTGTCTGCAAAAACAACTGGCAGAAAACGAAAAACTTTTACTCAATGTATTACCCCCCATCGCCGTGGAACGGATGCAACGGGGAGAAAGGGACTTTGCCGATAATTATACAGATGTCACGATTATTTATGCTGATATTGGAGGATTCCCTAGTTTATGCTCAAGATTTACCCCACAAGCCTCTGTTAAACTGCTTAATCAACTGATTGGAGCGTTTGACGAAATGGCTGAAACTTATGGAATTGATAAACTGAAAACCGTTGGCACCTCCTACGTTGCAGTTTCAGGGTTATCTAACCCACGCATCGATCATGCTAAACAAGCGGTTGACTTTTCTATTGCCATGTTCAAAACCATTGAACGGTATCGTCAAGCCAATCTTACCAATCTTACAGACCTCACCGATCTCACCTTAGACATTGGCATTCATTCGGGGGAAGTTGTCGGTGGTATTATCGGCAAAACTAAATTTATTTATGAGATTTGGGGCTGTACCATGCAAATTGTTCATGGGATTCATTCTTCTCCAGAACGAAACCTGATTCAAGTAACCGAACCTGTCTTTTTAGCTTTGCAAAAAACCTATTCCTTTGTTTCTCTTAAACCTATTAGTGTCAAAGGAATTGGTGAAATTCCTATATGGAGTGTAGAAATTCCTGATAATTTTACCACAAAAGTTAAACCCTCAAGGCAGATAACAGAGGTTGTTAATTACACTTGGGATCATGAGAATGAAACTGAGAATGACTCTGATGATGACTCTGATGATTAATTTAATTTGCATATTTTCTTATTCTAAATTCTAATTAACATGATTAATGCTAGTTGGCTGACCCCTACTTTATTCCTAACCTTTGGTTTTCCCCTCTTAATGGTAGGTTTAGGAGAAATAGTTTTCATTTTAGAACGGCGTAATAGTCCCTTTACCCAATTAGTTAGCATCTTGCGTAATTTAGTCATTCCCGCTTGGGGAGTCTATTTTTTATTATCGGTGGTAGTTGCTTTACCAACTGATAATCTTTGGGCTAAATTGAGTGAAACCTGTTTTTTGATTTCCCTAATTTATTGGGGAATTAGTCTAGTGAATCAATATGTTGTTGTCGCTGCTAAAGAAGGAACATGGCAAGCTAATATTCCTAAATTATTATTGGATTTAATTCGTACCTTTGTGGTTTTAATGGGATCAGCTTTTGTTTTATCTAGGGTTTGGGGGGCAGATTTAGGGGGCTTAATTACCGCTTTAGGGGTAGGATCATTAGTGATTGGTTTAGCCCTCCAAGATAGTGTAGGAAATGTTTTCTCTGGGGTAACACTTTTATTTGAACAACCCGTTCAAATTGGTGATTGGATTGAAGTTGATGGTTATCAAGGTCAGGTGGTGGAAATTACTTGGCGATCGGTTCATTTAGCAACTATTGAGAAAAGTTTAGTTGTAATTCCTAATGGTCAATTAGCTAAAGGGAGTTTTATTAATTTTAATCGTCCTGAAGCTGCTTATGGCAAAAGCGTTGAGTTAGGTTACTCTTATGATGATCCTCCACACAAAGTCATTCAAGTGCTGCGAGAAACGGCTTTAGAAATTGATGGGGTTTTAAATGATCCGCCTCCTTTTATTACTATTACAACCTATGGTGATTCTGGGATTAATTATCTTATTCGTCTATATGGCGTTAATTTTCCTGCTGCCTTAAATAATGCTCGTATTTTTAAAAATCGTATTTGGTACGCTAGTAAACGGGAAGGATTAACTATTCCTTATCCGATTCAAACTCTTGCTAGATTTGAATCCACCGCCCCTAAATTGTCTGATATTCAGGATAAGGCGGTTCAAGTTTTGCAACAAATTCCAGGATGGGAAACGATTCCTATTGATACTTTAAAAGAAATTTCTCGAGCAGCCACTGTTGAAGACTATGCTATAGGAGAAATTATTGTTAAAGTGAATGCTCCTTTAAGGGGTTTATTTGTCATCTTAGAAGGTTGTGCCACTCTATCAATTTTCGATAATGAGAATGGTGAATCAGATAAAGTTCGTATCATTGATACTCTCTATCGAGGGGATATTTTTGGTATCCAAGCTATTTTAATCTCTGGACAAGTATCTGATGCAACGGTTAGTGCAATCAACGATGTAGAACTTTTAGTAATTAGTAATGAAAAACTGAAAGATATTATGCACCAATTCCCCTATCTCTCTAATATGATGGGAGAAATGATGGAATTGCGACAGCAACAAATTTCTGCAAAGGACTTAGCAGCATAATTTTAAATTATTAAGCTACACATTTGGGTAGGGGTCAACGGCCGTTGACCCCTACAAGATAAATTTATGTAGTCTCAGTTAACGAAAATGGTATTAGAACCGAACACCTAAAACAATGTTTCAAATCCGAATCCTAAGTCTCGTCCTTACCTGTTTTAGCCTTAGTTTGCTCACCAGTTGCACCTCTTCACCTCCTCCTCATTCCAGTGTGCAAGAAGGGTTAAAACTCGGTACTGTCTTACCAAAGAGCGGAAATATTATCAGTGGTCTAGACCTTTCTAAAGCTGCCGCTTTAGCTGTTGAGGAAGTGAACGCTTGTGGGGGAGTCAATGGTAAACCAGTCACCCTAATTCAAGAAGATAGTCAAGGAGAAGCTGTCCAAGGAGCAATCGCCATCACCAAGTTAGCTGAAGAAGATCGAGTGGCAGGTGTGGTAGGAGCAAGATTTAGTGGTGTGTCTAACATTGTTATTGATGTGGCCGTTCGCAATCGAGTGATGTTAATTTCTCCCTCTAGTACCAGCCCAATGTTTACAAATCGGGCAGGAAGGGGTGATTTTCGAGGATTTTGGGCAAGAACCGTTCCTTCAGATATCCATCAAGCCAAGGCTTTGGCTTCTGTGGCTCGTCAAAGAGGTATTAAAACACTGGCCACTATTGCCGTTAGTAATAATTATGGCATTGGTTTTGAACGACAATTAGTCAATATCTTTGATAAATTGGGTGGCAGAGTATTAGACGACCAAAACCCCATCCGTTATGCAGCCCAAGGTCAAAATTTTGACCAAGAAACCACTGCCATTTTAGCTAAAAACGCTCAGGCGATCGTCGGCATTTTTTCTACTGAAGAAGGAAAACTGATCCTTCAATCGAGCAATGGACAGAACTTTGGAAAGAAAGCTCAACTCCTGTTGACGGATGCAGTTTATTCTCAAAAATTTATTAAACAAGTAGGAAAAAATGAGGAAGGAGATTGGATCTTAGCAGGTGCATTAGGTACTGTTCCTGGGAGTAAGCTGGAGGAGTCTGACATAACAGCCAAATGGCAAGAAAAACTGGGAACAGCAGATGTTTCGACCTATTTTCCCCATACTTGGGATGCTACGGTCTTGTTAATGTTAGCGGCGCAGGCTTCACAAACCAATACAGGGACAGGGATCAAGGGTCAAATTCGGCAAGTTTCTAATGCTCCAGGAGTTGAGGTGAGGGATCCTTGTCAAGCTCTTAAACTTCTTCGTGAAGGAAAGGAGATAAATTATCAGGGTGTTAGTGGTGCAGTTGATATGGATGAATATGGAGATGTGATCAGTCCCTATCGGGTTTGGCAAGTTAAAGAAGATGGAACATTAGCGGTTATTGATCAAGTTGAACCTCTACAACCTGAGTTAGATATAAGATAATTGGCTATAATTCATTCACTAATACGAGACACTTTTTTCTTATCGAAAAAAGTAGAAAATAATAAATGTATAATAAAGGTGGTGCAGTTGAAAATATTGAACAATTAGGGGAATACATAATTATGCTTAAACTCCTACCTATTGAAATTGAAAATGCGATCGCTATTACGGTATCAGGAAAATTAGATAAATCAGATATCAACGAAGTAATTAAAGCAATTGAGACAAAATTCTTGCAGTCTGGGCAAGTGAGTATTTATGTGGAAGTTGATACCTTTGGAGGAATTACTTTAGATGCACTGATAGCGGAGTTAAAATTTGCTCTTCCCAACTTTAAACGATTTAGTAAAAAAGCAGTTGTCACTGAAAAAAAATGGATAGAAAAATGGATAGAAATCGCAGATCCATTATTCCCTAGTATCCAAGTTAAACATTTTACCCATGCTCAAAAAGCAGAAGCAATCGCTTGGTTAAAAGCTTGAATGAACACCTAATAATTATTAATTATTGATAGAAACAACATCATGAAAATGAGTTAAATTAACATAGGTTTGACCTTGAGCATTACGGGCAAAAATATCTACAAATCGCCGATTAGGTAAAATATTGACCAGGGAATAAACATGACGAGCATGAATTGTTTGGGAGAAAGTTTCATCAAGACCGGTTAACATTACCCCTATTTCTCCGTCTTTTTCAGCTAAAGACTCCAGGGTTTCTCCATACAGTGGACTATTGTGATCTATGGGGTGCATAACTAACCAGCTTAAGTCAAATACAGGGGTTTGCGATCGCAATAATTCTAAGTCATAAAAACGTCTTAATTTATATCCTTCTTCGCTCACTTCATTGAGAATAAAACAGAGTCTTATTTGCGCTTCTAAAATGCGATTATCTCGCCGGTTAGCTGTGCGAATCATTAGGGTTGGAATCCCGTTATAAGGACAAATAACTGCTACATTACTAAAAATAACTTTTGCAGTTGGACGAGAAAAACGGGCAAACATTAATCCTGTTAAAATAGTTAATAATAATAACCCGAGCCATATTTCAATTGTCACTAAAATTTGAGCATATAAAGTTTGAGGATACATGGAACCATATCCAACCGTTGATAAAGTTTGAATACTAAAAAAGAAAGCATCTTTAAATGATCCCTGTTCTGCATTAGCAATACCATCTTCAGCCGTCATATAAGCTAAGGCAAACAAACTGTTAATGCTAAAATAAAACAAACTAATTAAGATTAAAAAATATCGCCAACGAAGGGCTAATAACCAATGATAGAGATCGTAGTTTTTCGGATGTAAGAAAGTTATGGGGTTGAGTTTTGTTAGGGAATTAAAAGACTTAATTAAACTTTTGGAAAGACGCATAAAAAAAATTAATGGATAAGGGAATTAATTAATCATCAATTATCTATTGATAAGAGAGTAAAAATTGTTCCCATTTTACTACTTTATTTATTGATTAATTCCATCACAAATACGGCGATCGCTTTCTGATAGAGTAGCATTAAATTTTAAATAATCTTTAATCCAAGCACATCCATAACGCAATTCATCGAGGGCTAAAACTTCCTTTAAATCCCATAAAATAAGCCTATTTTCCCGACTCCCTACCGCTATTTGTTGACCATCAGGACTAAAAGCAAGAGAACGAATCATACTACTATAACCGTATAAAGTTTTAATTAATTGGCCATCAAGATCCCAAAATCTTACCGTCCCGTCATCACTTCCCGATGCTATCATCTCACCATTGGGACTAAAAGCAACAGACCAAACCCTTTCTTGATGTTGGTCTAAGGTATGTAATAACTCTCCTTCCCAACTCCAGACTTTTACCGTGTTATCTCGACTTCCTGAGACAATTTTACTGCCATCGGGACTAATAGCAACACTTCTCACCGGTGCTTGATGTCCCTTAAGGGTTCTCACCAAACTACCATCCAGTCGCCAAATTTTCAGGGTTCTATCGCTACTCCCAGAAACCAAATATTGACCATCAGGACTAAAAGCGATGTCTAAAACCCCCCGAGAATGTCCTGTAATAGTTTTAGTTTTAATTGATGTATCATCCCGATGCCATAATTTAATAGTTTTATCCAAACTTCCCGAAGCAATTAATTGACTATCAGGACTAATAGCAACAGTTAAAACCCAATCAGTATGACCCTGTAACGTGCGAAAATTCTCCCCTTGACTACTCCATAACCTGACCGTTTCATCGCGACTTCCTGAGGCAAAAAACTGTCCATTGGGACTATAAACCACCGTTGATACCCCATCGGTGTGATTTTTTAGGGGAATAATTGATTTTTTTTCAGGGTTCCATAATTTTAGTGTATGATCTCGACTAGCTGTGACAATGTGGGTTTGATCGGGACTAAAAGCAATACCGCGAATTTCTGCTTTATGTTCCAAAAAATCGATCCAAAGGGGTTTATTTGGTTTCCAGAGTTTAACAGTTTTATCCCAACTTGCAGACACCCAAAATTTTTGATTGGGGTCGATCGCTAAATCTAAGATACCGTCTTCATGGCCTTTAAATGTATCGATTAATTCCCCTTCAATAGACCATAATTTAATAGTTTGATCTTCTCCTGTGGAAAAAAAGGCTTTTCTTTGAGGCACAAATTCTATATCCATAACTGCGCTAGAATGAGCAGGAATGGTCTTAACCAGATTGCCGTCTAGGTTCCATTGTTTAATATTTCCTACTTCACTACCAGAGAGAAAATAACTATCATCTTCACCCCATTCTACTTCCCAGACAGTATTATTATGACCCGTAAAAGTTTTTAGGAGTTGGCCGTTTTTGTTCCATAGTTTGATAGTTTTATCTTTGCTACTGGAGAGTAAAAATTGACCATTATGACTAAATTCTACATCATAAACTTGTGCTGTATGTCCTTCTATTTTTTTGACAAATTCTCCTTCTACTGTCCAAACTTGGAGATGATTTCCTGTTGCTGCGATCAGGGTTTTATCATCGGGACTAAAGGTAACGTCATAAACTTGTTCATCGGTGACAAGGGTATGCAAAAGTTGACCGTCAACTGTCCAAATTTTAATAGTGCGATCGATACTTGCAGAAGAAATTAGTTGATTATTATGACTAAATTTAACTTTATAAACACGGTTTGTATGACCTGAGAGTGTTTTTAATAATTTTCCGTTCCGTTGCCATAATTTTAGAGTATGATCCCAACTTGCTGTTACTAAAGTTTCCCCATCTTGACTGATATCAACTCCCCAAACCCCATCTTTATGACCTATAAAACGATTGAATTCTAATGCACCATAAACCGCTTTTCCTAACGCTATTTCTACCTCTTGTTGAGTTTCTCGATCATTAATTTTTAAGCGTTGTAACTTTCGTTTTGCTTTGATCGCTGCTATCAATGAGTTTAAACCCTGTTGCGAGACTAAATATCCTTGAGAAGAACGGGCGATCGCTTGAATCTCATTTAAAGTTGCTTGACGATATTGATTCATAGCTACCCAAATTAAACCACAGGACACCAACAAAGCAAAACTAATTACTGCAATTAATCTTTTTTGTGCTTTTACTCTCTTTTGAGTTTCTTTTAATTTTTCTGCTTCTAATTTTTGTTGAGTTTCACGGTGATCGCAGGTTTCAGAAGCTGCTAAAAATTGATAATCAAGGTCACTTAAACGATGATTTTTCGCCCATTTTTGTGCCTCTAATAAACCTGTTCCTCGTAATAGTTGAGACTGATCTTTATAGTTAGATTTAACCCATACTTTCAACAGGGAACTGTAGGGACGAAGACGATCTAATTGTTCATTAACCCAACTTTTATTAAACACCATTTCATAAATTGGGTTGCGGACTCGTAAACAAGATCCCCGTTTTTCTACGATTCCTGATAATAATAATTCCCGTTGTTCTAAACTATTATCTAAAGGAATTTGTCCCTGTTGTAAAATTTCCAGATAGCAGCTTAAAATACTTCCTATATTCCCTTCATCCCGTAGGATACGGTTGCGAATAGTGCGTAAGTGTTCCGGTTCGTCTTGAGTTTCCCAATGATCAATAATTTGCGATCGCACTAATCTTTCTATCCATTGGGGTACGGTTTCCGGGGTTAAGGAGGGAGAAGTTTCTGCAATCACCTTATGACAGAGTTTTTGCGTTAGAAACGGCTGTCCTCCCGTCCAATAGATAATTTCATCCAAAATTTGCTGTGGATAGGTTAATGACCCCTTTAAACCCCCAATCAGAGGCTTAATTTCATGGGGTTGAAACCCTCTCAATTCGATCGCTGTGCCAATATTAAAGGGGGTGCGATCTTTACTTTGGATTAATTCGGAAGGGGTAACGACACCGAATAAAGCAAAGGTTAGACGGTTATATTCGTCATTTTCTGCCCTTTCATTGTAACAAAAGCGAATTAATGCCCACAAATCGTCCACTGCAAAGGGTAATCCCAAAACACTATCAATTTCATCTATAAAAATGACAATGGGTTGAGAGGGGATTGACTCGAGGAGAATATCTTGTATAAAATGGTCTAGACGTTGTATGGGTGAAAAATCTGTTTGCTCGCTCCACCAAGCTTTTAAATTAACTTTACCAATAAGATTAAAACCGCGCCATAATTCCCAGATTACGCCTTTATACCATTGTATAGGAGTTGTGGTTTCACTGCCAATACTGGTTAAATCTAAAGAAGCGCAACGATAACCTTCTTTTTGTAAACGGTTTTTAATACGAACCCTAAGACTAGATTTTCCCATTTGACGAGTATTGAGAACATAACAAAAATCACCTTTTAACAAAGCTTGATAAAGTTGACTGTCCCCGTGACGTACCACATAACTTGGTGCATTAATTCTGAGACTTCCTCCTACTTGATATTCGTATAAAAAATCACTTTGATTTACATCAGTATTCATCTACTTTAAAACCAACCATTTATCTTGATTATAGTTTATTTTAATTAACAAAAAGTTTCTTTTTTCCATGTTATACTGTGCTTCACAGACTCTTAAATTTAAATTCTTGATAAATGGAACCTATTACTACTATTGTCACTGTTTTAGCATTAGGCGCTGCTAGTGGCTTGCAATCTGTTGCTGGAAAGGCTGTAAATGATAGCTATGAAGGCTTAAAAGCAATTATCAAACGTCGTTATCAAAATCTAAATATTCAGCCTAAGCCTATAGAAGAAAATCTTAATTCCGAGAAAGGTCGAGAAAATCTTATTAAATATTGGAGTGAAGTTAAGGCTGATCAGAAGCTGGAGATTTTAGAACAAGCTAAAATACTAATAGATCATATTCAAACTTTATCAGAGGCAGAACTAGAGGAAATCGGAATTAAATTAGAAGATATTAAAGCATTAAAATTAAATATTACTATATATATTAATCCTGGTAATTCATTGTTAAAGTCAATTTGGGATAAACTCGATCCATCTTTACAAGATGCACTTGCTTTAGCCGCAGTACAAGCGCAAAGAAAAGGTGAAAATTATATTTCTACTAAGATATTCTTTGCAACTTTAAGACGCTTGAATCCTGAACCACTGTCTGATTTTTTTAACGAGTTACCAACTGATGCACTTCCAGAACCTATATCTGAAGATATTTCAGTTGATGATAAAGTCTTTGAGAAAGTTCAATCTTTATCACCATGTATGACAAAATCTCTTACAAAACTTTCATCTAATAAAACCTTTCGTAAAAAAATTACAAATGAAGAGGTATTTGTTGATGTGGCAAAATATGGTAAGGGAAGCTCTGTGAGACGTTTACGAACCTATGGAGTTGATCCTAAGAAAATTGACAGTATAGTTAAACAACTAGGTTGGAATATAGCAGTGGAAGCATAGATTAAGACATCATATTTGAGATGAAAGCAACAGGGAACTACTATACAGTAAAAGGGGAAACGTCTTAACCTTTAGTTCGACTGCTATACAAAATAATCATCAAAGATGTAGTCCCTCTAGCAGCAGCAATTAATATAGTAGATTCGAGATAAGTTATTATCATTGATTCCTACCTCTGATTTCATCTTAATTTTAGTTGCTTGTTAGAATCGTCAACTATAAGTTACACTTCTGACATCATTCAACCACCTATACCTAATCTTCCTGCTAATGCTGGACTTAAAGGAATTAGGGTTGCTAACATTAAAAATAGAGCTAATAAACCCCATCCTGCGCGAGTATCATCGGGTTCAGTTAATTCGTTAAGACTGGGTCTTTCTAAGTCTCTTTGTAAGAATAAAATAACCACGGCCCAGTATAAAGGAATAGGGTTAGCAGGACTAAATATAGTAACAATTCCTAAAATTACTAGAGTAACAATTGTAGTTCTTCTGGCGGTTTTCCTGCCATAAATAGCTTGAATAATTCTTCCACCATCTAATTGTCCTGCTGGCATTAAATTTAAGGCTGTAACTACTAATCCTAACCAACCAACAACGGTTAAAGGATGAACATCAACAATAGCATTTTGTAACTGTTCTCCTAACACAACTTTAGCCAAACTTCCTACTAAAATTGAGCTTTGGAAAAACTGTGTAGGAACTTGAAAAAGACTGCCCTCATGGGATAAAACTAAACCGCTCATTAGTAAAATTAATGATAAAATTCCCCCACAAGCAGGCCCAGCTAAAGCAACATCAAATAAAGCATTTCGAGTAGGGATTAAAGATTCAAACCGAGTAATTGCACCAAAAGAACCAATTTGCCAAGTAGGGAGGAAAAATGGCACACTCATTTTAATATTGTATCGTTTAGCCACTATTCTATGTCCTATTTCATGAGAAATAAATATTCCCCACAAAGCTAAACCAATAGGTAAAGTGTCTAGATAGCGATTCCAATTATTAATTAAATCAAAGCCTAACAAAATACTAGCTGCTTCCAACGTTGTAAATAATGTTGCTACAAACAACACTAAGGCCAGATTTTTTTGAACTAGGGTGGTGGGTTGAGGATCATCACTACTAGGAAGAATAATAACCACTGGTTTTCCCTCAGATCCTTCCACTAAAAATAGACGATATTTCTCACCAAAAGTAGCCTTAAGTTTATCAGAAAGTTTCTGATAAGATTCCTCAGTTTCTCCTCTTAAATTACCTTTAAAAATAGCTCCTTCTTGATAAGAAATAGTTTCAGTTGCAAAGAAAGTATCAATACTAAAAATTCCTTTAATCAACAGTAAATCTTCATCAGGAACAGGTATTATATCACTCATATTTTTGTCCTTAGAATTATCATCAAAACCGGTGTTCAAAGAAGGAGTTTTGTTTTCAGCTTTTTTCGCTTCTTCCTCTTCAATTCTTTTTGCTGCTTTTTCCCGTAACATAACGTCTTGTCCCTCGGTTCTCAGCTTTTTACCTAAATAGATATAGAGAATGATTGAGGCGAGCAATAAAAATAAAATGCCAACAATATTAAGATAAATTCCTACAGCAAATAGACCAAAAAAGACTAGCCAAGGTGCCATCAAACTAACAGATTGTAGCCAGGCTAATTTACCTAATTTACCGTATCCTTTAGCACGATTATAACCCCAGGCTAACAAGCCAAAGGCAACTAAAATAATGACTAAAATGGTTGTAGTTTCTGGTGTATTTAACATAGTTTTATAAACAATAATTGCCAGTTTTGTAGAGACGTTTCATGAAACGTCTCTACGGGTTTTTGTTGCTTTCAAGGGCAGTGCGAAGATTACCATGATGCTTATCTAATAATAACTGCCCGGCTTCAGGCTCAAGTCCTGTCCAGTGCATTAATAGAGCGAGTTTAACCCGTTTACCACTGCGATCGAGTAACTCTGCTGCTTCTGGACGGCTTAACTCCGTCAATTCTTCTAGAATACGCAAAGCACGGTCATAAAGCTTGCTATTGGTCACAGAAACGTCGATCATGCGGTTGCCATAAACTTTGCCTAATTTGACCATCACCCCCGTTGAAAGGATATTTAAAGCCATTTTGGTCACCGTTCCCGCTTTGAGACGAGTTGAACCGGCTAAAATTTCCGGACCAGTTAACAAGCGAATATCAATATCTACGATTATGGGGACTTGTTCGGCTGGAACACAACTAATGGCGATAGTGGTTGCACCTCTCTGTTTAGCTGCGTTTAAAGCCCCATGAACATAGGGTGTGGTGCCTCCTGCACTGATACCTACTACCACATCCTTTTCTATAATTTTACGTTGGGCGATCGCTTCGGCCCCGTCTTGGGGACGATCTTCCAAATTTTCTGAACTCCTGATTAAAGCAGCCGCACCCCCAGCAATAATGCCCTGTACCATGTCGGGATCGGTGCAGAAGGTGGGGGGACATTCCGCAGCGTCTAGCACCCCTAAACGTCCGCTAGTACCTGCTCCAACGTAAAATAAACGACCCCCTCGACTCAGAGCCGCACTAGCAGCATCAATAGCCTGAGCCAGTTCTAATTTTGCTTGAGCGATGGCTGTTAGGGTTCGAGCATCTTCGCTGTTAAAGAGGGTCACCAACTCAACGGTATTGAGTTGATCTAAATTCTGGGAGTTGGGGTTGATCTGTTCGGTTAACAGATGACCTCGTTGTTGTATATTTTCCATAGGGGTTATAGTAAGCCTTCTAATTTACGACGCATTTGTTCTAATTCTTCTGAGGACATTCCCGAGTCTGTTGGCTCGCTTTCTGTCGCTTTTGGGGGTTCTTCTTCTTCTTCTCCCCAGGTTATCTCCTCGACGTTTTGCTCCGGAGGAATGGCTAACTCACCAGCAGCGATTAGTTCCCAGTCATAGTCTGCTTGACGACAAAATTCCTCAATTTCCCCTGAGTCAAAGCGTTCAACAGTGGGGGTGGGAAAGTCTTGTGCTTCGAGTAGTAAGGCATAGCGAGTGGCATCGTCCTCTGACTCGAACATCAAAATTTTATTGCGATCGCCCATTTGCACCGTATGAATGCCTTCGTTTTCGGTTCGGGCGTTAAAGAGTAGTACGTAAATTTCACTCATCAGAAATTTTGGGTTTGAAACCCCGTCCTCTCTTGGTCAGTCTGAGATGCGGAAGTAAATTCCGCCTCATCCGACCGCTTCCAGGACGGCTTTACAGTTCCCTTACGGGAAGCGAGTTTTGAAAAACCTATAAGGCCGAGACCCGCAAACTCGTTTAAAGTCCCCTCCCGCAACACAACTAAGATGTCCTGTCTAATAGCACCTCACCAATTAGGTTTACAGATGGTCCGAACTAGGGAAGCATTCGGAAGTGTGTACCAAGCTGTGTCTCAATGCGGTATTCACCTCTTACGTCACTTAGATTGGTCTAGGCAATCCCTACCCTAAAAGTGCAGGGTTGGTGAACGAACTCAGTTAGATTAAGATCATTGTTACTTAGAATATCTGATTTATGGTTTTTTAACAGAATGTTGGCAGAAGTCCCCCGCTAAAAATATTACCAACAATTTTAACCCCCCTTAATCAGGGGGGAATTCAAGGTGATATCGGCTAGCTAAGAGGAGTAAAAAAAAGAATCTTCCGTTATAATTTGTGATTATAACGGAAGATTGTCAATTTGTTAAAAATTAACCAACAAAAGCTTTGCGGGGTTCAGAAACACCGGCAGACTCTGTTCCTTTGAGGTAAGCTAACATGGTGTCAGCGTCGGATACTTCAAAGGGGTCAGTAGGACAGTTATCGCTGAAGTCAGCTTCAACAAACATTTTCTCGATCTTGCAGTCGTTGACTAACATAGAGTAACGCCAAGAACGCATACCAAAACCGAGGTTAGATTTCTCTACTAACATACCCATTTTACGGCTGAATTCGCCGTTTCCATCGGGTAATAAGAAGACGTTTTTGGCTTCTTGTTGTTTACCCCATTGGAACATCACAAAAGCATCATTCACTGACACACAAATGATTTGGTCAACTCCTAAACCTTTGAATTCTTCGTATAACTCTTCGTAGCGAGGTAAGTGGTTAGAGGAACAAGTGGGAGTAAAGGCACCAGGTAAGGAAAAAACAATCACTTTTTTCCCTTTGAAAATTTCTTCGGTGGTTACATCTTGCCAACGATAAGGGTTGGGACCGGCAACAGACTCATCACGGACACGGGTTTTAAAGACAACACTGGGTACAGTCTCAACAACAGCCATACTTCACCTCTTAACAATGAATTTTGTATTGGTTTTTACCGACGTATATCAGAATAATTCTTATTTAAGAAAAAGTCAATAGTAATAAATACTCAGTTTATTGAACAATTTTAAGATATGAAATAATTTCAAAAACCTTAAATTATAATATAGGAACACAAAAACGAGAGCAAGTTAAAACCATGAAGAAAGAAGCTAATAAGATCGTAAACGCATTAAAAGCCAAGAAATTGAGAGTTACACCGCAACGTTTCGCTGTTTACGCCAATTTACTCCAGAGAAACGATCATCCGACGGCAGAACAGATTTTAAAGGATCTCAATGAAAATGTTCCAATTTCTTCGCAAGCAACGGTTTACACTGCCTTACAAGCGTTACGTGAGGTGGGTTTAATCAGAGAAGTGTTGTTAGAGCCAGGGGTATGTCGCTATGATGCTAACGTAGAATCCCATCATCACTTTCGTTGTCGTTGTTGTGGAGTGATTGAGGATATTCCTTGGGAGACTTTTCAACCCTTAGATTTACAAGGGTTACGTCCAGGTATTACCCCGGAACGTTATGAAGTGATTGTTGAGGGAGTTTGCGATCGCTGTAAAGAAGTGTGAACTACCCCAAATAAATCACAGATTTTATCTACACATTATCGGTATGATGATTTATTTGACAGTTAAATATAGCAATCACAATAATGATTGATGAGATATAATTTTTGTTTATCTTTTCCCTTGTACTCAAAGTTAATTCTCACAACTGATTACTGATTGCTATATTGCTTATATTTTCTTTTCTTTGCCAACGAGTATTTCTATCTCCTCAACTAAATTATCGATGTCTAAATGTTGAAAATCGCGATCGCGCAATAATTGTGCTTGCTCCAATAGCCAGGAATCATATTCTGTATAAATATTATATCTTAACATAGTTCCTAAGACTTTAAAAATTAGCTGTTAGTCTTATTTTACTGTGCGCTCTAGTCATCTTGATTATTATTGTCTCAAATTCAGAAAAGCGATCGCTCAATTTTATCCATCGTTGATAATATCTTCCAAGCTGTATTTTCGTTCTTGAGGAAAGCGATCGCCATTGATACTACTTTTGGTTTTTTTGACCGCAGCTTGATATGCTTTACTATAGAGAAAGTCTAAACGTTGAGCGAGATGGTTGCGTAAATTAGTGGTTAATTTATTGTTAAGCTGTAGTCTGAATCCTGTTATTTCCGCCTCCCAATGATTGCGATTCCACTCCGATTCTTCGTACCAGTATTCAATTAGTAACAGATGAAGCATAATTAAGTAAGCAAATTGCTCCACCGATGACTTTTCGCCTCTTACCAATGCTTCTATCTCCTCAACTAAATTATCGATGTCTAAATGTTGAAAATTGCGATCGCGTAATAATTGTGCTTGTTCCAATAGCCAGGAATCATATTCTGTATCAATGTTATGTTTTAACATAGTTCCTAAGACTTTAAAAATTAGCTGTTAGTCTTATTTTACTGTGCGATCTAGTCATGTTGATTATTATTGTCTCAAATTAAGGAAAGCGATAGCTTTATTTTATCAATCGTTGATAATATCTTCCAAATTGTATTTTTGTTTACCCAAACTTATTATTTGCGTATATGAGGTAAGATATCTCTCTACCAGGGGCCTTCATCTCTGCTTCCGCTAAGGCTACACGCTCATTCTGTACAGAGAAGAAACTTTTAGCTGCTTTTCCAATATTTAATTTAGCTAAATTTTCAATAATTTCAGCAGACGTAACTACCAAAGTTTCAAGGGTGCCAGTAGTTGTCTTCATGTTGTGAATCTTCATGTAGTGCTTGTATTCCAAAGTTAAATATTCAATTTCCTCATTTAATTCATCTAAGCTAGTTTTAGAATCAAGTGTTTTTCGGAGCCATCTCTTCATTCCTAGAAATAGCCTTCGTGTTTCAGGCTCTTCTTTAAAGTCCATGATTTGGCTGATTGAAACATCGTTTGTTGGTAGAGGTAACTTATCTAGAATTATGTGAGCTACATTCTGTTTATCATTAGCAGTTATAACTTTACGTAGTTTTTTAGGTGCAACTGATGTGAATTTAGCAATATCGAAAGATAAATTTGAATTTACAATTGGAACAACATCTAGCTCATATTTCTTGTTTAAAAGTAAAGCATCTCGCCTTGCCTGAAGATCATGATTGAATTGGCCAAAATCTGAAAATTCCTGCAATGCCTTCTTGAAACCTAGACGCTTAAGGCGATGAAATAAATTTTTAACTTCTTCTCTATCGACCTCTATATTACTTACAAATTTCTCCTCATTATTCCTAACTCTATGTAAACAGGGCCAGTAATGCATTAGCACTCTACCTGTGTTCCGTGTTGCCTCAGCTAGCGGACCTGAGTGTAATGTTGCAGCCGATTCTGAAAATTTGAAGTAGCCACGCTCATAGATCTCTTCAAGTTCACTTACACCCCAGTTTAAGACAGATCTATATTCTTCAGGACAGACATATATCTTGTCAAAAAAAAGCATATCTCTCTTTAGCTCATTTAGTAAGCCTTGTCGAGCGAGATTTGATCTATCTGTATCAATAGGCTCGAATAGAGAGCTTAGGAAATCCGCTCTTCCTTCAAATATAGCAGTCGCCAAAGCTATTAGGACATTTTTCTGTTCCCTGTTCCCTGTTCCCTGTTCCCTTAAAATATAATTTATGTGTCCTAACTAGCCTGTCTATTGCTATATAATGGGTGTCTTATGTTTAAGTTTGACCTTTTCCAAAAGCTCTTCTGTATCAAAAGCAAATGGAGTAGGCACAACTTGTTTGAATTTATAGCCATAAACTCCAAGCAAGCTTTTGATACCGATGAATTCACTCACTAATTACCTCCAAGATATGCAGATCAACTATTTATTGTACGGAATATCTATAATTGTAGTAAAAATACAACTAAACCCCAAATCGCACTAATTGTTTTAATCCTGAATCTCAAAATCAATTACATTCTAAAAGTGAAAGAGCTTTCTTTTTAATCATATTGAGATCGACCTTTTCTTCAAGCATATCGACAGTTAGTTTTCCTTCAAATGCCTCAAAAGAAGCCTCTTTAATTGCTCGCGGATATGCTTCGTCAATTATTTCTTTCAGGACATCACTATTGGCATAATGCCCCCCTGACTTTCTTCTTTTATTAGTACGATTGATATTGTCAATTGAGTTAAAAATTGATCGATCCCAGGAGCTAGTGGTTCTTTGTTCTGCCTGTTGTTTAATTAGATGAAGCAAAAGAATCACCATATAGCTGTAGATTTTATTAAGCTTATCTTCCTTTGACATTTCATCTATTTCATCAATAATTTGCAAAGCACCAATATAGTCCTGTGCTTCAATTTTTTTCCTTAATTCTTCGATTTCATACATACTTTTGATTTACCGATGGCGATATACTAATTGTATCAATTTGTTCTGGTGCAAGTATTTGATATAATGATTATCACTATTAAAAATAAGCAGAGTAATGTGGGCAATTTTAAGCGGAATTGAAGGAAATATAGCAGCTTACGAGGCAGTATTGGCAGATATCAAACGCCAACGCATCCCAGTAGAAACATTGTATATTTTAGGGGACACTATAGCAGCAAACCCCAATAGCGAAAAAGTAATTAAACGAATTCAAAACCCTTTACCTGGAGAATTACAACCTCAAGTCTGTGTAGGTTGGTGGGAGGAACAATGTTTTGCTTTACACGCTATGGGTTCAACAGGAGAACCCACAGAATTAATCGATCGCTTTGGTATGGAAACCGTTAAACTTCTTTGGGACTCTGTATCTCGTGAAACGGTACTATGGTTACGCAACTGTCATTTTGGCTTCTTTGAATTAGATTGTTTGTTAATTCACGGCAGCACTGTTAGTGCCAGCGATGAGCTAACCCCCGAAACCCCACCCTGGCAAATGCTAGACCGTTTGCAGAGAGTTGAGGCCAATTCTCTTTTTTGTGGTCGTTCTGGTCAAGTATTTGAATATGTACTACAAGGAGGCTCGGTTAACAGTTCGGTGATGACTTTAGATAACCAGCAACCCATGCAAACAATGACTGCACCCAAAAGAAGGGTTGTAGGGGTGGGGAATGTGGGTAGAGAACCCGGAAACGCTACTTATACCCTTTATAGTCCCAATAGCGATCGCTTGGAGTTTAAGACAGTTTACTATGGGGAGAAAAAGGGTTTTGCTAATTGAATAAAATTAATTCAATTCTTTGTCTTTGGTTGTAGTAGGAACAGACAAACAATGCTCGATCTGTTGATACAATTTATCCTTATCTAAATTTTGTCCAATGAAAACTAATTGATTTTTTGGTGTACCTTTCCATTGATCATCTTCTAAACTAAACCGTTTACCACTAAGATGAAAAATGTGGCGATCTTCACTTTCATCAAACCACAAAATACCTTTAGCTCGAAAAACATTTTTTGGCAGTTGGTTATCTAGAAAATATTGAAATTTCCTAATAGAAAAAGGTTTATCGCTTTCAAAAGAAATGGAGGTAAAACCATCATTTTCTAAATGATGGGAATGGTGATCATGGTTATGGTGATCATGGTCGTGATTGTGGTGAGCATGGTGATCATGATCGTGGTCGTGATCGTGGTCGTGATCGTGGTGAGCATGGTGATCATGATCGTGATGATGTTCAACCTCTTGATGTTCAAAATATTTATCAGATTCAAATAATCCCACACTCAGAATTAAAGGCAAGGAAACTTGAGATTTCTTAGTACGCAAAATTCTAGCGGATTCTCTAATATCTCTAATTCTATTTTCTAAAGAATCAACCTCATTTTCATCTACTAAATCAGTCTTATTTAAAACAATAATATCTCCATAAGCAATCTGACTTTTTGCCGCTTCAGACTCGAATAAATCTAGACTAAAATTACAACAATCTACCATAGTAACAATAGAATCTAGACGAGTCATCTCTCTTAATTCTGTTCCTAAAAACGTTAAGGCAACTGGAAGGGGATCGGCTAATCCTGTGGTTTCAACAATTAGATAATCTACTTTTTCAGGACGATCTAAAATTTTATGAACTGCTTGCACCAAATCTTCATTAATTGTGCAACAAACACAGCCATTATTGAGTTCAACTACATTATCCTCAGTGCTAATAATTAACTCATTATCAATGCCAATCTCTCCAAATTCATTAACTAAAACTGCTGTTTTTATTCCTTCTTGATTGGTTAAAATATGGTTGAGTAGTGTTGTTTTTCCACTTCCCAAAAACCCAGTAATAACTGTTACAGGTAAGCCCTGTTTTCCTGCATCCATTGTGTCATTGTTTGCTGACTGTTTATCCACTATTTGCATAATTTTTTCTGTAGTTAATTTATGGACAAGATAACAACCAAAAGGTATATTCACTCTATCGGTTGATATACCTTGTCTTTGTATATTAACTCATTAACCGTTAAAATGATAATCATTATCATTCTTGTATAGGAAGTATCTAGAGGTTGTCTGCGAATGAATACCAAGAATCCCCAATTTGATGTTGTAATTGTCGGGGCCGGGGCTGCTGGAATTGGTTGTGCAGTAGTCTTAAAAGATTTAGGAATTGAAAACTTTGTTATTTTAGAACGGCATCAAGTGGGAGCTTCTTTTAGTCGTTGGCCAGAAGAAATGCGATTCATTACGCCATCGTTTCCCAGTCATGGTTTTGGACTGCTGGATCTCAATTCAGTAGTATTAAAAACTTCTCCCGCCCTCACATTTAGACAGGAACATCTTTCGGGGAAAGATTATGCCTTATATTTGGAGACTATCGCCGAATATCTTGAACTTCCTGTAAAAACCGAGACGAATGTAGAAAAAATTGAAGCTTTACCTCAATGCAAGGGGTTTGTTATTCAAACCAATAGAGGAGAGTTGAGATCGCAGTTTGTAATTTGGGCAGCAGGAGAATTTCAATATCCTCGTTTAACCCCCTTTCCAGGTGCGGATTTATGTATTCATAATTCTCAAGTACGTTCTTGGTCCGAGCTTGAAGGAGATGAATTTGTGGTTATTGGGGGCTATGAAAGCGGTGTAGATGCGGCATCAAACTTGGCAGCATTAGGGAAAAAAGTAAAGTTATTAGACCGCAACAGTAGCTGGTTAAACTTAGACCCCGACCCCAGTATTTCCTTATCTCCCTATAGCCTAATGCGTCTAGAAATAGCTTATTCTATGGGTCGAGTGGAGCTAATTGGGGAACAGGACATCAAAGCAGTCAAGGCTGTGGAAAATGGATATATGGTAGAGAGTGAGTCTGAAAAGTGGTTTAGTTCTACAGCACCGATTCTCTGTACCGGTTTTGATACCAGTTTAAAACAGATTGCTCCTATGTTTGATTGGTCAAACGGCCATGCAGCACTGACTCAAGAAGATGAGTCTACCGTAACCCCAGGATTATTTGTTGTAGGGCCTTCGGTACGTCACGGCGAGTTAATTTTTTGCTTTATTTACAAATTCCGACAACGATTTGCCGTGGTAGTTAATGCGATCGCTCAACGTCTGGAAATCGACACGACTCCCTTAGAAGTATATCGCCGGGAAGGCTTGTTTTTAGAGGACCTTTCTTGCTGCGATAACGATTGTATTTGTTAAAGTATAAGATGTATCCTGTGTTGCTATATCTGTCCTAGCAATCGGTCATAATCTGCGTGCGAGCCGATCCAAAACCAAATCACTGTGTCTCCTTCTACTTGACCAACTGCTCGGTAGTTTTTGTTGATGCGAGCAGAGAAAATTGGAAGTTCTGGATGCACTTTCTTAAAACGCAAGCTTGGATAGCTTGAGTCTTGCTGAAACTGGCGATAAGCTGCACGGGCCTGTTGTTGAACCTGCTGAGGTAAATCAGCAAACATTTTGCGGAATTGAGCGGTAGTGCGTGATTTCACAGGTTATCTGGGTCGAGTTCTTGGGTTTCACCATCGTGGTACTCAGCCATTGCTGAAGCAGCAAGCTTGGCGAGAACGTCTGGAGAACTGGAGAATGAATCATCCCAACGCCTTTCATCCTCAATTTCCTCTAAGATAATCGAGGCAATTGCGTTCTGTTCACTTTCAGTTAAGGTCTGTAACCTAGCGATCGCACGGTCAAGTAACTCAGTCATTGCTATTTCACTTAGAACATAAACTATATCTTTTTCATTATCCGTGTTTTCAGCCAAATTGAGCAGAGTCTGAAGTTCATTCACCAGATCGAACCCTATCTATCGAATTGATAACTAGCAAGTTGAGTTGAAAAGAAAATGAATATTTTTACAGCCTCAAAAATAGAGCGCGATTGTGTTGTTGTCATTGGCAAAGAAAATACTGGCAAATCCCAACTAATTGCTTCTCTGACGGGCAAATCTGCATATAGTGACAATTTTCGTGGCTCTACAATAGCTTGCGAAACTTATCAATCTGAAGCGTATACTTTTATTGATACCCCTGGAATTCTTTATCGTTCCGACACTGTAACCACTAGGCAAGCTTTAAGACAGTTGCAAGAGAATGACACTGTGTTATTAGTAGTCAAGGCAACCGACGTAGATCAAGATTTAGCAGACTTATTACCCTTAGTAGCAGATAAACGGGGTATTGTGGTGATTACTTTTTGGGATAAGCTATCCTCCACTACTCACAATCAAGAAGTGGTTCGAGAGTGGAGCCAAAATTCTAACCTGAGCATTGTAACTGTAGATGCTCGCTACCTGACACCAGAACAGCAAAACTTGATTGTAGATGCTCTAGGAGAACCTCATCCTTTTCCTATAGAATGGATTCCTCAAAGAGCCGGCTGGCATATTCAACCGCAACGGACGCTGCTAGAACATCCTAACCTGGGCTGGTTAGTAGCGATCGCCTTATTACTGATTCCTGCCATAATTGCTGTTTGGGGGGCTAACTCCTTTGCAACTATAGTAGACCCGATAATGCAAGCTGTGATCGCTTCTTTGATTGAACCTTTATCACAACTCCCCATCGGGTTAAGAGAAATACTCATAGGGCAGTATGGACTGGTAACGATGGGGCCGTTGCTATTTATTTGGGCAATGCCGACGGTAGTTCTTTATGCTTTATTTTTGGGTGTATATAAAGCTAGTGGTTTGGTAGAACGGATTACGATTACTCTCGATCCTTTACTGCGTAAGTTCGGGTTATCGGGAAGGGATTTAGTGCGAGTAATTATGGGGTTTGGCTGTAATGTTCCTGCGGTAATTAACACTCGTGGTTGTTCTAGTTGTTCTAGAGGAACTTGTATTTCAGCGATCGCCTTTGGTTCAGCTTGTTCTTATCAGTTTGGCGCAACTTTAGGGGTGTTTAGTGCTGCTAAGTTAACTTATTTGGTAATTCCTTATTTACTGTATCTAAGCACAACGACTTTGATATATACTCGCATCATTTCTTCTTCTACAGCAAAATCAACTAAAAATTCCCTGGTAATTGAAGGAAGAGCATTTTTAGAATTTCCCCGTTGGTCGGTTATTTGGCGCGAAGCTAAGTCAACTATTCAACAATTTTTGTTCAATGCAATCCCCATCTTTGTAATTATTACGATTATTGCTTCTCTATTGAATTGGTTAGGAGTGATTGCAACTTTAGCCAATATTATCAATCCTTTAATGGGATGGTTTAATCTACCTCCTGAAGCGTCATTACCTATTGTTTTAGCTTCTATTCGTAAAGACGGTTTACTGCTATTTGCCGAACCAGAAACCTTGGCTATGTTGACCCCATTACAAGTTTTGACTGGGGTTTATTTAGCAGGAGTATTACTGCCTTGTTTAGTTACTTTGTTAACCATTATGCAGGAAAAATCTTCTCGATTTGCCTTATTGTTGTTAGGTAAACAAGCGATCGCTGCGATCGTTTTTTCTTTATTACTTGCTTGGGGTGGACTGTTAATTAGCTAAAGTTGGCACTGTTTAATTCAATTGTGCTTGCAATTATTAAACAGTTTTTAGTATTATTGAATTTATGGTTATTTTGAAAAGACAGGATAGAGAGTAAATAAAACAAAAATGGTTGACTTTCCTAAACGATTACAAGTTTTCGTCTCTTCTACCTATCTTGATTTAATTGAAGAAAGACAAGCAGCCGTACAAGCTATCCTAGAAGCTAAACATATTCCGGCAGGTATGGAATTATTCACCGCAGGAGATCAATCTCAATGGGAAGTTATTAAACATTGGATTGATCAATCTGATGTTTATCTCCTAATTTTAGGGGGAAGATATGGAAGTATAGATAAAAAAACAGGTAAAAGTTATACCCATCTTGAGTATGAATATGCTTTAGAAAAATCAATCCCTGTCTTTTCTTGTGTTCTCAGAAATCCTGACAAAAGAGCAATGGATAAAGGAGATATTAACAAGTATTTAGAAAGAGATAATCCTTCTCAATATACAATTTTCAGGACATTAGTAATCTCTAAATTGGTTAGGTTTTGGGAGAACTCTGAGCAAATTAAAACTTCTATTATTTTAACGTTAAATGAGTTTGAAAAACGAAGTGATCTGAGAGGTTGGGTTAGAAGTTGTCAGCAAATAAAATTAAATTCAATTGTAGAAGAAGAAGCTAAATTAAAGAAAAGAAATGAGCAATTGGATCAATTAGCAGAGCAATTATTAGAGAAATTATCAAAAGGAAAAACAAATACTTATAATCAAAAGCTGACAGAAACTCAGTTAGAAAAGGAACAAGCGGAACAGTATTATCAAAAGGAGCTTGAACAACTACAACGAAAGTTAGAAACAGAAAAATCAGACCAGAAAGCAGATAATAAAATCGGGATTAAAATAATTAAATTGTTTCTAGCTTCTTCCTCTGAATTAAAAGAAGATAGAGAACAATTCGAGATTTTTGTCAACCGTAAAAATAAGCAATACATCAAACAAGGAATATTCTTAGAATTAGTAATATGGGAGGATTTTCTTGATGCAATGTCTCAAACGAGACTCCAAGATGAATATAATAAAGTAATTACTGAATGTGATTTATTTGTTAGTCTCTTTTTAACTAAGGTTGGTCAATATACTGAAGAAGAATTTGACACGGCTTTTGGTACATTTAAAGAAAATAATAAACCTCTAATTTACACTTATTTTAAAGATGCACCAATTAACCTAAGTCGGATTACTACTGAAATTAATACCTTACTTAAGTTTAAGGAAAAACTAAGTAACCTTGGTCATTTTTACACAAGTTATAATAGTATTGAGGATCTAAAATATCGTTTCGATCAACAACTAAATAAAGCCTTTGAGCAGTTAATCAAAAATTTACCTGAAAAATTAACCGAAAATAGTTCTCGACAACAAGAAATAGAATTACTAAAACAAAAACTTGAAATTGCTAAAAATAGTTCTCGACAACAAGAAATAGAATTATTAAAAACAGAACTTGAAATTACTAAAAAACGATTCATACAATCTCAATCTCAAATCAACAAACTTCAACAACATTTAGCAACCGCACATAAATCATCATCAGAGCTACAAGTTCAACTAAAATCATATCAACAACAATTAAACGAAAAAGAATTAAAAATTAATCAACTTCAACAACAAATAGATGACCTAACAAAACCTTCTAACTCAACGACAAGTACAGAAATAGGACTCAAAAGTGAAAAAGGGGTTGACTATACGAAACTCCGTGACCTCCTAGCAGCAGGGAAATGGAAGGAAGCTGACCAAGAAACCTCTAATATTATGCTTCGAGCAGCGTCTGAAGGATGGTTAACGCTTGAAAATTGCCGTAAATTCCCTTGTGATGACTTATACACCATTGATGGACTTTGGCTACACTACAGCAAAGGAACATTTGGCTTCAGCGTCCAGAAAAAAATCTATTATGGTGAACTTGGAGGAAGAACAGACTATAATGAAAGAATCTGGTACAAGTTTTGCGATCAGGTCGGTTGGAGGACAAAAGGACTATTAGGAATGGGAAAAGAGTTTAAGGGATACGAAGACCTCACCTTTGAATTACGAGATACTACACCTGTGGGACACCTACCTTACTCAGAATATTTTGAATTTGTTTGTGTACCTATCTTCGCTTTGTGTTTGTATAGTCAGGTAGTAGATTATAGTCAGTTCGATTTGGGAGAGATTCAACGAAGAATTAATGGTTCCTCGCAAGACTAAAAAAGCTGTAACATATCGCCATCACACTCCATTGCCAAGTATTGATTGTCCATTGTTTTTTTACGAGTTCACGCGCTTCGCAAAGGCAAAAGTAAAAAGGCAAAAAGAAGAAAATTATCGTATTTTGATAAATATATAAAAAGATTATTCAATATTCCCCAAACGTTTACAGCTAACTTTTAGTGAAACCAATTTCGGAAGATTTAACAGATAAATCGGAAGAATCAGCAAATAACCCGACCAACGGATCACAATCAATATCAATTTAATTAGTAATTTCTACTTGGCTAGAGATTAATGTTCTGACAATTTTTTTACAAAAGATTGATATTCTGGTGTCCCTAAACCTAACTGTAAAATGGCTAAAACTTGAGCTAAATCTCCTGCCAATAAAGCCATTTTATCTAACCATAATCCAGGAAAAACTTGAGAGCAAACTACCCCATCCTTATTAGGTTCAAGTTGAATATATTTGCTTTCTTCTAACTTGAACCAATCAAATTCATTGTCATAAACTCGCCAGACTAAATATTCTTGAACTTGATTACGACGATAAACATTAAGTTTTTGATGTAAGTCATAAGAAGCAGTAGAAGCAGCAATTTCGACGATCAATTCCGGCGCACCTTCTACATAATCATCTTCACTAATAGTTGATTGTCCACCTATTTTAATTCTGAGCAGTGCATCCGGTTGAGGTTCATTATCAGCATCAAGACGCACAGTAGCGTTATCGGCAGACATTAACCCTGGGGTTGAAGCTTTATAAACTCCTAGCCAAGTCATAATATCAGAATGAGGTTCTCCATGTCCTTTTACTCGCAAAGGCGATGCCATATAAACAATTCCTTCAATTAATTCTGCTTTTTTCAGATTAGGCATAGCATGATAACGATGCTCAAATTCCTTGCGAGTGAGCTTGTCACCATTTTCTAAAGGAGGAATCTTTAATTGAGAAGAAGTTACAGTAGTCACCATCGTATTTTAAAAAGTCTGTTTCCTTCCTACCTTTTTTTGTTAGGTTATCTCACCTTAGACTAACCCATTTTTTCCATTTTTTCAAGAGGTTTGGGGTTAACTTCTTTTAAGAGATAAATAGTTAATTCAAATAGAAATGAGACAAACCGTTCCTACTGTATTGTTAGCACAGTGAGCAGGATGCTCACACTACTCTGTCTCAAACTTATTTGAAACGACTATATTGTAGAACAATATTAGTCTATACTGACGTAAATTTTGTAACGAGCTTGTAGTTTAGTTCTATAATTGTACAACTTTTAATAATAATAATTACTTAAAAAATAGGCAAATTAACGAAGTCAAAAACCACTTCTGTGCGATAGCGCCGGAACGGAGTGAGGAACTTCGTTAAGGCGATCGCCCCTAACCCGACACAATTGTAAATAAATACAAAGCATTGTTGTGTTATATTAGCCTTGAGAATGATAATCGTTCTCATAATTATCCTCCTCAGCCTTCCAAACAGACCTGCTTTGGAGTTAAAAATAACAAGGTTGCAGGAAAAGTCCGAAACAAACTATAACCATTACTCCTTTTTATGCTAAGTATTGAAAATCCCAAATCTCAGTTAAAGACTTCATTTCTCGAACGGCTCCAAAATCCGGATCGTCCAGTGGTAATCTTTGACGGTGCGATGGGAACTAATATCCAATCCCAAAACTTGACCGCCGAGGACTTTGGTGGACCTGAATATGAAGGTTGTAACGAATATTTAGTCATCACCAAGCCAGAAGCAGTGGCCAAGGTCCATCGTGATTTTCTTGCAGCCGGGGCCGATGTTGTCGAGACCGATAGCTTTGGATCTAGCCCCTTAGTCCTCGCAGAGTACGATCTAGCCGATCGCGCCTACGAACTAAGTAGAAAAGCAGCAGAGTTGGCGCGCCGTTGTGCCGATGAGTTTACCACTCCCGAAAAACCAAGATTTGTCGCAGGTTCCATCGGTCCAGGAACCAAACTACCCACCCTCGGCCATATCACCTATGATGAATTGCGATCGAGCTTCATGGTGCAAGCAGAAGGACTCTTTGACGGGGGAGCCGATCTCTTCATCGTGGAAACCTGTCAAGACGTTCTGCAAATTAAAGCCGCATTGAGTGCCTTTGAAGCCGTATTTGCCAAAAAAGGTTCACGACTCCCCTTAATGGTTTCCGTGACTATGGAAATTCAAGGAACCATGTTGGTAGGCACAGATATCTCTGGGGTACTGGCAATTCTCGAACCCTTCCCCATCGATATTTTGGGGCTAAATTGTGCCACAGGTCCCAATTTGATGACCTCTCATATTCAATATCTATCAGAAAATTCCCCCTTCCCCATTTCCTGTATTCCCAATGCCGGGCTACCAGAAAATGTTGGGGGTCAGGCCGTTTATAAAATGACCCCCGAAGAATATACAACTGCCATGACAGGTTTCATTGCCGAACATGGAGTTCAGATTGTCGGTGGTTGCTGCGGTACGCGGCCAGCACATATTAAAGCCTTAGCCGATGCTGTAGAACACACCCAAATAAAAGAGCGATCGGTGCGACAAAATGCCGTGGGTGAGCTTCGAGAACCCATCTCTTATACCCCAGCAGCAGCTTCCATTTATTCCGCCCAAACCTATGAGCAGGATAATTCCTTTTTAATCGTTGGTGAGCGATTAAATGCCAGTGGTTCCAAAAAAGTCCGCAAGCTGTTGAACGAAGATGATTGGGATGGCTTATTGGCAATCGCTAAATCCCAGGTCAAAGAAGGGGCGCATATGCTGGACGTAAACGTAGATTACGTCGGGCGTGATGGGGAACGGGATATGCGAGAACTGGTATCCCGACTGGTGACCAATACCACCCTGCCACTGATGCTGGACTCCACCGAATGGACAAAAATGGAAGCCGGTCTCAAAGTCGCCGGGGGCAAATGTTTGCTCAATTCCACCAACTATGAAGATGGAGAAGAGCGATTTTTTAAAGTGTTGCAATTGGCTAAAGAATATGGCGCAGGAGTCGTTATTGGCTGTATCGACGAAGAGGGAATGGCTCGAACCGCCCAGAAGAAATTTGAAATCGCCAAACGAGCTTATGAAGACGCGCTCAACTTTGGCATTCCACCCCATGAAATTTTCTATGACACCTTAGCCCTACCCATTTCAACTGGGATTGAAGAGGATAGGGAAAATGCCAAAGCAACCATCGAATCAATTAAAATGATTCGGGAAAATCTGCCCGGTGTTCACTTTATGCTCGGGGTTTCTAACATTTCCTTTGGCTTGAGTCCAGCCACTCGTATCACCTTAAATTCCGTCTTCCTCAATGAAGCCATGAAAGCTGGTATGGATGGGTCCATTGTCTCCGCTGCCAAGATTTTGCCCTTATCAAAGATTGACGAAGAACATCAACAGGTGTGTCGCGATTTGATTTATGATAATCGCCAATTTGAAGGAGATATTTGCACCTACGATCCCTTGACGAAGCTGACAGAAATTTTTGCGGGTGTCAGTGCCAAGGATGCTAGATCCGGTCCTTCCTTAGCAGATTTGCCCATCGACCAACGCTTGAAACAACATATTATTGACGGCGAGCGCATTGGATTGGATGATGCCTTAAAGATGGGTTTAGATGCCGGTTATAAAGCACTCGATATTGTCAACACTTTCTTGTTGGATGGAATGAAGGTTGTGGGTGAACTGTTTGGCTCTGGTCAAATGCAATTACCCTTCGTGTTGCAGTCAGCCGAAACCATGAAATCTGCCGTTGCTTTCCTCGAACCCTACATGGAAAAAATCGAAGGAGAAGACGAAGATCGCGGTAAAGGGAAATTCCTGATTGCCACGGTTAAAGGGGATGTCCATGATATCGGTAAGAATCTGGTGGATATCATCTTGACCAATAATGGCTACAAGGTGGTCAATCTGGGCATTAAACAAGCCATTGAAGCCATCGTCGAAGCATACGAGCAGCATCAACCTGATTGTATTGCCATGAGTGGCTTGCTGGTAAAATCTACAGCATTTATGAAAGATAATCTCGCAGCATTTAATGCTAAAGGTATTACAGTCCCAGTGATTTTAGGGGGTGCGGCACTCACACCAAAGTTTGTGTATGGAGATTGTCAAGATACTTACAACGGGCAGGTGATTTACGGGAAAGATGCTTTTGCAGATTTGACCTTTATGGACCGGCTAATGCCCGCTAAAGAGCAGGAATCCTGGGTAGATACGGAAGGCTTTACAGGGGAATTTGCTCAGTTTAACCAAAAGGGACGTAAGGCCATTGAAGATTCCGAGCGAGAAGCCAATGGTGATGGGGCAAAATCCGATGGAGAAGTCAATGGTAATGGCAAGAAAGCCGATGAACCCACTGTCATCGATACCAAACGTTCGGAAGATGTAGCCATTGATATCGAGCGTCCTGCGCCGCCTTTCTGGGGGACGAAAATTCTTCGGAGTTCCGAGCTAGAGTTAGAAGAACTGTTCTGGTACATGGATTTGCAGGCACTGTTTGCAGGCCAATGGCAATTCCGTAAACCGAAAGGCCAATCTCGCGAGGAATATGATTGGTTCCTGGCATCGAAGGTTCATCCAATCTTGGAAGAATGGAAAGAAAAAATTCGCACAGAACGATGGTTAGAGCCTACTCTAGTTTATGGTTATTTCCCCTGTGCGGCCATCGGCAATTCCGTTCATGTTTACGATCCCACTGTCATTGAGCAGGGCTTAACACCCAAAACAGCAACCCCCTTTGTAACTTGGACATTCCCCCGTCAGAAATCCGGGCGTAGGCTGTGCATTGCTGATTTCATTCTCCCCCTTGAATACAATGAATTTGATGTCTTGCCTATGCAGGCAGTCACTATGGGAGAAATTGCCACCGAAAAAGCACAGGAACTCTATCAAGACAACAAGTACACCGATTATCTCTATTTTCACGGGATGGCGGTGCAGTTGGCGGAAGGCTTAGCAGAATGGAGTCATGCTAGGATTCGTCGGGAATTAGGTTATGGAGATTTAGAACCAGATAACATTCGCGATGTATTAGCCCAGAGGTATCAGGGTTCCCGGTATAGTTTTGGCTATCCAGCTTGTCCGACGGTTATGGATCAAATTCCACAGTTGCAATTATTAGGATGCGATCGCATTGGGTTATCCATCGATGAGAGCGAACAGCTTTATCCAGAGCAATCCACCACTGCTTTTGTCACCTATCATCCTGTCGCTAGATACTTTAGTGCTTAGATTGATCGGCAATGGGGTCGCCTGGATTTCAGCGCGACCTCTAAATTTTAACTGGATTTGGTTTCAAAATAGAGGTCTCTCTTGAGTAAAACAAACGATAGATCGAATTGGCATCAAGATTTTATTGCCAGTAATTTACTGGTCATTGGCTATAATGCTTGGGCAGGTCATCTGCGCCAAAAGCGTGGTGCGATAGTTTGTAGCCTGAATTCCCCGATGGTGGGTGTTGCAGGAGAATCATTCAAAACCCATTTTATCGGACGTTCTCGCCTTGCGCCGTTCCTGAATACCTGGTTAGCGGCTCCTGACACTGGAATTTTGCCCCATCACTTTATGATTACTCACATTTTGGAAGTGGTGGATAATTATGATCCAACAACAGAGGTTGTCTTATTGATGGAGTCTTTCGATCAAGCAACGTTCTTTTACTTGAAAAACCTACCCATTACACCACCTCAATGCTACGAACAAGTACGTAAGACTTGGGATGAATTCCAGCCAGGAGTTAGTGCTAGGCAAGATCAACATCAACATATCTGCCCATCGACCGACGCTTGAAGCAAAATATTATTGATGGCGATCGCGTAATCTTGAATAAAGCCTGTTAGTTGACCAGCAAACCCTGAGTGAGCGATCGCGCCCGGGGATTTAGAGGCACTTCCTCTTCTAGCGTTAATGGAAAAAATGCGAGTCACCATCAGCAACAAATCTCTTTTCTAATTGAAGCAACCCTTGCCAACTATGGCTTTTTCCTGCTCGCGAAGAATCGCTCTAACAGCTCATTTAGATTAACACCCATTCCCATAAAGTTAGGCTGCAACATAAAAACTTCATTCGCAACTTGAGCTGCTGTCGTACTGTCATCAGCATCCGAAATGGCGACTCGTAGCAAATTCAAAAACTCTTCCTCACTCCACTTACGGGTAACCATTACAGAACCAAGTAATTCTGAAATTAGGTAACGATGAGTCGCTCCCTCTGGGAAAATCTGCGTCTCTCCCTCACTTTCCAGTCTTATGAGGTGATCGTAACTAACTCCTAACTCAGGTTGATCTGGCAAAGGAATACGCTCAGTAAATACCAAATTCTCAAACCGTCGATGTATGTGACGGATTTCAGATCGAATCACAGCTAAATAATCACGCCGTGCTTGCCCAGATACAGTAATTTCAATCGATCTTGCCTCATAATCTGCACGTACAACAGCGCGAACACCAAGTTCCTGCTCAGCAAGAACAAGACCCGTACGCCAGCATAAGCTATTTTCAATTTGATCATGAAGTCGCACAATCATTCTTGGAATAACAGACCGAGGAACAAATTTACGATATTCGTACCTGAGTACGGCTACATTTGTGTGTTCAAATTCAAACTCTGGCTCAGCTACTGGGAGTAAGTCTGGAACCAAGACCTCTCTTTCATCAATGAGATAACACAGCTCAAACTTTTGCATGACGCTGAGAATATAATTATGACACTCGCGAGGGTAGACCTCAGCGTCTTCTTGTTGAAGGCATTCTGAGAATTGATCGAGGGTTAAAATCCCACCGCCTCACGACCACGATTCACGATTTCGAGGGGCGGGTCTTTTAAGCTTTCATTAACAAATATTCCAGTAATCGCAAGAATCGATTTCTTTAAACTTGGATCCTTGTTAAGCTGTAACACAAGATTCTTTTCCTTTCCCTCTGCTGCTTGCCGTCGGCTTTCATTTTTTCCATCTTCCGAATGCTCACCTTCTTTATCTGTGGATAAGGTGGTTTTTCCACGATTGATAAGTCTTCTAAAATAAAAAGGACTTAAAGGACCTGCTTGATCAGTCGAGAATGGAAGTTGAAGGTCAATAATGTCTTTGGGAAGAGAAGAGCATAAAGGAATACATAGATATTGGAGACCACTGATATTGGAAATTCCCTCTGGCAATTCCCAGTCATGAGCAACAATGACAAGACGCTGTAAAGAAGCTTGACCATAAAGCCACTCAAAAAATTTGTCTGTCAGTACTCCTTCCTTAATTTTTCTTAGTCCAAGCTTTAAGCCAACCAGTTCTCCATTTTCATCTAGAGCATAAGCTAGACCAGCTCCATCCGGGATAATTGCGGCGAGTTCGGTTTCAATGGCTTCCATTTCAGTAGCAAGACAAAAAGGGTACAATTTTTTCTGAAGAGTCTGTATTGTCTTAGATCGATTATTCAAAATGACCTTCTCCCCTGAATTAAGTTGATTAATCGCCATTTCCTGCCATTTTAGCATCAGTTCAGAAAGACGGGCTACTGCTATTACTTGGCCGAGGTGGAGTGTTAATTAGCTAAAGGTCAAAAAAACATTTTGCCCCATCACTTTATGATTACTCACATTTTGGAAGTTGTCGATAATTATGCTCCAACAACAGAGGTTATCTTGTTGTTGGAGTCTTTCGATCAAGCAACGTTCTTTTACTTGAAAAACCTACCTATTACACCACCTCAATACTACGAGCAAGTACGTAAGACTTGGGATCAATTCCAGCCAGGAGTTAGTGCTAGGCAAGATGAACAACGTCCAAGGGTCGATCTCAACCAAATTAACTAGGTAATTGATTAATTATTTCCTCTACTTTCCGAGGAGAAACTAAGGTATTAGCGCACAAAACACCAGAAGCAGCAACAGCAGGAACACCAATACCAGGTAACGTACTATCTCCCACTCGATAAAGTCCTGAGATGGGTGTATAACAGCTAGGAAATAAACCATTTCCTGCTGCGATCGCTGGTCCATAGGTTCCCTGATAACGACGAAGAAAACGACTATGGGTTAATGGGGTTCCAATTAATTCTAGAACCACCCGTTGACGAATATCAGGGATAACCTTTTCTAATGCTTTATACAAAGTTTGCGATCGCTGTTTTTTCTTATTCTCATAGTCTGTATTTTTTTCCCATCCTTTATAGGGTTCTAAAGTGTAAGCATGAACCACATAATGACCTTCTGGAGCTAAATTTTTATCCCAAACCGAAGGAATAGAAATCATACAGGTATTACCAGGAACAGTAATATCTTTATTACTGTCATGAACCACCACATGATGACCTGTTAAATTTTCTAATCCTTCTGCTTTTATTCCTAGATGCAGGTGCATAAAACTTTCAACAGCAGGAGTTTCTAATTGTTCTTTTCGATGACTTTCGGGTAAATCTTCTTTTTCTAAAAGATGTTGATAAGTGTCCCAAACTGTGGCATTAGAAATAACAATAGAAGCGTCTATAATCTTCCCTTTTTTAAGTTTAATTCCTGTTGCTTTCCCTGATTTTACAAGTATTTTATCAACATGAGAATTGAGATATAGTTCTCCTCCATGTCGTTTTATTCCATTGATCAAACCATCAATAATTGCTGCACTTCCTCCCACGGGATATTCTACCCCTGCCCGAGTTCTTTCCCCAAGCATAAAAGCAATTTCTGGGGCAACTGTTCCCTTTGCTTTTAATCCTGATAGTAAAAAGCATTCAAGATCAATTAAACGACGTACCCAGGAATTTTTTACAGTTTTATCCATTATATCTCCAGCGGAACCGCTAATCATTCCTACTTGAAATAAACTCTTAACTAAAGATGGTAAATAACGGGTTGCTAGAACAGGAAATAATTGCCAATCTGAGCGCAAAGCAATGGTAGGAATATCTTTTAAACAGTCATATAATTCTAACATCTTTGTCTCAAATGCAGCTAATTCTTTAGCTCCTTCTGGAGTTATTTTAGCCACAGTTTGACGATATTTTTCTAAGTCACTGTAAACAGGAAATTTACCTTCTGGAAAATGATAATGACCGAGGGGATCATAAGGAATAACATCCAAAGATTCTCCAATAATATCTAATACTTGCTTTAAGGGATTAAGAGAAGGTTTATCATTAC
Organism: Crocosphaera sp.; assembly: GCF_030064895.1. Classification (GTDB taxonomy): domain Bacteria; phylum Cyanobacteriota; class Cyanobacteriia; order Cyanobacteriales; family Microcystaceae; genus Crocosphaera. The sequence goes on along the minus strand of NZ_JASJEB010000017.1, from coordinate 29,061 downwards.
CTAAACCACAGTAAAAAGAAGGGCCAGAGTCAAAAGTAAAACCTTGACGAGTAAAAGTATGAGCAGCACCGCCAGGGATAGAATGGCTTTCAAAAATAGCAACTTTTTTGCCGTATTTTGCTAATAAAGCCCCTGCGGTTAAACCACCGATTCCACTACCAATTATAACAACATCAAACTTCATAAAAAACCTCGTTATAAAACTAAGTATATATCATATTTCACCATATGTTCACGAACTATAATACTTTGGGAGAGAATCATGCAAAAAGACATCTACCAAGTTTTGCAAGAAACAAAAATTAACTAACCCTAGTCTGAAAATGTGGCGATAGTTAAACTCCTAACCCATCAATGCCATTACCTAAATCTACCCTATTTTTCCTCTTGTTAGCCAGTTCCCTAATAGTTCCGAGCCTCTCTTCCTCCAAAATGTGTCTAGGGGTTGCCCGGGCCACAGAGGTGAGAGCTTTTGGTCAAACTGGTTCTAACGCCAGTGTCGGACTTTCTGGAAAAGATGGAAAAGATAGTGATAACTTGACTATTTTTGCTGATGGGTCTCCGTTGACCCTTAATTTAGCCGGAGAAGACGGTCAAGCAGGCCAGCAAGGGCAACCAGGAGAAGACGCTGATTGTCCAAATCAACCCACTGGGGTAAAACATAACCTACTCGCTCCCAGTGGTGGTAATGGTGGCAATGGTGGCAACGGTGGAGATGGCGGTAATGGGGGGTATTTAACCGTTTATGCAACAGACCTATCTCAGCTACAACCAATATTTGTCAATGCCTCAGGAGGGAAAGGGGGACAATCAGGACAAGGGGGTCAAGGGGGTCAAGGTTGTCGCTGTACCGAACCCTATTGGGCTCTCGAAACCTGTAGTGGGAACCCGGGCAATACTGACTATCGTTGTACAACCTTAGAATTTCGCTGTCAAGATGGTAAAAATGGGGCTAATGGTGTGAGTGGGGCTTTCGGTAGAGAGGGTTTACCTGGTCAACTAACCTTAATCAACTTAGATAAGCCTCTACAACCAGATAAACCAGCCGCTACTGTTAGTATGGCGGCCTTGAGAGATAAGGGTTATTTATTGTCTAAAAATATTTGGGAAACTCGTAATGGGGCAACGAACTTATTTGCTCCAGGGTCAGTGATTAATGATCAATATTTAGCCTTGGTGCAACGGTTAGAACGTTCCTTTTTATTGATTTGGAATGCTCCTCAATCTTTTAATCAATTTTCTCAAGAAAAAATGACATTAAAATACGAAAATGATCAGGGTATTCAGGTAGATATTCCTGATAGTATTTGGCTGGAAGGAACTACACAAAAACGAAATAATATTACTCAATTTATTGTTTATAATGCCATTTATAAAAACGATGCCACTCGTTTAAAAAGTCAAGGACTTGACGGAAGAGAGAGAAGCCTAAAATTAACCATTATTGATGAGGCTGATCAATCTAATTTAATTGCGACAAAATTCGATATTACTTATAGTGTTACTCGTTCCGATCCTCGCTTTCGTCCTGTGTCCGATTATACAACTAAATATGAAGGGGAAATTCCAGAAGATTTAGTTGTTTTAGATGGGGATAAGTTTACCCTTAATATTGGTCAGTTACCTATTGAATCTCAATATTTACGATCAGGTTTAGGGGTGGAAATTAAGATAGTGGCAACTCGAACTTTTGCTGGTTATACCGATCAACAGACTATTACCGTAACAGATGTTTTAGGACCTTTTCGGTAAGCTCACATCTTTTTCCTTAATAAGTTTTAAAACTAATGGTTTGAACATGGATGCGGTTTAGTTTAACTTTTTGTTATAACCCTATAGAAGGGATTTTAATGATCAAGAGAGAAAACAACTATGACTGGACAAGACTTACACCAACTACTCTACAGTAAATGGGGTAGATCCTACGATATACAGTTAAGAAAGGTCAAAGGAAAGATTTTTTGTCAAGTTATGTGGAAATACCTTGAACAAGCTTCTTTTCCCATGACTGAACAGGAATATTTTGAACATTTGAATGCGATCGCTAATTATTTAACAGCTTGGGGTAGTCAACAACAAATTATTAACTATTTGGAAACCACCAAAGAACGTCCCCGTCTAGGAAAAGCGGTGAGTATTCCTTTGGACTTGGGAGACAAAAGTTCTGAATGGATTTTAGATTAGTAATTCTGTGTTACCCTCAAGAAAATTGAATTAAATTAGCTATTTTTATGGAAGTTTTTACTATTTTTTTATCAAGTTTAATCACTATAATTTCTCCTTTAGGGTTGGTAGTGGATAGTGTGGTTGCTGAGCAGTTACGTTCCCAGGTCAAAAGTGTGGAAACATTGGCTGTCAGGGTTGATAATACCCCTAGTTATCAACCTGTGGCCGGAAAGATCGATCGCATTCGCATCGCTAGTCGTGGAGTAGAAATTATTGATGATTTAAGGATAGATACCCTGGAACTGGAAACCGATCCTCTTGATATAAATATTAATAAAATTCAATCTTTAAGCGGTATTAAAAGCATTCAGTCTTCTTTAAATAAACCTTTTCAAGGTGCTATTCGCCTAGTTATTAAAGAAGATGATCTCAATTTAGCCTTGGAATCTTCTGGAATTAGAGAACAATTACAAGCACTAATTGATACAGTTCTACCTCCAGAAGCACCAAGTTTTAATATTTTAAAATTACAACTTAATTTTATGGCAGAAAATCGTCTGGCATTAGAAATAGAATTAGAACAAAACGGAGAAGAAGGAGAGTTTCCTACCCAACTAGCGATCACCGCAGAAGTTGGGTTTTCAATAGAAGAAGGTAAAATGATTAAATTAATGGATCTAAGTGCCATTATTAATGATAGAAAGCTCTCCCCAAGATTTACTAATATCTTACTGGCAGGAATTAGCGATCAATTAAGTCTAGACATTTTTGCTGACCAAGGATTTTTAGTCCGGGTTTTACAGGCGAATATGAACGAGGAAAGCTTAAATATTGCTGCTTTTTTTCGTCTCTCTCCAGTGGAAGATGATGAGTAGTTTAGAGTTAAACAAAGGCAAAGTCATTACTGTTTAAATCCAAGTTATTGCTATTTTTAACAATTGCTACTAACTCATCTTTCATACCAGCAACTTTCAAAAAGATTCCTTGATCATTACTTCCAGAAGGAGAAACACCCAGGGCATAATTAGAGGCTGTTCCGTATAATTGAATGACATCTTGGGAGCTATTAAACCCAGAGATTTCCAAATAATCTTGTTGTCCGTAAGTGTCGTACAATGATTCTTGGGCATTTCCAACTACAAAAGTATCGTTATTAGTTGTTCCTACTTGGTTAACAACTAAACCAGTTATAGGATCAGAAAATTCTGATCCTTTCAAGGTACCTGTTGCTTCAATGGCAAAGTAATTAATATTTTCTGTCATGTGAACGACTTCGCTATCATTACTGATATCTTCGTCAATCTTGATTTGAACAGACCCATTATTGAGATTTTGAGTTCTTAATCCACCAGGGTCAGCTCCATCATAAGTGGCAATATTACCGAACAATTTAGGGGCGTTGTTGAAGATGTTACCAAAGTTAATAGTATGCCAGTTGTCGGTAACTTGATCCCCCGTATTCCCTGCCATAAAAGCGTTGCCATCCCAGTTACCTGTCCCTGGAGAAATGGCTAACCAAGCGATGGTTTCTGCACCGTGTCCAGTATCAAGATAAGCTTCTTCTTCTTGTAAGGCAAGCTCAAATCCATTTTCAGTGATATTCCTTTGACGAGTTTGCACAAATGTTTCATCGTTATCGGTTTGAACTTGGGTTAAAACTATGGGTGCATTGTCAAAATTATTAGTAAAGGTTATGCTTTCCCAACCAGATACAGTAGTGGCATCGGTAGTGACAGTCCCGACTTCGATAATAGTGCCATCAGACAGTTCCCAGATCCCTTTCTCAAATACTAAGAAACCAGAACTTTCTTTTGTATGAATGACATCGAGTGTATCAGGTTCTTGAAGTTGCACTGAGAAGCGATCGCCTTGAATATCAGTAATTCTGACGGTGGAAGCATCGCCACCATTATAAGATAGGGGTTGAGCAAAGATAACAGGATTAATAAAGTTCTGGTCAAAAAGAATGGTTTGACTATTATGGTCTAAATCAGTGATTTCACTTACTTGAGCAATGACCATCTCACTGGGAGGTTGAACAGGTTCAACAGGTTCTACCATATCTAGGATAGCATTGCCTAATTTGTCGATGTTTAATACTTTTCCTTGATACTGATCTGCATACTGACCTACAACGTCATCCCCTTGTGAGAGTAAGGTTTTAATTTCATCAAAAGTTAATCTTCTGCCTAATTCTTGTTCAGCTAACTGTTGCGCTACGGCGATCGCTCCACTAACCGCAGGAGCAGCCATACTGGTTCCTGATTTAACGGTTGTTCCGCCGTTTTGATTGGCGGCTCTAATATTGTGCCCGTCGGCAAAGACATCGGTTAAATCGGGATGATGTTGAGAAAAGGAAGAAATTTGTCTATTGGTGTAATCATCGACGGAGGAAACTGCTAAAGAGTAACGGTTAGCAGCGGGATAGGATACACCGAACTGTCCTGTATTACCGGCAGCAGAAACTACAATTACATCTTCTTGAGCTAATTGCTGTATTTCATCTGCGATAATGCCAAAATCTATCGGGTTGACATAGTTACCTCCATTGCTGAGAGACATATTGACACTGGCAATATTATATACGTCCTCATTGGCAACCACCCATTGTAAAGCTTGTTCTATATCATAAAAATTGCCGCTATTGTTCGGATCAAAAACTTTGAGGACAATAATATCAGCACCAGGAGCTATTCCTTCATAATTGGCATCACTTGAAGCTGCAATACTGGCTACATGACTCCCATGACTGTCAGAATCGCTGGCATTGTTATCATCATTGCTAGTGGGATCATTAGTATTTTGTAGTGGAGTTGCTGCATAATCGTAGTGGTAAACAATACTATCTGCTACTCCATTATTATCTAGGTCTGGACCAAAAAAAGGATGATTTAAGTCAATTCCTGTATCTATAATCACAATAGCCTGACCATTGCCATCCATACGCTGTCCCTGGTTATTAAAAACCATCGTTACAATTACCTCCGTAATCTCTTAGATATCTTGCTTATGTATTTGTCATCAGAACTAAATATTTACTCAGTTTGAATGCAAGCTTTAAAAATAATCAAACAGCTAGTTTTCATGAAGATTATCTGTTTAAAAATTTCTTCATAATAAACATTGAAATATTTAGAAACTCAAAGACTATTTAAAGCTTTTGGGCGATCACAATAAGTGCATTATAAGTGTTTTAAGTATTATTGATAACGGGGGGTATACTGATATGAAATATAAAGATTTAAACTGTTTCAATTACTGATGTTTAAGTGTTTTTACTGAGCAAAAATTGGGACTATTCCATTTCTTTAGAAAAATCATCCTTGAAGTTTGACTGGGAATGTGACAAGTCTGGGAAGAGGGGGAGTAAATTCATTCGATAAACTATTATTTAAACATCAACGGAGGAACTGTTATCTAGGCTAGAATCGTCATATTAGGATAAAGAAAGATAAGAGGAAAATAATATGCAAGATCATGAACGTCAACATCGTTCCTCTACTGGTTTTATTGCGGGAATTTTTGCAGCAATGGTAACTGCTGGAACTGTCTCCACTTGGTGGGCTATCCGTAGTTTAAGTAATTATACTGATATTCCTGCCCCAACCCCTAGAGAAAGTCCCATTAGTCAACCTTCTGCAAAGAAAGGACAAGCACAAGTATATTGGTTAGACAGTAGAGACGATCTCTTACAACTGCAAGAGAGTCCTTTAACCTTCTCAAAGTCTTTAACAGAACAAGAAATTCTAGAAACTGCGGTTAAAGATTTATTATCAGGGCCCCAGAGTTCTGAACATAACACCACTATACCCCCAAATACTAGGTTATTAAGCCTGAAATTGGAGGATAATGGGGTGTTGATTGATCTTTCTTCTGAATTCACTACAGGGGGTGGTAGTGCTTCTATGAAGGGACGTTTAGCGCAATTGTTGTACACTGCGACCAGTTTACATGGGAAGGGTCAAGTTTGGTTATCTGTTGAAGGGGAACCCTTAAAATTATTGGGAGGAGAAGGGTTAATGGTAGAACAACCCATGACTCGTGGATGGTTTGAAGAAAATTTTGAGCTTTAAGGTAACTTTACTAAATCTTTTGTTAAAATCCAAGTAATCTCGTAGATTGTCAACTACCTCGACCCGCTATCGCTTTGGATTTCGGTCTGGGGACTATGTAGAAAGCAGTCGCAAAGGACAAGTTATAAGGGGATGGATTGGAGGATTTACCAATAGTAAATCTTCTAAAAATGTCTCAATCTATGACCATAACTGGAAAAGAATTGGTCAGTTTAATCCCAAGAATGTTCGTTTATTAAGTAGGAGTTCTAAGTTATGTATCGCAAGATAATTGTGATTTTCGAGGCATCGAACCTCGAAAATCACACGCTCTACCTCCCCACGCCGTGCCTGAGCGTGGGGACTCTCGCTTGATTCGTTGATACTTTAAGAATACTGTTTCAAACAGTGATAATCATGTTATTAAATCGTTTATTTCGTGGGTTAGGAGTGTTTCCTGTTTCCGTTGGTTTAGGGTTGTTCACCGTTCCTATGGTGCAGGCCAGAGACTGGAACCAATATAGTGTTTGTGTGACACAATTACAAAAGTTTAATGTATCAGGAGAAGATGCAGCTATTGCTTGTTCTAATGCACTGATTCCTAAAGAATTATCAGAATGTGTCAGTATGATAGGTAATGCAACTCCTATCGATGGAGATGACTCTTTAAATGCTTGTTTTCAAGTCAGAAGACCCATTGATTTAGGAAACTGTGTTGCTGATATTTATAACGCTGTTCCTAGTTTAGCAAGCATTGATTCGGAAAAGGATGGAGAAGATATGAACTTATTAACTTTATTAAGTTCTTGTCGTACGAGTTCACGGCCTGGTTTTTATTCTGAATGTGTTATTGCTACTGCTAGAGAAGTTATAGATATGGAACCGATGCGAGCAATGAATATTTGTTTAGCAGAACAGGATTTTCCCCCTAGTTTGTTTCCTGGCCGTAATGAATAATCGTTGTTAGAAAAAGTAGAAATTTTGTAGGGGTTAACGCTTGTTGACCCCTACCTTTATATAAATTATTAACTATTATCATGAAATTATTATTAACTGCTATAAGTGGTTTATTAATGGGCTTGACAACTGCTCCCTTTTCTGCATTTTACTTGGCTTGGATCGCATTAATTCCCTTATGGTTATTTACTGTATCTAATAATAACTTTTCCTTAAGAATGGAGTTGCAAAATAAGTTAAAAATTAGAACTATTATTGTTAATGAAACAAGCTTAATCGCTTTTATTTGGGGATTTGCTTATCATGGTTTTTCTTTATTTTGGATCACTGGTATTCATCCGATGACTTGGATGGGTGTTCCTTGGATATTTAGTGTGTTAATTGCTCTTTTTTGCTGGTTATTTATTACTATTTGGGGTGCTATATTAGTTACTATTTGGTCTATTATTTTACGTTTTTTTATTGGGAGTAAGGAAATAGGTAATAGGGAAGAAGGGACAGGTATTGAAAAAAATATATGGGTAAAAAATAATATTTTTACAGCAATTTCAAGGGTTAGTTTTGGTGTAGCAATTTGGTGTTTATTAGAATTACTTTGGAATCAAGGTGCTTTGTGGTGGACTTCTTTATCTTACACTCAGAGTCCTAATAATTTGATTATTTTACAATTAACAAAATTATCGGGTTATTCTACAGTTACGGCTGCTATTGTCGCTATTAATGGTATTTTTGCCGAGTCTATTTTGCTTTACTCTCAAAATAAAAAACAATTTTCACTATTAATTTTAACAGGAATATTAGGAATATTCTTGTTACATTTGGGTGGACTTTACTTATATATACAACCCTTAATTAATGACGAAGATAAGGCGATAAATGTGGGGATTATTCAAGGAAATATTCCTAATACTATAAAACTCTATGCTGCTGGATGGAGAAAAGCGATTGAGGGTTACACTAAAGGATATGAAAAACTTAGTAATCAAAATGTTGATTTAATTATTACTCCCGAAACTGCTCTCCCATTTGATATAGATGAGATTCTGAAAAATAGTTCTTTTTATCGGGCTATTTTAGGGCAGCAAGTCCCTGTGATTCTTGGGGCTTTTGGTAGTCAAGATAGAAGTTATACTAATAGTTTATTTATGATAACAAATACAGGAAATATTTTAAGTCGTTTTGATAAAGTAAAATTGGTTCCCCTTGGAGAGTATATTCCTTTTGAGAATATTTTAGGGAAGATAATTGATAGATTGTCTCCTTTAGATAGTCATTTAATTGCAGGAAAACCTGAGCAAAAATTTAACACTCCTTTTGGTCAAGCAATCACAGGAATTTGTTATGAATCTGCTTTTAGTGAGCATTTTCGTCGCCAAGCAAATGCAGGAGGAGAGTTTATTATTACGGCTTCTAATAATGCCCATTATAGTGAAATTATGCCTGCACAACATCACGCACAAGATGTTATTCGTGCGATTGAAACTGATAGATGGATGGCCAGGGCGACTAATACTGGATATTCTGCTATTGTTAACCCAAAAGGGAAAACTTTATGGATATCAGATATGAATATTTATCAACTACATCGAGGGACTATTTATCCTCGAAATAACAAAACTTTATATGTTAAATGGGGAGATTGGTTGACCATTATTTTAACTATTTTTTCAGGAATATTATGGATGATTGCTAATTATAATTATGAAAAATAAGGAATTTCTTAAAGTTGCTAAATATAATGGATGATGCTAAATGATAACAAATTGTTCAATATGGGGAATACTAATATTGAATATACTGGTTACTATTAATTATGAAACTAAAACTAATTGCTTGGGGTCTAGGCATTACAACGGTTACAACTGCGGGTTTAGTAGGACTTATTTCCCTTGTTAATCTACCTTATCCTATGATACGTCGTCCCGTCTCAAAAGTTGCTCCATTATTATTATTACCGAGTTATATTGAGATGGATCATAATTATCGAGAAGCGATCGCTCATGTAGAACAAGCGGATCAACTTATTCATCATGTTTCTAGTTTTGATGATATAAAATTAGGGGAAGAAAAGGTTAAACTTGCTCAAGACAATTTAGATAAACTTCCTGTTTGGTTTATTGGTTATGAACCCAAAAGATACTGCGAAATGTTTAGTTGTAGTTGGCAGTTTACCATAGATGAATTTGAAGCAGCTAGAAAAAAAATAGGCAGAATGGAAGCAATTATTTTTCAACAAAAAAATGCTTTTAATACATATCAAGAGACCGATAAAAAACTACAAGAAGCTAAACAAAACTATCAACAAGCAACGGAACCAGAAGAAAAACAAACAATTGTTAGAAGTTGGCAACAATCTTTAGATGAATTACAACAATTACCTCCTCAAACTTTTGCAGCAACTTTAGTTAATTCAAAATTAAATATTTATCAGAGGGACTTTCAATCTGTTACAGGAAATATAACAGGTAAACAAAGAACTAATACAATGATTACAGCAGCTAAAAGTTTTTCTTTATCGGCCAAAAAATTATGTACAAACCCTCCTCATTCTGTGGATAAATGGCAAGAATGCCAACAACTATGGCAAAAGGCTATTAGGAGACTAGAAACAATTTCTCAAAATGAAATAGGCTATTTAGAAACACAAGATTTATTGGCAGAATATGAAACTAATTTGAGTGTTGTCAAACTAAATAGTAAAGTTGAGAAACAATCAGTATTAGCTTTAGAAATTGCCAAAAAAGAGATCCAAGGTATCCAAAAAAAGTTTGCTAATGGAGTTGAATCTAATCAACAAAAACTATTTATTAATAAAATGCAAATAACCATGGATCAATTGAAAAAAGTTGAAAAAGGAACTACTGCTTATGAAGAAGCACAAAAATTGTTAGAATTTGCTCAAACTAAAATGCAGGAAGCAAAACAGTAAATTAGATATATTGACTAATAATGATTGAAAAAAATACTAACTTGGTTAACAATAGATAGGTGAGTTTTATTCTGACTATTTATGTCTAACCCTCAAACCACCCCAACCCAAACTTATCACGCCATCTTAGAAGCATTAAATCATCTGATTAATGTTGTAGCTAAACTGCGATCGCCTGACGGGGGATGTCCTTGGGATCTGGCCCAAACCCCTCAAACTTTGATACCTTATGTCATAGAGGAAGCGTATGAGGTTGTTCATGCTATTAGAAGCGAGGATCAAGAGGCCATTGTTGAAGAGTTAGGGGACTTATTGTTACAAGTGGTATTACAAGCACAAATAGCCAAAGATGACGGTCATTTTAGCTTACAAGAAGTGGCAGAAGGGATCACAGAAAAATTAATCCGTCGTCATCCTCATGTCTTTAGCGATGTAACCGTTGAAAATAGTGAAGAAGTGCGTCAAAATTGGGAAATAATTAAGGCAGAAGAAAAAGGAGAAAACCCAGAAATGACTCAATTATTGAGTCGAAAATTAGACCGTTATCACCGTACTTTACCACCTCTAATGGCTAGTAGTAAAATCTCAGTTAAGGCTGCCAAAGCAGGTTTTGAATGGGAAAATATCGAGGGCGTTTGGGAAAAATTTTCGGAAGAATTAACCGAGTTTAAAGAATCATTAGAAACCGATAATAAAAGCCATCAACAAGCAGAATTAGGTGATTTATTGTTTACCATTGTTAACCTAGCCAGATGGTATGATTTAGATATTTCTGAGGCATTATCAGGCACTAATGAAAGATTTATTCAACGACTTTCTAAAATGGAGAAATTTGCAGATCGCCCTTTAACAGATTATCCTTTAAAAGATTTAGAAAAGCTTTGGCAACAAGCTAAAAAACAACTAAATCAATAAAACCCCATAGTTAACTACGGGGTTTTAAAATCACGTAATAGTTTAGGTAATTTTTATGACTATCGATCCAGAAAAAGAACAATCTAACTCCAATTTAAACGAGAAAAATAGCATCGGAGAAACTGTACGAGAAAATGTACAAATTTTAATCATTGCTATTATTTTAGCATTTATTATTCGGACTTTTATTGCCGAACCCAGATATATTCCTTCTCAGTCCATGTCTCCTACTTTAGAAACAGGCGATCGCTTAGTTATTGAAAAGGTTTCTTATTATCTTCATCCACCAGAAAAAGGAGATATAGTTGTTTTTGAACCTCCCATGCAATTACAAATGCAAGGATACGAAAAAGGTCAAGCTTTTATTAAAAGAATTGTTGCTAGAGGAGGTGATAAAGTTGCTGTTCAAGATGGTATAGTTTATGTCAATAATTTGCCTCTTGAAGAGAACTATATTTTAGAATCTCCTCACTATAACTTAAAATCTGTAGAAGTTCCTGAAGGTTATTTATTTGTGATGGGGGACAATCGAAATAATAGTAATGATTCTCATATTTGGGGATTTTTACCTGAGAAAAATATCATTGGTCATGCTGTTTTTCGCTTCTTTCCTTGGCAACGTATCGGTAGTATTTTAAGCACAATAATAAGATGAAAAATTCACCATTAAAACGCAGACAATTTTTAGGTTTTAGCTCAGCATTCTTAGGAAGTTTGATTTTAAAAGCTTGTGGAAATACTCCTGATCAGTATTTTACTCAAGAAAGTCAAGAGCTTCCAATAATAGAAGATAGATTCACAGAAAAAGAGTCAATTCCTTTCAAAATAGCCATTGTTTTACCTGGTATTATAACAGATAAAGCTTGGAATCAAAGTGGTTATGAAGGAGTTAAATTAATAGAAGAAAAATTAGGAGTAGAAACAGCTTATGTTGAACAAGTTTCTCAAGCAGATCAAGCAGAAACTTTAGCTGGTTTTGCCAGACGAGGTTATAATTTAGTTTATGCTCATGGGGGACAATTTGATGCTGCTATTCAACAGGTAGCTGCTCAATTTCCTGACACCTTTTTTATAGGGGTAAATGGGGCAGTTTCAGGGGAAAATATCGCCTCTTTACGCATCGATCATTTACAAGGAAGTTATCTTTGTGGAATATTAGGTGCATTGATGACAAAAAGTAATCAAATGGCCTATATTACTGCCCAATCTTTTCAAGCTACAGATGAAGAATTAAGGGGATTTGAATTAGGGGCAAAATCTATCAATCCTGACATTAAAATTACTCCCAGTTATACAGGGGATTGGAATGACGCAGCTAAGGCAAAAGAAGCAACCTTAGCCCTCATTTCTGCTGGATCTGATGTCATTTATCAATGGTTAGATAATGCGTCTCCTGCTGTTTTACAAACCGCAGAAGAAAAGGGAATTTATGCTTTTGGTAATACGGTTGATCAGTTAAATATTGCACCAAAAGCTGTGTTAACTACTCCTGTTAAACGTTTAGACTTAGCTATTAATTATCTGGCAGAATTAGCTGAGAAAAAAGAATTAAAAGGTCAAATTTATAGTTTAGGTTTAGATTATTCTGATATTTTATATATGGGAGAATTCAATGATGTTATTAGTGATGAAATGATTAGCAAAATTAATACTATTAAAGAAGCAATTGTTTCTCAAAAAATAACTTTTGAACCTTGCCAAGAAAATGGAAAATCAACTCTTTGTGTAAATAAATCTCTTTCTTAAGATTATTGAGATATAACCTCTGTACCTCACAAGTATGAGAAGTGCTATATTGTCCATTATTAAACAGATAAAGATGGTTCAATTATGTTTAAAAGGAATTACTAAAAAATTCGGTTCATTTACTGCCAATGATAGTATTTCTTTAACTATTAATCAGGGAAAAATTCACGCTATTTTAGGAGAAAATGGTGCAGGAAAAAGTACATTAATGAATATATTATCAGGGTTATATCGTCCCGATGAAGGAGAAATTTATATTAATAATGAAGTCGTTCATATTAATTCTTCTCAAGATGCAATTGATCAAGGAATTGGTATGATTCATCAGCATTTTATGTTAGTTCCTCAATTATCTGTTTTAGAGAATATTATCTTAGGAACATCGCGAAAATATGGACTTAAATTAAAACAAAAAAGAGTAGAAATTAAACAATTAATTGATGATTATAAACTAGAAATTGATCTAGATGCTAAAGTAGAAAATATTTCAGTGGGAATGCAGCAAAGAGTAGAAATTTTAAAAGTATTATATCGAGGTGCAAAACTGTTAATTTTGGATGAACCTACTGCAGTTTTAACCCCTGGTGAAATTGCCAACTTTTTCAAAATTTTACGTCAATTTGTTAACCAAGGAAATACAGTTATTTTTATTAGTCATAAATTAGAAGAAGTTATTAATTTATGTGATTTTATAACAATTTTAAGAAAGGGAAAAGTAATCGATACTATTAAAAATAAAAATCTTAATCCTCAAAAATTAGCTAAGATGATGATTGGTGAACATCAAGCAGTTAATTTAAACAAAAAAACATTAACTTTCCTAGAAACAATTTTAACAGTCAATAATTTAGCTGTTAAAAATATTAATGATATTTCTTTTCAAATCAAAGCAGGAGAAATTTTAGGAATTGCTGGAGTTGATGGTAATGGACAACAAGAATTAGTATCAGTTATTATGGGATTAATTCTACCAAAAAATGGTAAAATTAAATATAAAAATATTGATATTACTGATTGGAAAATAAAAAAAATAATTAGACAATTATCCATCGGTTATATTCCAGAAGATAGAAAAACAATGGGCTTAATTTCCTCCTTCAATATTGGTAAAAATTTGATTCTAAAACAATATCATTCCTATCCTTTTAATCAATGGGGAATTTTACAGAAAACAGCTATTAAAACTATAGAAAATGAAGCAATTAATAACTTTAATATTCGAGGAGTTGAACCCAATCTTACCGTTAGTAAACTATCAGGAGGAAACCAACAAAAAATAATTTTAGCCCGTGAATTATCTAATAATCCACAATTAATTATTGCGATGCAACCCACTAGAGGACTCGATATTACAGCAACCGAATATATACAACAACAACTCTTAAAAGCAAGGGAAAATGGATCAGCTATTTTATATATTTCCACCGAGTTAGAAGATGTTAGAACAATGAGCGATCGCCTAGCTATTATTTACCGAGGAGAATTTATGGATATAGTTGATCCTAAAACAGATGTAGAAACCATTGGTTTATTAATGATGGGAATTAAATCACAATAAAAATAAGGGGTCAATTAACATTGACCCCTAAAATTAGCTATGATAAAAAGTTACATAGTACCGCCGAGAAATTCCTCGATTTCTTTATCTTTTATATAACAACTATGAGATTCATTATTACCAGAATTAGTTCCCAAATTCGACACACCACTAACTACTAATTCCCGTTCTTTTAATTTATCTTCTTGTAATGCTTCAACCTGTTTTTCTAAAGCTTCAATTCTGTCGAGTAATAACCGAATTACCTTCGCTTCAGAATCAGGTAAGTTGCCATGTTCTAGGGGGTTGACTTTGACCCCAGATTGATAAACAATGCGCCCAGGAATCCCCACAACGGTACAATCAGAAGGAACGTCACGTAATACGACAGAACCGGCGCCAATTCTAACATTATTGCCTATATTAAGGTTGCCGAGAACTTTAGCCCCTGCCCCTACAACTACGTTTTTACCGAGGGTAGGATGACGTTTGCCGCTTTGTTTCCCGGTTCCCCCAAGGGTGACGCCCTGATAAATCAAACTATAGTCACCGACTTCAGCGGTTTCACCGATGACCACACCCATGCCGTGATCGATAAATACACCAGTACCAATTTTAGCACCTGGATGAATTTCAACCCCAGTAAAAAATCTTGCCAGATGGGAGATTAAACGGGGGAAGAAGGGGACTCCTTGCTTGTAAATACGATGGGCAACACGATGAAGCATAATCGCTTGTAACCCAGGATAGCAGAAAAGGACTTCTAGCCAATTGCGGGCGGCGGGGTCACGGTCAAAAATAACACGAAAATCGGCAATGATGGAGGATAACACCAAACTGAATTTCCTGACTTAAAGAATGTGTCTTATACCTATTTTATCACTGGAAGCGGTTGACGGTTCACCCAATTGGTTGATTTCGTGTTTCAGAATGTCTCTGAATATCTTCTTAAAACTGTCGACGGGAGAAAATAAAGCTAGAAATGGTCAGCAAGAGGACAATATAGACAATTCCATAAACGGCATTAATTAATAGGTCAGAACTACTGGGAAGAATGCCATAAACTGCTGTATTTTTGAGGTTAAATCTTTCTAGGTTAGGAACAATTAAATAGATGCTTTCAGTTAAAGCAGTAATTTGGGGATTTTTGCTTAATTGCGCTAATTCAAGTAAGTCGCTACTAAGATGTCCAATAATATAGATACCAAAGCTGAGAAGGGTTGCTAAAATTGAACTGGTAAACGTCCCAAATGTTATGGCAACTGCTGTTAAAACCGCTAATTCTAATAAGAGATAAACTTGAGAAACTAATAAACTAACAGGAGAGAATATTATATTTGCCCAAGCTAATGCACCTAAATAAAGCGCAGTCATAATAGTAAGAACTACGGCTAAAACACCGCACAAACCCAGATGTTTACCCACAATTAATTCCGCCCTACTAATGGGTTTAGGAATTAAAATTAAAACGGTTCTTTTTTCAATTTCTTTATTAATTAAAGCTGTTCCTACGAAAATAGCAACGATCGCCCCTAAAAAAGAGGTTAACCCTAAACCAACATCTAGGAAAATTTTACCATCTGCCCCCACCGAAATTTCAGGAAGTAAGCGCAAAGAGAGGGCTAAAACAACGGCAAAAAATCCAATTACATAAAGAATGCGATCGCGGATAACTTCTCGAAATCCATTACTAGCAATGATCCAGATTCTGATTAAATTCATGGTTGTTCAAGTATCTTTCTTAGTGCTGTTTACTTTTTTATTATTCCCCAGTATCGCCTTACTGTTATCATAATCTTACAGAAATACCCCGAATTATGTCCCCTTAGGAGTGATTGTATGAAAAGATATAAAATAAAGCCCTGGATAATTCTCCCTATCTTAGGTCTCATTACAGCTATTTGTTTAGTTGGTTGGCAAACGTCGGGGTAAATGAAATTAACACACCTCTAATCCTACCCACCTCTAACCCCTCCCAAGAGGGAAATAGGAAGGAAATTGAATTTATAAACCATGAATTCTTATATTAATCAATAGAGAGATGAAAGTATGGAATCAATCAATAAAACACCTTTTCTAGACAAAATCATCATTTATCCCATTAAATCTTTAGATGGTTTATCGATTTCCCAAGCAAAACTTCTGAAAAGTGGAGCTTTAGAATATGACAGACAATGGGCAATTTTTACTAAAAATAGAAAATTAATTAATGCTAAAACTAATAACCAAATTTATCAACTAAGAGCAACTTATAGTGATAGTTTAAGTCAAGTTACTTTGGAACATAAAGATAATGATTTAAAGCAAACCTTTGATTTAGAAGAGGAAAGAAAAGAAATAGAAAAGTTTTTAAGTGACTATTTTGGTTGTATAGTTTATTTGAAAGAAAATAAAATTACTGGCTTTCCTGATGATAGAAAAGCCTCGGGACCTACTATTATTAGTCAAGCCGCATTAGAAACTATTGCTAACTGGTTTCCTGAACTAACAATAGAAGAAATAAGAAGGAGATTTAGAGCCAATCTAGAAATTAATGGAGTTTCCGCTTTCTGGGAAGATCAATTATTTGCTAAGAAAAATCAATGGGTAAATTTTCGTGTTGGTAACGTCGATTTTAAAGGTATTAAGCCTTGTCCAAGATGTATCGTTCCCACAAAAAATTCTTATACAGGAGCCATAACAAACAACTTTAAAAAACACTTTATAACCAAAAGAAAAGAAACCTTGCCCAGTTGGGTAAATTCCAGTCAATTTAATCATTTTTATCGAGTAAGTGTTAACACAAAAATCGTAAACTTACAACAAGAAACATCCTTAAAAGTTGGAGATAAGGTAGAAATAATGAAATAATTGATAACTGGTAACTGATAACTGGTAACTGATAACTGAAATATGGTCTTTTCTTTTCAATTACAAAAAAAATGTCTTCACACCCAAGCTAGGGCCGGAACTTGGTCAACCCCTCATGGGATCGTCGAAACCCCCAGATTTATGCCTGTAGGAACCCTAGCGACAGTTAAAGGATTAACCCCTGCACAACTGGAAACAACAGGCGCACAAATGATTTTAGCCAACACTTATCACCTACATCTACAACCAGGGGAAAAGATTGTTGAAACTGCCGGGGGTTTGCATCGCTTTATGGGATGGAATGGTCCTATTTTAACCGATTCTGGAGGCTTTCAAGTATTTAGCCTCAGTGAACTGCGAAAAATTAGAGAAATTGGTGTTACTTTCCGTTCTCCTCGGGATGGTAGCATCATTGAGTTAACCCCTGAACGGTCTATCCATATTCAAAATGCTTTGGGTGCAGACGTAATCATGGCCTTTGATGAATGTCCCCCAGGAGACGCTGATTATGACGCTGTGGCGGCGGCAACCGATCGCACGTATCGCTGGTTAGAAAGGTGCATTAAAGCCCATCAGAGACCCCAAGATCAGGCGTTATTCGGTATCGTTCAAGGGGGAACCTATCCCAAGTTGCGATCGGATGCGGTATCGGCTTTAATTCCTTTAGATTTGCCCGGATATGCTATCGGTGGGGTCAGTGTGGGGGAAGAACCGGCATTAGTGCGTGATATCGTTAAATTTACCGCTCCTTTGCTCCCTGAGTCCAAACCCCGTTATTTGATGGGGGTGGGGACTTATAAAGAAATGGTGATGGCCATCGCTTCTGGGATAGATTTATTTGATTGTGTTATTCCCACTCGTTTCGGTCGTCACGGGACGGCATTGGTACGAGGAGAACGCTGGAACCTCAAAAATGCCCGATTTAGAGAAGATTTTGCCCCTTTAGACTCTGAATGTCCTTGTTACGTTTGTAAAACCTTTTCACGGGCTTATTTGAATCATTTAGTGCGATCGCATGAAATGCTCGGTTATATCCTCTTATCTTTACACAATGTGACAGAATTAGTGAGGTTTACTAAACGTATTCGTGAGGCTATTTTAAAGGATAATTTTACTCAGGAATTTGCTCATTGGTTGAAAGAAGATTCTCCTTAACTTTTGGCTAGTTTAAGACTGAAGAAAACGGCGAACTTTTCCCAAGGTCATTTCATTTATCATTTATCATTTATCATTGGTTTGGAAGTAGGCTTGAAACCTCTCCCAAACTTATTTCTCCCTAAAGGGAGAGGCTTGAAACCAAAATGTTCAATGTTCAATGTTCAATGTTCAATGTTTAATGTTCAATGTTCAATGTTTGGTCAAGGAAAAAAATTATTCGGCTGGCTGTTGTTGCGTAACACAATGAACCATTCCCCCATTGGCGTATACATTTCTAAAGTCAATTCCAACAACTTTTCTGTTCGGATATAAGTCTTGAAGTAAATCTATGGCCAAGGTATCGTTTGGATCGTTATAAGTTGGAACTAAAACCTTGGTATTGGCAATGTAATAATTACAGTATGAACCTTTGTAGCCTAAATTTTTGCCATAAGTTGTAGTAACATTATTTTGAGTTAAAGGCAAAAACAAAAAATTGTAAGGTAGTCCATCTTTATCTTTGGCTTTATAAAGTTTATCGATGTCGGTTTGAAGCACATCGAATGCCAATAAATCGGCATTGTTCATAGTAACAATGGTGTTCGAGTTGCCAAATCGAGCAAACCCGTCAATGTGTTGATCGGTAATTTCTAATCCAGCTTGACCATCAAGCCAAACAAAATTTTCTGCTCCTAAATAAGCTTTAAATATGGCTTCTATTTGTTCTTGACCTAAGTGTGGATTACGATTATTATTTAAAATTGAACTTTTACAGGCCATTAAAGTGCCTCGCCCGTCAAGTTCTACACTTCCCCCTTCATTTATCATCACAGCATTTAAATCAACCAACGTTCGGTTTTGATTATTTGCTATGGCTTGAGGAACCTTGTTGCACAAATCAAAATCGGCTTTATTTCCCCAGCCATTAAAGCCCCAATCTTGAATAACCAAATTTCCCATTGTGTCGTGAACGAAAATTGGACCGTTATCGCGAATCCAAAAATCGTTATTAGGTATTACATAAAAGTTAACATTTACCAAGTTGACTCCAGCCGAAGCTAAAAGGCCAATAATCCTGTTTTTTTCGTTTTCGTTGTAAGCAATGATGTGAACATTCTCGCTGGTTTTAAGCTCTTTTGTTAGCGTAATCCAGGTTTGATCTAAATGGTTTCTAAATTGTTTACCGTATTGAAAATGATGTGGCCATTGCAACCATGTTCCTTCGTGTATGGTGCTTTCTTCTGGAAATGTGTATAAAATGCTTGTTGGGATTTCGGGTAAGGAATAATTTGGAATATCAAAAAAGTAAACATGAAGAAAATATATTATGAGTATAATAGGACTATATAAAAAAATTTTAAACACATTTATATAGAAATATTTTTGCTTTTTTTTATGATTTATCATTATATTTATATCAAAACCTTGTTTATACCCCAAATATTCCCAAATAATATAAAAATATATCATATAAAGTAGAGAATAAGATCAAATTTGTGTTATTGGTCTGATTTTATTAAATTATGGATATGTCTAATAATAATTAAAGATAATTTGGATCTGATGAATATTTTTCTTCTTGAGTATATAAGTAAGAATCAAGTTGTTTCTCAATTGGAAAATTTTTTCCAGGAATGTCATAGGACATGACTATATTAATTCTCTCATCATTTCCTTCTAAAGCTTGAACACTATGCAAACACCTATCACCCAGCATAATTAATATTCTTCCTGAAGATGGCTTTACATTAATTTGATTTCCGAATAAATTTCGGATAATCTTTAACTGAAATAAATAATCGAAATATTTCTGAATAAAAGTATATTTTTGTTGGTTAATATATAATCTATAATTCGGACACATTTCTAGTTCTCCTCCTTTTTTCACTTCGTTTAAATATAGGAGAACTGTCACAAAATTTCTATCATAATGCCAACGATATTCGCCCCCGCTTGACATAATATTAATGTTAACTCCCACTCTCTGATTAGCCAACGGAACAAGCTTTTGTCCGCTTAGTTCATTGACTATATTGTTAACATTATGATATATCTGCCATACTTCAGGCAAGTGTTGTTTAATTTGCACACCATCAATGACAAAATAATCGAGTGAACGTTCTCTAGATTGGCGATAAACATTAGGAACCTTGTGATTCTTGCGGTAATCATCAATCAATTTTAAAAAATGCTTACATTGCTCTAGTGTCAAATAATTATCGTTAATTTGATAACCTGTTTTCTCAATTTCAGCTTTAATTTTCATCGTTTTTGCCTTATTTTTATGATTAGTTTACCATCCCCAAGTTCCTGGGCCTCCTTTAAAGGGCCCAACAATATCTTTAGTGATCCATCCTCCATACAAATCTCCTGCTTGGGGAGTCGCTAACTCATCATCAACATAACAAGCATCCATTAAAGCAGGTATGAAAGCGTAGTAAGTTTGAATAGAAACAAAATCAGGTGTAGGTTGAAAATACCGCCAAGATCCATATTGAATATATTTATCTCCTATCTTAATATCAGAATAAAGACATATTCCTTTCCATTCACAAGGAATTTTTCTAGAAGTCTCAGTAAGATATTCTAACTTAACATCTTCAGGAGGGAAATAATAGGTAGGAGGATGACTGGTTTCTAGGACTCTTTTTCCGTTGCTGGTTTCGGCTAAAACAATACCATTACAAATTACTTTGAGATGTTTATCGGTGTCTTGTAAAATAGCAGGACGAGGATAGTCCCAAACAGATTCTTGACCGGGTTGTGGAGGGATAGGAGTTGGTCTCATAAGTTAATTGATTTTTAATAAGTGATTGTGATTAACAGTTATTTGATCCTATCATACAATAATATTTATGCTACTGTTAAATTATTGGCGATCGCTTTACAAGTAAGTTTGCTAGTTGGTTTAATTTACTTGTTTAGTATTAATATTTTTTATTTCTAAAAGTTCTTGATCAGCTACAGCACTGGGACTATGATAATGGTTGATTTTTCTGGTTTTTATTTTTACTATAATGATAGTTTTAGAATTTATTTAAGGTGTGATGGATATTTCTAAATTTTCTGCTTATTCTGGGTTATGCAGTCTCACTTTTGGGGCGATCGCTATCACCGCAGTTCCTACTTATGCAGTGGAGAAAATCTCTTTTGTGTACGATTCTCTGATTTTGTCGGTGTCGGTGGATTCTCTGGAAACTTTTGCTAATGAAGGAATAGCGACTGGTAATCTAGCTTTTTATTTAGATGTTGCTGGTATAACTGCTGAACAAAAAGCGTTATTTCGGGAAGCTTTATCGAAACCAGTTCCCGTCGATCCTGTATTGATCTCTCGTAGTCTTCATACTGATGAAGGATTACGTCTTCTTGATTATTTTGGTGATGTTATTAACATTCAAGGTGGACGCAATGGACAATATGTGATCAGAGGATCTTTAGTACAATCAGCGTTTGAACCGGAAGGATTAAGTTTAATTAATGTCTTGAGAAACTTCTCCACTAATATACAACTGGATGTCAAAAAAGCTCTGGTTTTAGGGGAAAAAATCGATATTATTGTTCGAGCGACTTATTTATTTAGTGAAGAAACCGCTAGATTATCGGCACTGGAAGCGGAAAATGATCCTCCTGTAGATTTTTCTCAAAAATTAGATATCCAACAACCAGGACCGTTTCAAGTATTAGAACCCCAACGCTTTTATTTAACAGATGAAAACCGTGGCACTCGGTTTGGAGAAAGAAGATTTTATGTTGATGTTTATCGACCTAAAACTTGGCGTGAGGGAAAGACTCCTGTTGTCATTATTTCTCATGGTTTAAGTTCTGAACCGGAAGCTTTTGCTAAACAGGCCAAACATTTAGCTTCTTACGGTTATTTTGTTGCCGTTCCCCAACATCCAGGGAGTGATATTCAACAGAAAAATTATTTTTTAGAAGGGTTATCTCGACAGATATTTTTAGTAGAAGAATTTGTGGATCGACCCCTGGATATTAGTCAAACTTTAGATGAATTAGAGAAGCGTAATAATATTCAGTATCAAGGCATATTAGACCTAGAAAATGTGGGTGTATTTGGTCATTCTTTTGGTGGTTATACGGTTTTAGCACTATCAGGAGCAACCTTAGATTTTGAACATCTTGAGGAAGATTGTAACATTAATTTAGGGAATATGAATACGGCTTTATTATTACAATGTAGAGCTTTAAACATTGAACAAAAAGACTACAATTTTAGGGATGAGCGTATTCAAGCTGTGTATGCGCTTAATCCTGTCAATGCTAGTATTTTTGGTCCGAAAGGATTAGCTAAGATTAAAATACCAACTTTTATTGCTGCAGGAAACTACGATCCGGCTACTCCGTTTGTGTTTGAGCAAGTTCGTTCTTTTCCTTGGTTAACCACAGCAAATAGTTATCTTTTATTACAAGAAGGACAAGCTCACGTAGACTTTTCTCAAGTGGATGGAGGGTTAAGTGATTTAATAGATACTGTGGACGATTTAACTTTACCCAGTCCTGAGTTATTAGATGATTATACCAACTCGACAATGTTAGCTTTTTTTGAATTACATCTGACAAAAAATCAAGATTATGCACCCTATCTTCGAGCTAATTATGTTCAGTATTTAGGTAAAGATGAAGAATTTAAAGCTCATTTAATTAGCCAAGATTCTTCGGAAGCACTCAAAGAAATTATTGAACAATTCAGATTGAATAATAATATTTTTCGCTAAAAAAATACACCACTAATATCAATATCTGATACCATTTTAATTGATGGTTTTTAGGTGTGGTTTTAATTTTGTTCTATGGATAATTTTAGCTAATAATCTCTCCATTTTCTCCTAAAGATGGATAATTTACCTCTTTTTTTTGATACTCTCTTGCTAAGGTTGGATAACTCCATTCAAACAATATTTTATGGTATATAGTAGCATCTAAGCGACTGGTATCATACATTTTTTTTGCTAATCTTTGGCGTTGTGCTTCAAATAAAATGACCGCAGCAGCAACAGAAACATTCAAAGATTGCACCATTCCTAACATGGGAATAATAATGTTTCCATCAACTAAATTTGCTGCTTCTTCACTAACTCCCCATTTTTCTGCTCCTAATAAAATAGCTGTTGGTTGAGTATAATCGATCTCACGATAGTCTAAAGATTGATCTGTAAAATGTGCTGCATATATCTTAAAATTTTTATGTTTTAAATAATTTATAGCTGTTCTAATATCAGGGTGAGTGTGTAGAAATATCCATTTATCGCTGCCTTGAGAAACTTGAGAAAAAGTAGGAAATTCATCGGTTTTATTAATAGTATGAACGTCTAATATTCCTACAGCATCACAAGTGCGAATAATAGCTGATAAGTTATGCGGTTTATGAACATCCTCGGTTAATACAGTTAAGTCTGGTTGTCTTTTGTCAAGAACTTGTTTGATGCGATGATAACGTCTAGGAAGCAAATTCATTCAGTTATAAATCAGAAATTGTGTTCATCATTTTATCATAGTTTTTCAATTTAGATTTAGAAATAATATTAAAATATAAAGTTTAATTAATCAGCTATTTATGATAAAATAGCTAAAAATTATATAAGAAGACTATGAATAATTTTGATTGGATTGTTGTTGGTGCTGGTATTACAGGATCAAGTTTAAGTTATGAATTGGCTAAACAAGGTTTAAAAGTATTACTACTAGAAAAAGATCCCAATTATGATAATGCAACTCGTTATAGTTATGGGGGAGTCGCTTATTGGTCTGGAACAGATAACTATTCGATTCAATTATGTCAAGAAAGTCGAGATATTTATCATAATTTATCAGAAGAATTGGGAGAAAATACTGATTTTAGAGAACTGGATTTAATGTTAACTATTCCTGTCAATAATGAACCCCGAGCTATTGTAGAAAATTATCAAAAATTTTTCATAAAACCTCAATTATTAGACCCAAAAGAAGCTAATGAAATTGAACCTTTATTAAACACTGATTATATCTCAGGATGTCTTAAGTTACCTCATGGACATATTCACCCACAGAAAACAAACAATGCTTACCAACAAGCTTTTTTAAGATTAGGTGGAACGATTAATTATCAAGAAGTGACTCAACTGTTATCTCAAAATCAAAAAATAGCAGGAGTGAAAACAAATAAGGAAGAATATTATAGTAAAAATGTCGTAATTTGTGCAGGAGGTTTAAGCCGTTTTTTGTTACAAAATATGGGCATAAATATTAATATTTATTTTACTCATTCTCAATTGATATTAACTTCCAATGTAGATATAAAACTAAAAGCTTTAGTGATGCCAGCTATTTTAAACCGTCTTGATATTGAAGAAAAATCAGGAGATTCTGAAATTAAATCTTTATGGAATAATCCTAATGATGAGATTATTTCTGATGTCATGGAACCTGGTGCAATTCAATTTTTAGATGGAAGTTTTTGTTTAGGTCAAATTAGTCAGATTATAACCAATACTACAGCAAAACTTAATAAAAGTTTAGCAGAAAAAACCATTCGCGAAGGAGTTAGTAAAATACTTCCTGATTTACAAAATTTACCAGGAAAAGTACATAATTGCTTAGTTTCTTTTTGTCCTGATTCTAATTTTTTAGTAGGTAAAATTGACAACTTTGAGGGACTTCATTTATTTTCAGGGTTTACCAGCACACTTATGTTTGCTCCTCCTTTAGCAAGACGTTTTGCTAGTTGGGTAACAGAAGATTATACAAAAATGCCATCTTTATTATGACATTAACATTCTGTCATTTCATTTATCATTTATCATTCGTTTGGAAGTAGGCTTGAAACCTCTCCCAAACTTCTTTCTCCCTAAAGGGAGAGGCTTGAAACCAAAATGTTCAATGTTCAATGTTTGGTCATTCTGAGGGATTTTATGTTACTAATATAGGTAATATTTGCTTCAAAATTGATAGCGAAGAATCTCTATTTTTATGCTTAAATATATCCCAGAAACCCTTCATTTTGCGATCACGATATGAAGCATGACATGATTACATGACTAAAGAGTGATATAGTTAGAAATATCTTCAGAGTAGGAATCCATAATCTTATATCATGGTGAATAAAGTTAAACCTGACTGGACAGGTGACGATCTTCTCTCACGCTTTGTTAATTTAATGATACAAACAAAGCCCATTTATCGCCTCATGACCCATCAAGCGAGACAAGTTATCATTAAAACAGCAGAGAAAAACGGCATTGCGTGGGAACAAAACTGTAAAACCTTAGAAAAATCCCCTGCTAAAAGCTTATTATCCCAAATCACTAACCCTGACGTGGTTTATCCCGACTATTATCTAGTTCCTTTTCATGCTTATGATCAAGGGAATTTATGCTGGAAAGCTGCCTTTGAAGCCGTTCCTGCAACCCAGTCTCTTGGCCTGCGAGTCTGGAAGAATGAAGACTTAACTTGGCAAGAAGCACAAGACAGGTTAAGAGCAGCTTTTCATGCTGTTTTGGAACCTTATAGCCCTCCTCAAGTTGAAAACATCCTTGATATTGGCTGTTCTATAGGCGTTTCCACCAAAGCAACCCACCGTTATTATAGCCAACGACAAAACAATTTACCAATCAACACCATCGGACTTGACTTATCCCCTTATATGTTAGCAGTAGCTAAAGTTACCGATGAAGAACAAGAAATCAGTCAATGGATACATGGTTTAGCAGAGAAAACAAATTTTGATGATAATTCTTTTGATGTAATTACTATTCAGTTTGTTCTCCACGAATTACCCCGTGATGCTGCAACCGCTATTTTTAAGGAAGTTTTTCGCATTTTACGCCCTGGAGGTGTTCTTGGTATTGTTGATAATAACCCCCGTTCAGAGGTAATTCAAAACTTACCACCGGCCTTATTTATGTTAATGAAAAGTACCGAACCCCACAGCGATGATTACTATACTTTTAATGTAGAACAAACCTTACAAGAATTAGGATTTGATTATCAAACTACCTTCCCTAGTGATCATCGTCATCGTACCATTGTCGCCACAAAACCATCGCGACGCTCCATACACTCACATTCGTAGAGTGTAGGCCTCAAGCGGAAATTATCCTTCTTGAACTTCCATTGTGGTACTCCTTCTTTCCCACTACGGCGTTTTATAGTGAGGTACACGCCCAGTCCCACTTGAAGGTATTGTAGCATCACTGGCGATTAATCCCACACTTGTTTAATTATTTTTTATCGAAAACAAAGTGTGGGGTTTCTCGCCGATTAAGCTAAAATATGGATATTTTTTGAGAATTTATAGGTGGGAACTTCTGCCAATAATTTTGTCACTTCTTTGCATTCTGGTAAGTCGATATCAATGACTTCTACCTTCAATTTGTTTTATCCATCCTTGCCACATTTTTTTTCCTTTGACTTCTAAAGAATCAGCATATTTTTCTGTATTTTCCCTTAGCTTGGCCACAGTTACCTCTGGGGCATGACCAATTTCACAAGCATGACCAATAAACCAACGCCCTAGTCCTTGTTTGGTTACTTCTGGATGAAATTGTAAGGCTAATCCACACTGACCCCAACTAAAAGCCTGATTGGCATATTTTTCGCTAGACGCTAGGTGAACAGCACCCTCCGGTATATCAAAGGTATCTCCATGCCAGTGGAGAACCATATCTCCTGCTTCAACTAAATGTTTTAATGCAGAGGCTTTTCCAGCTTCACTAAGTCTAATGGAAAACCAACCAATTTCCTTTTGATTACCTGGGTAGACTTTTGCCCCTAATGCTCTTGCCATCAGTTGAGCCCCAAGACAAATTCCTAAGGTGGGTAAATCCCTATCTAAGCGTTCTTTTAAGAGGGACAATTCATCTTTAATGAATGGATAATCTTGATCATCATAAGCCCCAATTGGCCCACCAAGAATAATAACTAATTCTGATTCGAGGGCATCAATAGCACTTAAATCATCAAATCCCGCTTCTAGGTAAGTTATCTCATAATCTTTAGCTTGTAGCGCAGGAGCTAATGAACCTAGGTCTTCAAACATTAAATGTCTGATTACTAATGCTTGTTTCATGTTTAATCATTGCCCATTAATTTATCCAAGCTTTCATCATATCATAAAATGTCCTATTGAAGACCCTCGATTTCATCGAATAAAAGAGGAGCCTTTAATTGTACCACGAAACATTTTTGCAAGAAGTCTGACAAACAGAAATTATGTCTCAATCACCCATGAAGATAATCCTTTCGGATGAAGATTAAAAAAATATTAAAATTTATAATCAATAACATAGATACGATGTATTAAGTAATTTGTTTCCTAACTATCACTTTGATTAATGGACATAAATCTATTAGGGATTTATTCCGTAACTACGACATTATTAACATTAATTAGCCTGTCATAAACTAGCTGTCTACTTCATATAATAGGAGCAATTTAAAATGCGATCCATTTCTCAGTGCCATAAATTACTTTCCAGAATTAGTGATGTTTGGGAAAAGCGTTCTCAAGTCAAGAAAAAGGAAATAGATGCAGCCCTTTTACTCGATGATAGTCGGCCAGATTTTCGCATTGACTTACTGCCCTTTAAAGACCACCCTGCTTTCTTAGAGTCTTCTCAAGAAACTAAAGATAAGATTTTATCTTGTGGTTGGTTGATTTACAACTGGAAGACCATTGCAGTTGAATTGAAAGTAGTTAATCCTGTTTGTGAGGATATTATCTATCACCGTTATCCTGGGGTTACTGAGAGTGCAATTCAGGAAGTAGCAACTGATGTTTTAGTTGATGAATCTTATCATGTTCAATTAGTAACAAAAGCTGGTATTATTACCAGTAGACAAAGAGGTTTACAGTCTCTAAAACCTCCTGAATTTAATCTTGTTCTAGGTATGAGAAAAGAACAAGATTTATATGAAGAAGATTGGAAAAAAATGCTAGTTAAATTAGCAACTTCTGTTGTGTCTGAAGTGTTTGTTAGTGACTATTTAAAACTCTTATCTAGTGATAAAACCATTCAGCCTTTCAACCGCGCGGTGGTACAAGCTCATCATCGGGATGAAGATGCTCATAGTTGTATTTTCAAGAGTTTAGTACAGTGCGTATACTCAGAGTTAACCCAAGAACAAAAAGCGTTCTTTATTGAAGTTCTCCCTAAACCTTTATATTGGTTTGCTGACAAGGAATTAGAAGTTTGGAAGTCAGTATTAGAGCAAATTGGATTTCCTAAAGCAGAAGAAATTTATAGAGACTGTCGCGCTGGAGAAACTAGCAATTTAGATAGTATTGACTATACCCAACTGATTGAGTTAGTACAAGACCTAGATGCCAAACGGGGAGAAGACAGTTTAGCTAACATGGGGCTGCTTAGTGTAGCTAGCTAAAACCTATCTATAACTGATAAGGCTCAATAATCCCAGGATTCAAAGAATACTCGCGGTTTTACGCCGCGAGATTGCCAAATCGGCCAGAAAAAAGGAGAGAAGCAACAATTATAGAGAAACTTCTCTCACTTCAGTCATTATTTCTATTTTTTTTGAATTTTAAGGGATTTATGTTTGGAAGCTATTCCCAAAGCTAGGATTAAACCAAAAGAAAATGAGAAGCTTTCTCTACCCATCAGTTAAGCAAGAATGGGTGGGTGATGGATGGGTGAAACTTCCCAAAATAGGGAAAGTTAATATGAGGATGTCTCGTCCTATTCCTGATGGGTTTCTCTTGAAACAAATTAGGGTAGTTAAACGAGCTTCAGGGTACTTTGTACAGTTAATCTATCAGTTAG
>NZ_JASJEB010000067.1 GCF_030064895.1 Crocosphaera sp. | reverse complement strand
CTGGGTTGTTAATGGCAACATTGATAATCTAAGTTGTCTCGTTGAACAAGGAATCTCTAGTAGTGATACGGAGAGAATCCCCCACTATATTGCTACACAAGCGCGGAGCAATTAGTGGTGGGAGTATGTCAACTAACGTTTAGATGTCCGTGACTTACGACGTTGACTAGAAAAGAGACGTTGAACTAACTTAGGAATTTCCTCAACATTATTAGCAATTTTCACCCCTGCTTTTTTCAAAGCAGTAACAGTTTGATTTTCCTCTGTAGTGGATGTATTTTGATAAGATAACTGACTGGCAATAATGCTAGTCGCATCGCCAAAACTACGATTAATGGGGGCTTGAATGCCTGGAAGATAGGCTATGACAGGCTTTTCAATCCCTGAATTGATGTATTGGGCAGCCAATAACTCCGGACTACTGTAGGGTTGTCCCAATAAAACGATCGCCTTGGTAGAGTCATCCTCTTCCATGATCTGTAACCATTGCTCAAAA
This sequence comes from Crocosphaera sp., assembly GCF_030064895.1. Taxonomy (GTDB): domain Bacteria; phylum Cyanobacteriota; class Cyanobacteriia; order Cyanobacteriales; family Microcystaceae; genus Crocosphaera. The sequence goes on along the minus strand of NZ_JASJEB010000067.1, from coordinate 15,461 downwards.
TTTGATCCCATAATCCGATCCGATCCTAAACTAATGGCTAAAGACTGCCCTAAACCTGCTTGAGTTAGCATTTTCGCCACCTCATCCATTAAGCGATCGCAACGACTAATAATCCCCACTGATCCCTCAGTATAGAATTCCGGTTCCATCACACCCAACCAAAACTTATCAGGGACTAATAACCCTTCGCTACCTGAACCTAAGACAAAAGTATGGGTTGCTTTTGCTTGTTCTAGGAGGGTAATTAAATCGAGAGGAGGAACCCAAGAAGTAACAATAACTAATTGTTCAATATTCGCAGCGATCGCTTCTAAACCGGCATCTAACACCTCATAGGGAGGACTAAAAATGAGACTGATATCGATTTCTCCCACCTGCTTAACCGCTTCTTCCACCAAAGTAAACAAGGGAATATCGTTAATATTAGCAGTTTGCTCATCGAGAGTAATCCCTGCAACAATATTAGTGCCTTGGGCTTTCATCCGTGGAGTATAACTGATTGCCAAAGGATGAGTAATCCCCTGAATTAAGATTTTACTATCTGCTTCCCATTTCATGATTTTCTTTTTGATGCCTGATTACTTAGAGTAACGGTTTTTTTGACAGCCTCCATCAGCCCCCCAAAACAATTAACAGAGACACCAGAAAAAGACTCTTCTATGGGCTGTAAATCGTCCACTGCCAGCCTGATCACCCATTTTACGGGTTCACTCTCAGGAGAGGGGGTTATAGGCCGTTGACTGGTCGAATTAGACCCAGTGGGTCTAGGTAAACGTTCGTCGCTACTCGATGTTACCACCAAAGGCTGACAATAATCGAGTAAAGCCTGAGCAACTAACTCCGATGTTTGATCGCTACTAACAATATTGATAAAAATAACTTTAATATCAGGGAGGGTGAGCATTTTTTCGATAGCAATACCTAACTGTTTAATCAAGGATTTACTGCTACTTTTTTCTTCAATAATAAAAGCACCTAGTAGTTTTGCTTTCTGCTTAACCATGAAATCCCAACTGCTCAAAGTTAATCCTAAGCCGTTACCAATCAGTCCAATATTACCCTCTTTTTCCCTAGCTGGCAGCCAACAAGGTTTTTGGGGGGGAGTGGTGACGATGCTTGGTTGAGGAGTTTCGGAGGAAGGTTTATCAACCTTTGGTTTCAGAAAACTCAATAAGTCTAAATGACGGGACAAAGCCGTATCATTAACCGTAATTTTCCCATCCAAAGCCATAAACTCCCCAGAAGAACTCACCGCTAAAGGATTAATTTCAATTAAATCTAGGTCTTTTTCGATAAACAATTGATACATTTTCTCGAGGATAATGCTCACTCCATGAATGAGGCGACCTTGTAGCCCCATTTTAGTACCCAAACGACGGGCATAAAAGGGAGAAAAGCCTTGATGGAGGACTACTTTGTGCGTATGTTTTAACAGGGTTTCTACATCGATTCCCCCTTTAGCTGAACCCATTAAAACTGGTCGTTGTAGTTGATAATCGAGGAGAATAGACAAGAAAAATTCCTCTTGGGCATCATAACGGGCTTCAGCGAGAATCACTTCAGGATATTCTCCTAAAATGGGTAAACTAAAGATAGCCTGGGCTGCCGCCACAGCGTCGATGGTATTCTGCACAAAACGAATGCCTCCGGCTCTCCCTCTTCCCCCAGAATGGACTTGGGACTTAAGAACGACAGGATAAGGAATATGAAGGTGTTTGAGTTCGCTTAATTGCGCAATGGGTTGGGAAGGTAAGATAGGAATTCCTACCTGGTGAAAAAGTTCTTTAGCCTGATATTCCAATAAATCCATCTTTATAACTCCTGGGTAATGCTTTAACCAAAATATTGAAAGAAGTCCCCATTTAAAAATACTATCAAAATACCCATATTTTAGATGGGGATGAATTTCGACCAAAAAATAAACTGCGCGGCATCCACAGCACAACTTGATGATACCGATGGCAAATTGTTAACTTATCCTGACGATAAACAGAAAGATATTGGATCTTCTCAAAACAAATAAACAACAATTAAACTAATAATTTCAGCAACAAAAACATAGTAAAAATGAATATTTAGAGTATCCTGATGAGGAGTAAATGCCTGAAATTAATTCTGATTAAAACGTACAACAATTCTTAAAATGCGGAGTAAATGATGCCACAAAAAGTAGAAAAAAATGACTTACATGACTATCAATTTTTTATAACTATTGAATAGTATTTTCTATATTTTAAACCATATTCCACATAATTATCATTTACCTTATTGTAAGAAGTTAGACAGAGATTTAACCGCCGAAAAACTGGGATCGGGTAAAACAATCCAATTTCCTTGAGGTGAATCATAACCATAATTTTGAGAAACTTCTTGGAATTCTGGAGATTGAATAATGCGTAATAGTTGGGTTCCTTTTTCTGAGAAAGATAAGAATTGATTACTATTAACAACGGTATGGGATAAAGCTACTAAGGTAAATTGAGGATTAGCTTGAATGATTTTTTTTGCCACAGAATAATAAGTTAATGCCCAAGGAAATCCCCCTTCTTCTAGAGATACTTTAATTTTAGAAGAAGTTGATTCAGCAAACCCAGAACGAAGCCTTAATTGTTCCATTTTTTTTGTAAGTTCTGGAGGTGTTTCTATTGGTAATGGTTGAAATTGAGTAAGATCAGAACGATTGATTAATTGTGGTTGATTAGCTAAATTATTTAATAACATATTGTACCAAATTGTCCCGATTAAAGTCTCAGCCATGACCCCACCATTTGATTTACGAGCATCAGTAATAATTACTCCTGGAGGAGAAGCGTACTGTATTAATCCCATTTGCTTCCAAGTTGAATTTCCTTCTAAAAAAGCGGCAAAGGTAACGGCATCAACTCCATAATCAAATCCATAATTTTTGAGATTATTGTCAGCTTCAATTTCTGTAAAAAACTGATTTTCTGCTAAGGTTTTGGCTGCATTTTTATTAACAACTAACACCAAAGGATCACTAAATGTTGCTTCATTATCTAAGACTTTTATACCTTTCGCTTCTAGAATTTGTTTTCCTCCTTCGGCAATGGGTGCATCTCCTGTCCAAATAAAATCTAACTCATTTAATTCTGTTTGAGAGCTAAGGGCAGTCAGTTGAGAAATTGAACCTTTTTTCGTGATACTTCCTTCGGTTATCTGCAAATTTTGTTCATCTAATAGTTCTTTTACTGTTTCATTTATAACTAATAAATCATATCTTTCTCCCCCCACATAACCATGAATTATATCAGGGGCTTTAAAATTTTCTTGAATTTGTGGAATACCAAAAACCGCTAATAAGAAAATACTTAAACCCATTAAAATATAAGCAATCCAATTAGAAAAATTTTGAATTCTTTGAGTTAAACTACTCGTTAAAATTAACACCGATAAACCTATTGTTAAACCAATAGCGATCGCATTAATCCAGTTAATTCCTAATAATTTGAGAACTAAGGTTATGAGAACAATAAGAAGACTACTAATAAGTTGAGAGAGTTGCCGTTTGCTATTCATCTATTTCACCTCTTTTAAACTAAACAATATTGACTAAACATTGAACATTTTGGTTTCAAGCCTACTTCCAAACGAATGATAAATGATAAATGAAATGACTAAATTTGAGCTTCCCGAAAAGCTTTTAATAATTGATCTAACGTTTCACTAGCATTTGACGAAATAATAGGTCTTGCATCTAGTTGAGCAGATAATTTTTGTAATTGTTCAGCATCAATTCCTCCTGCTCCAACAACAGTTAATTCGACATTTTTCTCTTGAAGTGATTGATAAATATTTAACAGTTCAGGAGTAATAGGATCTTGAAATTGTCCATCGGTAAACAAGAAAATTTCTATTTTATAATCAGGGGAAATTTTTAGGGCGGTTTCTAACCCCATCATTAACCCTTTATCCACAGGAGTTGCGCCCCCTGGTTTAACTTCTTGCTGCAAAGTTTCCCATAATATTTCTCTGGTAATTTCTTGTCCTGGTTGACTATTCAAAGGGATTTGATAGGCGTTATTTTTTTGATAAATAATTAGACTAAATCGGTCATTAGGAGAGTATAAAAAATTATTTTTGGCTTTTTGAGGTTCTAATAATTCTGAAAAAGCAGTTAATAATTGTTGATAACCTTGTCCTCTCATAGAACCAGACGCATCAATAATACCAACAATCCAACGTTTTTGTCGTATTGAAGGATGAAAGTTATCTAACAGTTGACGATGCACTTCAGCGATGGGAGTCGCTTCTCTAGTAACTGTATCCGGTAAGGGTGGATTAAGTTGTTTTATTTGCTCAAATTTACGGGAATTTTTTGTTTCTAATTGATTAAATACTCCTTCAATTAATTGAGTTTTTAGGGTTTCATCTTCTGTGGTAACAAACCAAGTTGGGGTAACAGCAATAGCGGGTTTAACTTCAATTAAAGTAACCGGTTGTGATAGGGGAAGTGTTTGTCCATGATGATATAATGCTGTCCCATCGGGAGCGTATAAAAATCGATAGAGAGCAGCAATAGTATTTTCTGGCCAATCTTTAGCTAATACCTCTGCTAAATAACCTGTACTTTCACTTGATTTACCTAAATTTTGATAAATAGGTTGTAAAGGTTGTAATGACTCGGGTGTTATTTTTTCGGGAGTTAAACTAGAAGTAATGGTTTCTCTGGTCAACCAAAGTAAGGTATTATAGCCACTATTACTGTAAGTGGGAATGGTGGTCGCTAACTGTAATTCTCCTGATTTTAATTTATCAACAATTTCTTGACGAGAAACAATTTTTTTGTCCCATCCTAATGCTTGCGCTGTGGTTTTTGGTAGAGCAAACTGCACTCGACTTTGATACAATGTTCCCGAAGTATCCACCCAATTAGCTGAAGGACATTTAATATTGGGCCACATTTCATCAGCAATAGCGATCGCATCTACTTCTCCTTTACAAGCCATATTAACTAAAGAAACGGAACCTTTGGGGACAATAGTAACTTTTCTTCCCGTTGCTTGTTGGGTTAAAGCTGTTATTTCTTCTTCAAAAATTAAATTCTCGGAAGAAATACCAATACGGACGTTATTACTGTTATCAACGCTATTATTATTTTGACTAATTTGATTATTTTGACAACTATAAATAGTTACTGTCAGGAAAGCAGTGAGACAGAAACTAATAATTAAGCGAATAATTTTTTGATTACCCATAATACTGTTAAATGAATGAAAAAATGTTTTAGTTTGGTAATTTTGGGGAGTGTAGGAAGACTAGAACCAATATTAATATTTTGCTCCTCTAGACCCCATCCTCCCTATCCTTCCCATACCTGTCTCAAAAGACAATGAAAGTTAACAGAGCAGTGTTGAGAGGTGAGTTAATTTCCCCAAGTATTAATAACAATAATAGATAAAAAACCTAATACCGTTGAAATTCCCACAATAGAACCTCCTTTTGCATAAGCTTCCGGTAACATAGTTTCCGAAATTACTGTTAACATAGCACCGGCGGCCATTGACCCTACCAAAGACACTAAGTTATCGGGAACATTAGCAAAGATAACACTACCTATTGCTGCCAAAATACCAGTAATTACCATGATAGAACTCCACATCATCAAAATTTTCTTGATAGAAAACCCTTGTGCTTTCATCCCGTGGGAACTAGAAAGAGCTTCTGGATAATTAGAAATGAATAAACCAGCTAATAACGCCGGACTTAATGGTGCTGTAATAATGTGCGCTCCAATAGTTAACGCTTCGGGAATACCATCCATTAATAAACCTAACCAGATGGCCATGGGTGCGTCTTTATGTTGCGCTACAGTATTAGACATGGTAATGGCCGAAGGAATTAAATGACCAGCATTCATGCTTTGACAAGCTTTTTGTATCCATTGTCCCGCTTCGGATGAAGTAAAATTTTGTTGTTTAAGCAAGTAATCTTGTAATTTTGGTTGTTCTAAAAACTTTTTGATGCTTTCATCCAAATTTTTAGACTGTTGGAGCATTTCATCAAAATCTCGTTTTCTCAGTACCCAACCTTGCACATCGGTTAACGCTACCGCACTAACTGTATGGTTGGCCCCGGTGACAAAGGATAATTCTCCTACAGTATCCTGTGGTTTGAGGAGAACAGGGGGTTTTTGTAGATGATGGGGATAAATAATTTCTACTTCCCCTTGATCAATAATAAACAAGCGATCGGAAATTTCTTCTGGTTGAAAGAAGACATAACCATCCTTATAGTGATGATAGGTTAAACGTTGAGCAATTTCTAGTAATTCGTGGTGATACAAATAACGAAAGACAGGAAATCTCATAATTTGTCGCGCTATTTGTAAAAATTCTTCCTCATGGTCTTCTACTTTAACGGCCGGTAAAATAGTCCCTTCTCGATACATGATTTCTGTTGCTTTACTCACCCAAGATTTAATTTTATTTTGCTCGAGTCCTTGACGTTTTTCGAGATAATTATGTAGGTTTTCACTCTGCCAAAATTGTTCCATTTGTTGGCATAAATAGGGAGAGGTGGGCAATAATTTTTCAAAGTCTGGACGGGGTAAAATATCAATTTCTGTGTCTTCTGTAGTTTGGGCGATGGTTTTATGGGGAGAAGCGGTTAAAAAAGAAAATTGACCAAAAACATCATTTTCTTGAAGGTATTTTAATGGTTCAAAGTTTGCTTGGGGGTCTAATAAAGTAACTTTACCTTTTTTGATAATATATAAGGTTTCACTGGGATCGTCTTGACGATAAATAGTAGTTCCTTTGGGATAATGAGTAACTAACAAACTGTTAGCCAATTTTTGTCTCAGAGAACGATTAGCATCATAAAATAAGTCAATTCTTTTGAGACCATCTACCCGTTGTTGAAAGCGACGCGCTTCTTTTTGAGTAAAATGGGATAAAGTTGTCGAAGGTTTACGTAAAAATCCTCCAGAATCATTGACCAATTTATTGACAAAACTGAAAAATAAACTACCAATAATCGACCCAATTACCAATTCAATAATATGCCCTCTTTCTGTGGCACTTCCTACTAAATCTATGACTAAGGCTGCTAATAATGCCCCACTTCCAAATGCAGTTAAAAAGGCAATAGTCTTTGATACAGGATTCCATAATAAGGCAGTAATAGACCCTAAAGGCATGGAACAAGCACTAATAATTCCATAGATAAAAGCTGTAATAATAGGCGAATTTGACATAATTAAAACGGCTTAAAATTAGATTATTAAAATACATCAATAGGGGTCAATGTTCATTAACCCCTACATAGAAATTTTGCAATTACAAAAAGGCTGATTTACCAGCAAAGCGAGCAGCTTTACCTAAGTCCCTTTCAATGCGTAAAAGTTGGTTAAATTTAGCGATACGTTCACCCCGACAACCAGAACCTGTTTTAATTTGTCCTGCACTGGTAGCTACCACTAAATCAGCAATGGTTGTGTCTTCTGTTTCCCCAGAACGATGGGAAACAAAACATTTATAGTTATGCTTTTTAGCTAATTCAATGGTATCTAAAGTTTCGGTTAAACTACCAATTTGATTGACCTTAATTAAAACAGAATTAGCAACACCTTTTTCGATACCTTCGGCCAAAATTGTGGGGTTTGTACAGAATAAATCATCCCCAACTAATTCCACTTTATTGCCAATTTTTTCTGTCAGTTCTTTCCAACCATCCCAGTCATTTTCTCCCATACCATCTTCTAAAGAAACAATGGGATATTTGTTCATCCATTCTTCCCAAAGTGCCACCATTTCTGAGGGAGTTTTGGTAGAATTATCGGATTTAAAGAATAAATATTTGCCATCTTTCCATAATTCTGAGGTAGCCGGATCAAGACAAATAGATATATCTTCCCCAGGTTTATAACCGGCTGCTTCGATCGCTTCTATAATAAACTCGATCGCGTCTTCATTGGATTTTAAATTGGGTGCAAACCCACCTTCATCGCCGATACCTGTACTTAATCCTTTATCTTTTAATAAACCTTTGAGAGTATGGAAGGTTTCTGCCCCCATGCGAATAGCTTCGGCAAAATTGGGTGCGTTATGGGGAGCAATCATGAATTCTTGGAAATCAACCGTATTATCGGCGTGAGATCCTCCATTGATAACGTTCATACAGGGAACGGGCAATAAAGAGGCGTTAGTTCCCCCCAAATAGCGATACAGGGGCATTTTTAGGTAATTAGCTGCGGTGCGAGCAGCCGCTAGGGAAATGGCTAAAATAGCATTAGCTCCCATTTTGGCTTTATTAGGAGTCCCATCAAGGTCAATCATGGTTTGATCGATGGCCCTTTGTTGGGTAACATCCATTCCAATGAGAGCCGGTGCGAGATGATTATTAGCATTTTCTACGGCTTTTAGCACACCTTTGCCCTTATAACGGCTTTTATCCCCATCGCGCATTTCTACAGCTTCTTTTTCTCCTGTAGAAGCCCCAGAAGGCACTAATGCACTTCCGACGGTGCCATCTTCAAGCATGACTTGGGCCTCAACCGTAGGGTTACCCCGTGAATCAAGCATTTCTGAGGCGATAATTTTTTTAATCCGCATGAAGTCCAGTCTCCTGAATAATCGTTGAAATCGTTTAGACGATTGAAGAAATCATGCTCTAATTATCTGTCATCTCTTGCTATTATTCTCTGTATTTTCCCTTAAGATTTTCTAAAAAATCTCCTTAAACTAAAGCCAAATTCCTAATAATCAACTCTTAAATTTATCTCACTGAGGTCAATCAGAATTTAAAATTGATTTATTTATTTGGATAAATAGTGAGAGAAAGGGTAATGTAATGACTTATTCATCTGTCGTTTCACCATTTTTGCCCAACTATCAAAATCGAAGTTTTCTGCTAAAGGATTTAGGGATTTTTGCAATTCTTGGTCTTTTTCCTCTCTCGGTAATACCACTATCCCTACTGTTTGATTTTCCATTAATCTATTCTCCGGCCCTATGATTTGGCTCACAATTTTTGTTGTTAAGTTGTTTTTTATCTTTAACTATCATAACTGTTTCTGGATCAGTTAAACGGTTAATTTTAGGTTAAGCAAAGTTAAATTATTTGTAAGCATTCAGAGTTCAGAGTTCGGAGTTCGGAATTAGAACTTTTCAAATGAGAATGGGATAAGACTGGTATTAATAAAGTGATATACTTCAAAAAACAGAAGATTTTACAATCATTGATAATCTATGGAAAATCTACAAACTTCGAGTACGGAAAAGCAAAAAATGCTCAAAGGAGAGTATTATAATGGTTTTGAAGAAGGCTTACTTAATGATAGAAAAAGAGCCAAAAAATTATGTCAACAGTTAAATAATATTCCTGATGGAAGTCAAACAGAAAGAAGTCAAATAATTAAGGAGTTATTCCAGACAGATAAAGAGTTGTGGATAGAGTCTCCTTTTCGCTGTGATTATGGCTATAATATCGACATTGGGGAGAACTTTTATGCTAATTTTGGTTGTGTTATTCTTGACTGCAATCTAGTTACAATTGGTGACAATGTTAAGTTTGGTCCCAATGTACAAGTTTATGCTGCAACTCATCCTATTAACCCCGAAGAAAGAATTTCAGGGAAAGAAATGGCCTATCCTATTACCATTGGTGATAATGTTTGGATTGGGGGAAGTTCTATTATTCTTCCTGGTGTAAATATTGGTAATAATAGTGTTATCGGTGCCGGTAGTATTGTTACAAAAAATATTCCTGAAAATGTTGTTGCTGTTGGCAACCCGTGTCGTGTTCTTCGACCAATTAAATAAAATGTCCTAATTTTAATGAGTAAGGATATCTTAGGAAAGATAATTATTAATTGTTAATTGTTAACTGTTAATTTTTTATTCATTCATATTCTTATAAGTGGCAACTGCGGAGGGCGAAATACGATTAAGATAACGGAAAATCCAATATTTAAGAACAGTATCTAAGATAACTGGAAACGTCGCAATAAACAGAAAGTTAAACGATTGATTTTCTGGTAATCCAAAATGATGAGCGACTCCTTCTAAAATAACCTCCCAACCATGAGGAGAGTGGAAACCCACGAACATATCAGTAAATAAAATAATCAAAAATGCTTTAGCTGGATCACTCAAACCATACAAAATTTCATCTAAAAAAGATTTCAAGACTTCAATTTCTTTACGACTACTAAGAATCACTAAAGCAAAGGCAGCTATAGAAAATAAATCAGCAAAAATATTACCAATAGAATTAATCCCATGAGTGCGGTATTCTTCTGTTATTTCTTCCGCTTTATGCTTAACTTTTTCTTCAATTTGTTCGTCTGTTAGAGGATCTCGTAAACCAATCAATCCTTTAAATCTGAGAATTTCTTCATAATGACTTAATTCTCTAAAAGCTTCTTCTTCTAAATCTTTATTGATGAAAACAACTTGCTCATTACTTTGGAAATATTGATGAATAATGGGCGTTAACAAAAAAGTTTTCGTTAATTGATGAGTCAACAAAGGAACAATAATCAATAATAATATGAACTTAACAGACAGGGCTGTTCTTAAACGAGATTTTCGATATTTATTAATAACTTGTTCTTCACTTTCCCCAGATTTTGGATCAATTTCTTGTTTAATTCGATTGAGGGTGTTAATAAAAGAACGGGGTAAAACACCTGTTTTTTGCGAAGCAGATGATAAAGGATTATCATGTTTTTGAGCTTTAGAGTTTTCTAGTTTCTCTTTACTCTCTAATTGTTCGCTTTCTTGTCCATTTAGAGATTGTTGCGCTACAATTAAAGAAGCATTATTAATCTCTTCTCTATGGCTATATTGATACCGAGATGTAACTTGATCTATGAAGTCTAATTTATCAAAAATAATCGCAACTGTTGTCGCATTTTTTTGTAAGTCTTTTTCGCTTGTGATATCTTGAGGAGAATCTTTGAGATTAGAAATATTGATAAATAGGCGACTGGTTTTAAACATCCCTAACGCCATATTGATTTTCTGTAAATAACCCTTAACTTCTGTTTGAAAATAGGCAAGAACACTGTCACCATAGTCACCATTTTGTCTAGAAACTTGCCGCCCACCAAAATGATTATCTTCAATGGCCTTGATCTTCAAAGCTGCTTTATATGCTGTATCTAAGGATCTTTGGGGGGTAGCTGTTAACCAATTAGAAGTCTTTTTAATTAAGGACTTAAATTTCATAATAATTTCGACTTACCTGCAACAAAAAAATAAAATTAACACAGAACCCACAAGAAATCATTGCAAAATAATTGTTATTAACCCATTTACTTGAGGACTGTCCGTGAAACGAACCTCTCTGTGGATAGAAGGAACCACGCGAACCGGAAAGACAACCGAATTAATCCAAGCATTTTGTAGTTGGGTTGAAGATAAACGTCAGCACAAAAGTTTGTCTTCTGTTCAATCCGTCACCCAAAACCTGGCCTCATCAGTATTGGTTTTTTCAGCTAATGACGATAATCGTCGTGATTTAGCCGACCGACTTTCCTTAGCTGTCCAGGGAAGTTACCCAATTTACTGTAAAACCCCTATAGGGTGGATGAGAGATGAAATCAAACTGTTTTGGCCCTTATTGTTCGAGGAACTCTCTTTAAAAGCCCAGTTTCCCTTGCTTTTGCGTCCGGAAACAGAGCAATTTCTCGCGACTGAGTTATGGCGACACCATCGGAGTAATGACGGGAACTCCCCCGAAGACCAGTTTTTAGCAAGCCTAACGGGAAATAGCGAGTTTCGCTTTGTCCGTCAAACCCTGGATTTACTCCAGTTAGCCGGTGCTAGTGGGGTTATGGTGGAGCATATCCCCTATATTCTAGAACATGGTTTAGAGGGCGGGCAGTATTTTTTAGAACAGTTAAATAATTCAGAGATGACCGAGACTTCTTTGGGTCAATTACGGGGTGATCTGATTTTAGAATGGCAGAAATGGTGTTTAAATCGAGGTTTGTTGACTTATGGGTTAATTTATACTCTTTATTGGCGGTATTTATTGCCTAATCCCCGATATCAAGACCATCTGACCACTCGTTATCAGGGTATTTTTGCCGATGATGTGGATGATTATCCTGCGATCGCTGCTGATGTATTTAAGTTTTTTTTAGATCATAATGCTTTTGGTGTATTTACTTACAATCCTGATGGACAAGTCCGTTTAGGATTAAATGCTGATCCTCAATCTTTATCTCAATTATCATCTCATGGTCAGGTTAAAATATTAGATAATTATCCCAGAATTCAGAGCAATTATGGTGAATTAATTACCCAACTAGCTACTAATCCTTTATTGGTAGAAACATTGCCAGATTGTTTTACTTCTATCCAAACTATTTCGCGCGCTGAACTATTACGAAAAACTGCTAATTTTATTGTTGAAAATATAAAAAGTAAGCAAATTAATCCCGAAGATGTTGCTATTATTGCTCCAGGATTAGACGAAATTGCCCGTTACACATTGCTGGAAATTTTATCGGCGGCTAATATTCCCGTTAAACCGTTAAATGAACAACGCCCTTTAATTAGTTTTCCTCTAGTTAAAGGTTTATTGACTCTATTAGGTGTGGTTTATCCAGGTTTAGCTAGATTATTTTATGGGGATGATATTGCGCAAATGCTGACTATTTTGAGCTATGATAATCGGCAAAAAATAGCAGCTATCGATCCAGTTAGAGCAGGTTTAATTGCAGATAGTTGTTATCAAATAAACTCAGAAAATTGTCAATTTATACCCCTTGAGAATTATCCCCGTTGGGATAGAATTGGTCATAGAGCTACAGAAGCTTATAATAGTCTAGTGGATTGGATAAAAAAGACACAATTGCAAGTAGAACAAGAGCAACTTTCTAGTCCCATGAAAGTATTAGATAAAGCTATTAAAGAATTAATAGAAGTCAAATATCAACTATCCTATCAACAATTATCTGCTTTGAAAGAATTAACAGAAACCACTCAACATTTTTGGGAAATTGATCGCCGTTTACGAGAATCTGATCCTAACCCAAAATTGCCAAGGGCAACTTTAATCGAGTTTATTCAATTATTAAGAAGGGGAACCATTACAGCTAACCCTCGCCCCCTCTATTACTTAGGGACAAAACCTAGTTATGTTACCTTGGCGACTGTTTTCCAGTATCGCTCCTTAAAAAGTTGTCACCGTTGGCAATTTTGGCTAGATATATCTTCAAATTTATGGGAAAAAGGTGGGGCTTCAGTTCTATTTTGCGCCCCCTTATTCCTCAGAAAATGGTCAGGACAAAGTTTAACCCCTGAAGACGATTTTGAGGCGGATAAAGCCCGTTTAAAGCGTATTTTAAATGATTTATTGGGACGAGTAGAGGATAAAGTTATACTATGTCATAGTGATTTAAGTGTTAAGGGAACAGAACAGACTGGCCCCCTTTTAACTATAGTTAATGGCTGTAAACAAATATGATAAAAATTAAGGTTTTTTATCGGGTTTAAAGTTCAGTTTAGGGATTAATAATAGTTGAAATAATCCACAGTACACAGCAGAATTAAATAATAAATTAGTTTCAATCCCTCATAAGGATTAATAATAGTTGAAACTAAGGTGCTATCTAGCACCCTAAACCACCTCTGTGAACCAAGAGAGTTTCAATCCCTCATAAGGATTAATAATAGTTGAAACCCAATGATTCAGAAAAACACACCAATAATTAACACAAGTTTCAATCCCTCATAAGGATTAATAATAGTTGAAACCCATGTCCCCCTGAGTTGCAGCTAATTTACTCAGTCCTTAGTTTCAATCCCTCATAAGGATTAATAATAGTTGAAACACCCAAACTTTTACGGTTCCCTTGCGCTATGCGGTTTTGGGTTTCAATCCCTCATAAGGATTAATAATAGTTGAAACATTAGATGATTTTGGGCAAATACCAGGATACTATGATCTAAAATTAAGTTTCAATCCCTCATAAGGATTAATAATAGTTGAAACGCATTCTTGTTAGGCAAGTTCGCCTAAAGCTCTGTGTCGAGTTTCAATCCCTCATAAGGATTAATAATAGTTGAAACAAAATAGAAAAAATCAAACACAAAAACAACAACGTGTTTCAATCCCTCATAAGGATTAATAATAGTTGAAACTACTGGTACTCAATTTGCTGATAATATTATCTCTAATGCGTTTCAATCCCTCATAAGGATTAATAATAGTTGAAACAGTCTGCAAAGAAGGGGGAAAAATTAAATTAGGAGTTTCAATCCCTCATAAGGATTAATAATAGTTGAAACAGCGTCCCACATTTCCTGAGCAGGGATAATAGCATAGGTTTCAATCCCTCATAAGGATTAATAATAGTTGAAACAATGTGTGCTTGTAAATCTCAAATAAAAACCGAGTATATGTTTCAATCCCTCATAAGGATTAATAATAGTTGAAACTTGAGCAGCTAACAGCCGAAAAGGTGGTAACTAAATTTGTTTCAATCCCTCATAAGGATTAATAATAGTTGAAACATACCCGAGTATATCTGCTCGATTCGCGACCACCATACGTTTCAATCCCTCATAAGGATTAATAATAGTTGAAACGAAGAAATAATGCTACTAAGGGTTGCAGACATAGTATTGTTTCAATCCCTCATAAGGATTAATAATAGTTGAAACGAATAATTAATCTAATTCTTAATGATATTTGGCAAGTGTTGTTTCAATCCCTCATAAGGATTAATAATAGTTGAAACACTGTCAATGTATCATCCATTATAGTCACAACATAAGTTTCAATCCCTCATAAGGATTAATAATAGTTGAAACGTCAATAAGAAATAAAAGTTAATTTGATTATAGGTGTTTCAATCCCTCATAAGGATTAATAATAGTTGAAACAAGATATATTCCAAGACAACATAATTATCCTCTTTAAGTTTCAATCCCTCATAAGGATTAATAATAGTTGAAACTGCTTGTCCCATAAATTTATATATCTTTGCAAGGCTTGAGTTTCAATCCCTCATAAGGATTAATAATAGTTGAAACTCTGTGTAAATTAACTGGTGCTTTCCCTTGTGAAGTTTCAATCCCTCATAAGGATTAATAATAGTTGAAACTGGAAGTACCATCAAGAAAAAGCAGAGGAATTAAAGAGGTTTCAATCCCTCATAAGGATTAATAATAGTTGAAACAGTTGACCAGGGGCTGTAAGCTTGCCAAATATGAGTTTCAATCCCTCATAAGGATTAATAATAGTTGAAACCCCTGAAGCCTTGAGGCAATAGGCAATCTTCTCGGTGGTTTCAATCCCTCATAAGGATTAATAATAGTTGAAACTGAAAAATTTTAGTCTCTAGAAAAATCGCGCGGTTCTTAGTTTCAATCCCTCATAAGGATTAATAATAGTTGAAACTAGGATTTCTGGTACAGATATCGAGTAGATATTGTGCTGCTGTTTCAATCCCTCATAAGGATTAATAATAGTTGAAACTTAGT
>NZ_JASJEB010000069.1 GCF_030064895.1 Crocosphaera sp. | reverse complement strand
GTTACAATCTCAAAAAACAGTGATGGCAAATACTATGCTTCAGTTACAGTTGATGATGGTCTAGAGAAACCAGAAACCTCAACAGAAGGTAAGGCCATTGGAATAGATTTAGGATTAACTGATTTTGCTGTGACCAGTGATGGTTCTAAATTTGATAATCCTAGACATTTAGCTAAACATCAACAGAACTTAAAGCATAAGCAACAAAAATTATCTCGGAAACAAAAAGGGAGTAATACTAGGCAAAAAGCTAGACGTTTAGTAGCTAAAGTACATTCCAAAATCTCCAGATGTCGAGAAGATTTTTTACACAAACTATCCCGTAAGATAGTCAACGAAAACCAAGTTATTGCTGTAGAAAATCTCAATGTCAAAGGAATGGTTAAAAACCACAAATTAGCTAAAGCTATTAGTGATTGTGGTTGGGGAATGTTTTGTACAATGCTAAAGTATAAAGCAGAAAACGAAGGGAAAACTTATATTGAAGTTGATAGATTTTTCCCTAGTTCTAAGACTTGTCATGTTTGTCTAAATCAAGTGGACAGTTTGCCTCTTGATATTAGAAACTGGACTTGTGAACATTGCCACACTAATCATGACCGTGACATAAATGCCTCAATAAATATTAGAAATGAAGCCTTACGGATATTGTCGTTAGGAACTAGCGATACTGCCAATGGAGGGAGTGTAAGACGGCTAGGAGGCAAGATTTCTTGCCTCTTAGACGCAATTCCCAATGAGATTGGAAACCCCAACTATATTGCTTGCAATTAGTTGGGGTAGTTCACCCTTAATTCTCCTCACATTTTTCACACTTCTTGCTGCTTCATGAAACCTAGACAAACCTAGACAGGCTTGATGTTCAATTCCTTCTTCAACCAAGGCAGACGGCTCCTTCTTGTCCACAGGTGTTCACCCTTCTACTTCGCTCTGGGTTTACCGATAAGCCATCGGCATTGCTTGTCCAATTTTCGAGATTAATTGACGCATTTAAGTCCCTGTCCATCACTTGACCACAATTTTGACAATGATATACCCTTTCACATAAGGGCATATCTTGTATATTTCCACACAGGGAACAAGTTTTTGAACTGGGGAACCACCTATCTACTATGGTTAACAAAAAACCGAAACATTCTTGTTTATAACTCAACAATTCTCGAAAACGATATAATCCTAAATTAGATAAGGCAGAGCATAACTTATGATTAGCCATCATGCCTTTTATGTTTAAATCCTCTACGAGAATATGTTGATAAGTTTTAGCTAATAATGTAGTGGTTTTTTGCAGAAAATCTTCTCTAATGTTGGTTATTCTTTTATGCTTCTTTCTTAGTTTCTGGTAATATTTAACTGCATTTTTAGATGCAGATATTCCAGAACGACGGTTGCCTAGCACCTTATTCCTGTTTCTCCATTGTATCTTTCCTAGCTTGGTTTTCGCTTTTTTTATGGAAGATGGAGATTCAAAGGTTTTTCCGTCACTAAGAGTAGCAAAAGTTTTTATTCCTAGATTGTACACAAAACGAGAGAAACCAGCACAACCAGCAAAAAAGCTCTTCTCTTGATTATTTAGCTTTAATTCCCTTTTTATTGCGTACATAGATGACCATTGTTTCTCCTATGTTCTATTATATCTGAATCTATGGTCTAATGAACTGGCAAATTTCCTGGTGCAGAGGAAATATCCTGGACATTATGTACAGGTATGTCTAGGATTGTACAGGTTTTTGTCTTCTAGAAGAAACTCTCCCTAATTAATTTCCGTAACGTCTTCTACGCCAACGACACAGAAACCGCACACTAATCATATAGGTTAGAATAGCTGCGATTGAACCTACAACTAAACAACCAGAAAATAAAGTTACCAAAAAGACTAAACCTGATTCTTTTAACTCTGTCCAAGACTCCCAATTATCAGGAAGAGTGACTTTGGTTTTGCCAATACTAAATCCTAATATAAATTCCCCCACTTTATAATTAAAGGCAAAAACTGGTACATAAGTTAAGGGATTACTCAACCAAGTTCCTGCTGCTGCTGTTAATTTATGTCCCCGGAAGATAATGGCCAATAAAACACCAATGATGGTTTGCAGTCCAAACAAAGGAAAGCAACCAGCAAACACGCCAAATGCTAATCCCCGTGAAATGTAACGAGGGGTTCCCCGTAATCGCAAAAACCGTAAATAAAAGTAACGCCAAGATCGCTTGATTCGAGAACGACGACGTTTATACGGAGGGCGATGAGGCGGTTTTTTGTCTTGAAAAATCACGGGGAGAAAGGACGGATCAACAGACATTTTATCAAAAGTAAGTGTTTTACTGTTTTTCTATGCTATCAATCTTTTCACTAAGACATAATAGATTTTTCATTGAGAAACAATAGGGGGAATACCAGCCTGATCTAAAATCTCTGGTATTAAATCTTCCCGTTTAACGGCCATCATGTGTACCCCTTGACAGAGTTGTTGAGCTTGTTTTACTTGTTCGGCAGCAATTTTAACCCCTTCTTTTAAGGGGTCTTCTGCCTCGGCTAACCGTTTAATTATGGTTTCGGGAATTTCTACCCCTGGCACATTATTGTTAATAAATTGGGCATTTTTAGCTGATTTCAACAGAAAAATTCCAGCTAAAATCGGTTTATCAGTATTAGCAGCAAGTTGGTGCATAAATTTATCTAACTTCTCAAAATCAGTGATTAGTTGACTTTGGAAAAATTGCGCACCGGCTTCTACTTTGCGCTCAAATCTTCGCTGTAACCCCGACCAACTGCGACATTGAGGGTCAACAGCAGCCCCAGGAAAGAGGTCTAAGGGTTCATCTATCAGGGGTTTATCGTTAAAATCAATGCCTTCATTGAGTTTATCAATCATCTTCAGTAATCTAACAGATTCTAGCTCGAATACGGCTTTTGATTTTTTGTGATCCCCTGCTTTAATTGGATCTCCTGTTAAGGCTAAAATGTTACGTAATCCTAAAGCATAAGCCCCCATCAAGTCCCCTTGTAAGGCGATGGCATTGCGATCGCGGCAGGTCATTTGACAGATGGGTTCAATGCCATACTGCAATAATAAAGCAGAGGCAGCCATAGAAGACATTCGCAACACAGCACGACTGCCATCGGTAATATTAACTCCATGAACCCTACCTTTGAGTCCTTTGGCCATCTCTAACATTCTCGTTGGGTTTCCTCCTTTGGGGGGAGTTATTTCTGCGGTGATCAAAAATTCTTGGTTTTGGACGGCTTGACGAAAATGGTTAATCATAAATTTAGGCGGGTTGTAATGGTTAAATAGGAGTCAGTTATCAGTGAGTATTTACCACTTATTTAGTTATTAGGTAAAGGTAAGTATCCTAAAGCGTCTTTGACTCTAGTTAGGGTTTGATGAGCAACGGTTTGGGCTTTTTCTTTACCTTCTCGTAATACTGAGTCTAAGTAATCTTTATCATCCATAATAGACTGATATTTCTCTTGAATTGGTTTCAATGCTTCTATGGTTGTTTCGGTTAATAGGGGTTTAAATTGTCCCCATCCCATGTCTTGACATTCTGCTGCAACTTCTTCTTTACTTTTTCCTGATAATAATGTATAAAGCCCCAATAAATTGTTACATTCAGGCCGTTCTTGATTGTCAAATTCTAAACCTCTGACGGGATCTGTTTTACACTTTTTAATTTTCTTTTTAATGAGATCCGGAGTATCTAATAAGTTAATACGACTGAGATCAGAAGGGTCTGATTTTGACATTTTACGGGTTCCATCGGTTAAACTCATTACTCTCGCCCCTTGTTTACGGATTAAGGGTTCAGGAAGTTTTAAAACGGGGTTTTCTGGAGTTGCAAATTGATCATTAAATCTTATTGCAATGTCTCTGGTTAATTCTAAATGTTGTTTTTGATCCTCTCCTACAGGGACTTGATCGGCATCGTAGAGTAAAATATCAGCAGCCATTAATACGGGATAATCTAACAGCCCAACACCAACATTTTCTCCTTGTTTAAGGGCTTTTTCTTTGAACTGGATCATCCTTTCTAACCAGTTGAGAGGGGTTATACAATTTAGCAACCAAGCTAGTTCGCTGTGTTCTGTAACATGGGATTGGACAAAGATTGTGGCATGGTCTAAATCGATGCCACAGGCTAGATAAAGGGCTGCTATGGTATATGTATCCTGGGCTAAGGTTTTCGGGTTGTGAGGGACAGTAATGGCGTGGAGATCCACCACGCAGAAAAAGTTGTCATAATTGTCTTGCATATCTACCCAGGTACGAATTGCCCCTAAATAGTTGCCTAAGTGGAGATTTCCTGTGGGTTGTACCCCTGATAATACCCTTTGTTTGCCCATTCTACTTTTGTGGTAATTTTTGTTTAATATTATTATTTCTTTACAGAATAGCACGGGTGTGTGACCAAGCTCCCATGATATTCGTTGAGGATATCAATTTCAAAACTAAGAAATTACTAACTTTTACTGTTGCGCAACAGTAGAAGTAGTCAAGTTAAAATTGTCATCGCTTACTAAAAAAAATAACTATTTATAATTATCATCGGACTCCACATAACAGGTTATAAACTGTTAGAAAATCTACTGTTGCGCAATAGAACATATTTGTTCACTACCAAACCATAAAATACAGTTCCAAAAATAACTAAAAGCTAGATCCTTGCTAGAATTTGGCCAATAGCTTGTTTATATGGAGTTAAAGTATGTTTAATGTGATGAAAATAGACCGAAAGCAAGACCTACTTTGGTGGAGAAGTATTTTTAATGCTGTCATTATTCTCTGGACTTTCACCTTGTCTCCTAGTAATGCTATGCCTAAACCAGTATGTTCTCATGGGGGTGAAGTCCAGTCCAAGGTCGAACTATTTTTTGGTCTTGCTATACCCGGTGGTGGTAAGGTTGATTCTGCTGCATGGCAAGAGTTTCTTGAGCAAGAAGTAACCTCTCGCTTTCCTGATGGACTGACGGTTGATCAGGTAGAGGGACAATGGCAAGATGCTAAAACCGGAAAGATAATACAGGAATCATCCCGCGTAGTGATGATAGTATATACCGCTTCCCCAGAAGCAGATAAGAACATTGAAGAGATACGAGAAGCTTATCAATCAAAATTTGACCAACAATCTGTAATGCGTCTTGATGAGATTAACTGTGTTAGATTCTAATAATTGAACTGCCCCAAGTTATAAACTTGGGGATTCTTTACGGAAGAAAGTGTTGGTTTATATGATCAGTAAGCTAGAAAAAAATTATTATCTTATCTCTATTTTTGGGAAGATATTTAGACTCTTCTCTATATAGAAAAGATCAATAAATTAAGTAGCACTTGCTTCTATTTCTTCTGATTTAGAAAGTTTTAATTGTATCCAAGAAGTAACAATATGACTCAGTAAACCAATGGGACCGGCCAATAAACATAAGATCAGAGAATGAATAGTAAAAATACCTTTTTCTCGTCCATCTAAATAAATATAGCGACCAGTAAATAAATCCAAAACAATGAAATGTATCCATCCCGTTAACATTACAGGTTCTTGACTAAAAAGTTGCGCTAAAACAGGTAAAGTTGGGTTAGAAAAAGCTGCGGCAGAATCAGGATCAAGACTACCAGCAAAAAGATAAATATATAACCCTGCTAAGGGAACAAAAGGAAGATAAGAAGACATGACTTTTTGTGTCACTCCCCATTTTGGTAAAACCACCATTAATAACCAAAAAGGTAAAGCATAAATGTTAGCAATGTTAAACAAGAGACTTAAATCAACCATTTTAAATTTTCCTTAAGAAAGTGAAATTTTGACCTCTTCAGTGTAACCCATCTTGGTTAATAGAGTTATCATGAGGGTAAATATCAAAATTTTGTGCTGTTATCAATTGTCTTGGTATAAACATAAAATTTAACCGTTCAATTGTCTTATGTCTTCTAGCTATGTTCCGATGGTAAGTCCAGCTTTACTTTGGTTAATTGCCGGTGCTATTCTCTGTTTTTCTGAAGCTATTTTTCCCGTTGCTTTTGTCGCATTTATGATGGGAATTAGTGCTATTGTTGTAGCTGCGATCGCCTTAGTAATTCCTTATTTTCCTTTACAAGTAATCTTGTGGTTAAGTTTATCAACAGTTTCAATTGTCGGTTCACGGCGTTTTGTTCCTAAACAAAAATCATTAAACTCTAGGGTTGGTGATGCACAAGAAGGAGAAACATTAACAGAAATTTTTCCAGGTAAAACGGGGAGAGTTCTCTATGAAGGTAATTCCTGGCAAGCTATTTGTGCCGATCATACAATATTAATTGCTCCCCATCAAAAAGTATATATTGTTAATAGAAAAGGCAATACATTAGTGGTATTACCAGAATTTCTCCCATGTTCCTTAGACGAATAGAAATGGATTTGCTACACTAAAAATAATGATTATTAAGGAGGTTTTAAAATGGGTCAGTTTTTCTTTTTGGTTATTTTAGTTTTAGGTGGTTCAACAGTTTTTGGCTCTGTAAAAATTGTCAACGAAAAAAACGAGTATTTAGTTGAAAGATTAGGGAGTTACAATAAAAAGCTAAGTCCAGGATTAAACTTTATTGTTCCCTTTATTGATCGGGTGGTTTATCAAGAGACAATTAGAGAAAAAGTTATCGATATTCCCCCCCAATCTTGTATTACAAAAGATAATGTTTCCATTACCGTTGATGCAGTGGTTTATTGGAGAATTATGGACATGGAGAAAGCCTATTATAAAGTAGAAAGCCTACAATCTGCTATGGTTAATCTAGTGTTAACGCAAATTCGTTCGGAAATAGGTAAACTAGAATTAGACCAAACTTTTACCGCTAGAACAGAAATTAACGAGATATTATTACGGGAATTAGACATATCTACAGATCCTTGGGGTGTGAAAGTAACTCGGGTAGAATTGAGGGATATTATGCCCTCAAAAGCAGTGCAAGATTCTATGGAGTTACAGATGGCTGCGGAACGAAAAAAACGGGCTGCGATTTTAACCTCTGAAGGGGAAAGAGATTCAGCTATTAACTCCGCCCAAGGTAAAGCAGAATCTAGGATTTTAGAAGCAGAAGCTCAGAAAAAAGCCGAAATTTTACAAGCAGAAGCGGAACGTCAACAACAAATCTTAAAAGCAGAGGCGATCGCCAGGGCAATAGATATCTTAACTGAAAAACTAAAAACCGATCCCAACGCCCAAGAAGCCTTACAATTTCTATTAGCACAAAACTACCTGGATATGGGGGTTAAAATTGGCAGTAGTGACAGTAGTAAAGTCATGTTTATGGACCCCAGAAATATTATGTCCACCTTAGAAGGGGTGCGATCAGTAGTTGGTTTTCAGTCCGATGAATATCAACAATTAACCCAAGACTTAGAGAACATTGATCGTCATTTATCCGAGTAATTCAGTCTTAAATAATTCTAAGACTTTCGGCCAAGCATCTTGGGCAGCTTCTGGATTATAACTACCTCTTTGATCACAGAAAAATCCATGTTCTGCCCCTTGATAGCGAAAGACTTGAGAAGGAATATTATTATCTTGTAAAGCCTTTTCGATGATGTCAACTTGTTCTTGAGGAATACTCGCATCTTCCATCCCAAAGAAAGCATATAATTTCCCTTTGATATTTGGAGTAGATTCTACCGTTGCTTTCCCGTCTTCCCCTGGTTTCCAGTTAGTAATTCCTGCACCATAAAACGAAGCAGTTGCCTTGATTTGAGGTAGGGTAGAAACCAAATAAACCACATGACCCCCAAAACAAAAACCGATGGTTCCTACCCCTGTTTTTTTCACTTGAGGTAAGGTGTAAAGATAATCAATAGTTGTTTGAATATCTGACAATAATTCATCGGCTTTGGTTTGATTTTTATAGCTTCTACCAATCTCGATCGCTTCGGCAGTATAACCGGTTTCAAATCCAGGGGCAAGCCTTTGATAAATAGCCGGGGCAATGGCAACATATCCTTGTTGCGCAAAACGTCTGGTAACATCCCGAATATGATCGTTAACTCCAAAAATTTCTTGGATAACAATCACCGCAGGAAAAACACCCTCTTCTTTTGGCATTGCTAAATAACTATCAATTTTTAACCCATCATTTTCGATAACAAGGGTTTCAGTTGTGATGTTTAACTGTGTCATTTTGAATTTTAAAATTTTCTGAATTTATTGACCATTAAAGGGATGATATTTCACCCCTTTTTTTAATTGTTGATTATACATTAAAAGTAGTTAAATCTAAAGCATCGAAATCACTCAAAAATACTAAAACCTTACTGGCAATATTGTTTACTCCTCCTGAAACATTAGATTCTATATTAAGAGGAATAACAGGATCATGAAGAGATAAACGCAGTAATAACCAGCCATTTTCATCGGCAGATTGACAGGAAATTCTGACCCCTTCGTAATTATTAGGAACCAGTTGCCAATCATCTTGAGTTGTTGCAAATTCTTGCAATTTTTCTATCACCTGATTACCATAATCTTTGAAATTTTCTGTGTTAATTTTTACTCGAAACTCTTGACTTTCTTGGGGTTCTTGTAAATTAGCAATTAAATCTGTTAAATTTTTGCCTTGTTGTTTACATTTTGCTAATTCAATTAATAGTTTGGTTACTAGATAAGCCCCATCATCCAGAAAATAGTTTTCTTTCATAGCACCGTGGCCAGAAGTTTCAATAGCTAACCATGATTCTTGTCCTTCGTTATTCAATTTAATGGCTTCATTAATAACATTTTTATAGCCTCTTTTAAAGCGATGATGAACCCCATTTAATTCGTCTGTAATAAAGCTAGTTAAGCCATCAGATGTAATGGAATCTGTCACAATAGCTGAACCTGGATGTTCCTTTAAAACGATAGCAGAAATGAGAGCAATTAAACGGTTTCGGTTCAATTCTTTACCCAAATTATCAACCGCAGCACCTCGGTCTACATCTGTATCAAAAATAATGCCAAAGTCTGCTTGATTATCAACAACTGCTTGACAAATAGACTGCATTGCTTCTTCATTTTCTGGGTTAGGGATATGATTAGGAAAAGTTCCATCAGGGTCTAAAAATTGACTGCCTTTGGTATCAGCACCTAACGGTTTTAGAACTTTTTCTGCATAAAATCCGCCTGCCCCATTTCCAGCATCAACAATAATTTTTAACCCTTTTAATGGCTGCTCAAAATTGTCTAGATGATTTACTGATTCTCTAACCTTCTTAACTAAGCCTTGAGCATAAACGCTGATAAAATCATAATTATCTATATTTCCTTTTTCCGTTACTGTTGTAAAATTATTCTCTTCAGCTAAATTTAAAATATCGCTAATATCACCCTTATTTAATCCTCCATTTTTCGTAAAAAACTTCAAGCCATTGCGATTAAAAGGGAGATGACTAGCCGTTAACATAATCGCTCCATCGCAACTTAAATCTGGGTTGATGGTACTCATAAACATAGCAGGAGTGGAAGCAATTTCAAAATTATAAACCGTGCTTCCTAATAAACTAATCCCTTCGCTAACTGCTGCTAATAAACTAGGGCCAGATAAGCGACTATCACGACCCAAAGAAATAGTTAATTCCGATGCAATTTTCCCTAATTTATTACCTAACCAAACCACAAAAGCTTGACCCAAAATTTGAGCAACTTCCGGAGTTAAATTAACAGATTCATTAGCGATTCCTTCTAAGGCAACGCCCCGTATATCTGAGCCATTTTGTAGCTTTTTCCAGTCAAACTTTTGCATCATGATTCTTGTAAGAAAAATTATAATCTTATTTTAAACGTTTAACTCACATCTTGCACCTTCGCTGAAACTAGCTAGTTTAGAGAAGGAACAGGCAAAAGGGTTAATTTTGATTGTAACTGACTGATAATTGATTTCCCTTGCGTTCTTGTTGGGTTTTTATGTCCTGGTAGAAGATATCAGTTATGTCCAAGACCATCCTTAGTACCTTTGATGGTTCCTATAACAATCTAGACAACGTGGTTCGATATCTCCTAATTCAAAACAGAAGTTTTGAATATCCCGTGTTTTGTTATAATCCGTTTATGCTTCTTATGCTTCTATGCCACCAGATTACTGTTTAATAAGTTGAAACATAACGTCTGCTTTTAGTACAAAACCGTTAACCCCCCATTTAATAAAGGGAGGTGTAATGTCACAGAGATTGAAATCTATGAATCG
This sequence comes from Crocosphaera sp., assembly GCF_030064895.1. GTDB lineage: Bacteria > Cyanobacteriota > Cyanobacteriia > Cyanobacteriales > Microcystaceae > Crocosphaera. Next base: position 13,826 of record NZ_JASJEB010000069.1, on the reverse strand, counting down.
TGAGTTAACCACATCTTTTTCCAAGGATAATGCCAATATATCTAAACCTTATTCCCAAGTTCATCTAAAAAGAGCAGGAAAAAAACTATTATTAATCTTGCCAGACACCCAACCCAAAGAGGGAAACAAAGACTGGATAGAGTTATTACAAGACCTAAAATACTGCTTGAACCATCATAAGGGAACCTGGACACCAGCAACCCCCGTTCATTTATTAGTAGAAAACCGCTTACTCGATAGTCGTCAGTTTCACAATATTGGCGAAGCTTTAGAAGCAGCCGACTTAGAGTTAACCCGTGTATTCACCAGTCGTCGTCAAACCGCCATTACAGCGGCCACCGCCGGTTATTCCGTTGAACAAGAAACCCCAAAACAGGAACTCTTCGCCACAGACATTGCCACTCCTAGCAATCTTAGCGAACCCTTATATCTCAAAACCACAGTCCGATCTGGGGTTGCCATTCGTCACCCAGGAAGCATTATCATTCAAGGAGATGTTAATCCAGGAGGAGAAGTGATTGCCGATGGCGATATTATTATTTGGGGACATTTACGAGGCATTGCTCACGCCGGGGCAAAAGGTAACCCAGAATGTTGTATCATGGCGTTACGAATGCGGCCAACCCAGTTACGCATTGGTGAAGCCGTAGCCCGACCCCCAGGAGACACTCAAGAGGTATTTGAAGCAGAGGTGGCTTATTTAACGAATGAAGGGATACGCCTTAAGTCTGCCCTCAATTTTAATAAAACCCACACATTTACCACTAAGGATAAGGTTTGGACGCAAAAAAATACCTCCAATCTTGCATAATAATAAGTTTAAGTCTATTGGATAATTGAGTTTTACATTATGAGTCGTGTTATTGTAATTACCTCTGGAAAAGGAGGCGTTGGCAAAACCACTATTACCGCTAATTTAGGATCTGCGATCGCCAGTTTAGGCTATAAAATTGCTTTAGTGGATGCAGATTTTGGTTTAAGAAATTTGGATTTACTCTTGGGACTAGAACAACGGGTGGTTTACACTGCTATTGATGTTTTATCCGGGGAATGTTCCATCGAAAAAGCCTTAGTCAAAGATAAACGTCAACCTAATTTAATGTTATTAGCGGCTGCCCAAAATCGCACCAAAGAAGCTATCAGTCCCGATGATATGAAAAAGTTGGTGGAACTATTGGACCCTGAGTTTGATTTTATCTTTATTGATAGTCCTGCCGGCATCGAAATGGGTTTTCGCAACGCTATTTCTCCAGCACAAGAAGCCATTATTGTCACCACCCCTGAAATGGCTGCGGTGCGTGATGCAGATAGGGTTGTCGGCCTCTTAGAAAGTGAAGATATTAAAAAAATTCACCTCATTGTTAATCGAATTAAACCGAAAATGATTCAACTCAATCAAATGATTGGGGTGGAGGATATTTTAGATTTATTGGTGGTTCCTTTGTTGGGTATTGTTCCCGACGATGAACGCATTATTATTTCTACAAATAAAGGGGAACCTTTAGTCTTAGAAGAAACGACTTCTCTTCCTAGTTTAGCTTTTACGAATATCGCCCAAAGATTAAACGGAAAAGATATTCCGTTTGTTGATTTTATGGCCGCTGATGATAACCTAATCACCCGTTTTCTCAGCATTTTCAAAAAGTAAACTTTTTTGTTAATCCTATAAACCTATGATTCTTGAGATCCTTGAAAAAATGTTCCCCTGGAGAAATCAGACCCAAAGCGGCGACAACGCTAAACACCGTCTTAAATTCATTTTAGCCCACGATCGCGCTGGACTAAACCCCGAAATGCTCGAAGCTATGCGTAAAGAAATCTTAGCGGTGGTTAATCGTTATGTGGATATAGACCCCGAAGAAATGGAATTTTCCCTCGAAAGTGACCAAAGAATGACAGCTTTAATCGCTAATTTACCTATTCGTCGCATTAAACGGGAAAATGAGACCGTAACTGACTCTTGAGTTAGTTATCCATTTTTAACTCAAAAATCCCACGCAGTTCTACTCGTGGGAAGCTTAGTCTTGGAAATACGCCATTAACCTCTACCACAAGAAGAGATTTATTATCAGAATATTAACTTTTCCTTTGTAATCTTAAATTATAGTTGTTACAATAATTAACATTACAGGAACAAAATTTATTATTAAACAAATGACTGGATTAAAATCTTTTTCTGCTTTAGTAGGGGGACTCTTAGCCCTTGGTTTCTCCGTTGCTCCAGCAGTTGCTGATAAAATAGAACAAAAAGCTTCTCAGCCAGAAACCCAAATAGTAGCAGGTCATCATGAGACGAAGACGAAGAACATTGTCGAAACTGCGGTTGCTGCTGATGACTTTGAAAGCTTAGTCGCTGCTGTTGAGGCTGCTGGTTTAGTAGATGTCTTATCATCTGGTGAAAAGAAGTATACTGTATTCGCTCCCACTGACGAAGCTTTTGCGGCATTAGGAGAAGAGAATGTTAAAGAGTTACTTAAGCCTGAAAATAAGGAAAAACTCGCTGCAATTTTAAAGTATCATGTTGTCCCTGGTGTGGTTAAATCTACCGATCTCCAAGAAGGTAAGGTTAAGGTTGAAACTGTGGAAGGCAGCAAGGTTAAAATTAAGTTAGACGGTTCAGAAGTCACGGTTAATGATGCAAACGTCGTTCAGGCTGATATCATGACCAGTAACGGTGTTATTCACGTCATCGATAAGGTTATTTTACCTTCTGATAAGTAAGAAAATTTTCACATAATTAGGGGTGAGGTGGATTTTTCCATCTCGCCTTTTTTATGGGAAATAGTTGATAATATTTTCACTCAAATTAGTTACTAAAGCAATCTACTATTAATAATAGGCAATATAGGTACATTTTTATAAAATCAATTTTTTAAAATATTTTAATTAGATGATGAGAGTAATTTCATGAGATAATAAGTGAATGAATTATCTAGCCACTTATTTCCGTAATCTCTATGAAATTTATAGCACCGGTGCAGGGGTTGCAGAAACCTCTTATTATGGTGCCTTAGAAACCCTTTTGAATGATGTAGGTAACATCTTAAAGCCGAAAGTTCGCTGTATTATTAATCTAAAAAATCAAGGTGCAGGTTTACCAGATGGGGGACTATTTACTGCTAATCAATTTCGCAAAAATAAAAACGGACAACCTTTTAATTCTATTTATCCTGAACGGGGAGTGATTGAAGTTAAGGGAACAAAAGAAGATGTTAATAAAATTGCCAACAGTGAACAAGTTATTAGATATTGGGAAAAATATCGTCAAGTTTTAGTTACAAATTATCGAGAATTTTTATTGATAGGAGAAGATAAAAATGGCAAGAGAGTTAAATTAGAAAGCTATTCTTTTGCTGATAATGAAACAGATTTTTGGAGTAAACTTTCTCAACCTGAACAACTCGTTCAACAAGAAAGCGATCGCTTTTTAGAATATCTACGACGTGTAATGTTATCCGTCACCTCCATAACCTCCCCAGAAGAGGTGGCATGGTTTTTGGCCTCCTATGCAAAAGACGCAAAATCACGCCTTGAACAACAACATAATTTACCTGCTTTACAGTCCATTAGAACAGCATTAGAAGAAGCTTTAGGAATTACCTTTGAAGGGGAAAAAGGCGATCGCTTTTTTCGTTCTACTTTAATACAAACCCTATTTTACGGCATTTTTTCGGCTTGGGTTCTTTGGCATAAAGAAAACCCTAAACGTGAGGATGATTTTAATTGGCAAACCGCCGCATATTATCTTCATGTTCCCATGATACAAGCTATTTTTGAACGTATCGCAGCCCCTTCTAAGTTAAAAGCATTAGACTTAGTAGAAGTTTTAAACTGGACAGGTTCAGCCTTAAATAGAGTCAGACGAGAAGACTTTTTTACCCAGTTTAATGAAGGGGAAGCAGTACAGTATTTTTATGAACCTTTTTTGCAAGCATTTGACCCTCAGTTACGCAAAGAATTAGGGGTTTGGTACACGCCAAAAGAAATTGTTAAATATATGGTTTCCCGTGTGGATACAGTGTTGAAAGAAGAGTTAAATATTGAAGATGGTTTGGCTGATGATAATGTTTATATCTTAGATCCTTGTTGTGGAACAGGAGCATATTTAGTAGAAGTTTTACACTGTATTGCTACTACCTTAGAAGAAAAAGGAGAAGGTGCATTATCTATTGCTTCGGTGAAAAAAGCAGCAATAGAAAGAGTATTTGGGTTTGAAATATTAACGGCACCGTTTGTGGTGTCCCATCTTCAGTTAGGGTTAGTTTTGCAAAATTTAGGAGTTCCTTTATCGGAGGAAAATGAACGAGTAGGAGTTTATTTAACTAATGCTTTAACTGGTTGGGAACCCCCAGATGAAACATCGAAAAAACAAATTAAACAGTTAGAATTATACTTTCCTGAGTTAAGCAAGGAAAGAGAAGCAGCAGACGAAGTAAAGCAGGGTAAACCTATTTTAGTCATATTAGGAAACCCTCCTTATAATGCTTTTGCTGGAACCAGTCCCCAAGAAGAAGGTGGGTTAGTTGAACCTTATAAAGAAGGGTTAATTAGTGAGTGGGGAATTAAAAAGTTTAATCTCGATGAGTTATATGTTAGATTCTTTCGTTTAGCAGAAAGATGTATCTCTGAAAGTACAGGAAAAGGAGTGGTTTGTTATATTTCTAATTTCTCTTATTTAAGTGATCCATCCTATGTAGTAATGCGACAAAGATTTATTAATGATTTTGATAAGTTATGGTTTGATTGTTTGAATGGGGATAGTCGAGAAACGGGTAAAAAAACGCCTGATGGTAAACCTGATCCTAGTGTGTTTTCCACACAGTATAATAAAGCTGGTATTAAATTAGGAACTACTGTCGGTTTAATGGTTCGTAAAGATATAAGGCAAGATACAAGTAACATCTATTTTCGTCATTTTTGGGGTGTTGATAAGCGTCAGAAATTACTGAATAGTTTAAATAATAATCAATTTGATTCTTCTTATGACATAGCTAAACCTCAACATCATAATCGTTATTCTTTTCGCCCTGTAAACATCAATTCTTATTATCTAGAATGGTTGAAAATAACTGATTTATGTGAAGAATCACCAATTAGTGGGCTACAAGAAATGCGCAAGGGAAGTTTAATGTCTATTGACAAAGATATTTTAATTAAGCGAATGGAAATTTATTATGATTCTAGTATTGATTGGAATACTTTTAAGACAAGAAATATAGGATTAGCAATTAATGGAGGTAGATTTGATGCCCAAAAATGCCGTAGTAAAATGCAAAAAGAAGAAAAATTTGAGAAACAAAAAATACAAAAATATTCACTTTATCCCTTTGATTTTAGGTGGTGTTATTATAGCTCAAATCGTCCTTTATGGAATGAACCTAGACCTGCATTAGTTAAAAACAATTTTAAATATAATAAGTTTATTGTTGTAAGAATGATAGCAGAAAGACCTAATGAACAAATTCCCATAATTGTTACTTCTGCTTTACCTGATTATCATTTACTACGTCCAAATGCTGTTGCTATTCCTATTCAAATACGTCTGAATGTTGATCACAATAAAGCTAAAAATAAACAAAAAGAACTTTTCAATACAGACGAATATATAAACACCAAACCCCAAGCAAACTTATCCGAAAAATCACGTCAATATTTAAGAGAACTTGGTCTTACTAACCCAGATGAAAATCAAGAAACTGCTAGTCTTATTTGGATGCACGTTTTAGCTATTGGATATTCTCCTCAATATCTCCAAGAAAACGAAGATGGAATACGTCAAGACTTCCCTCGCATTCCTTTACCCAATACTCGAGAATTATTATACAACTCAGCTACATTAGGACAACAAATAGCTGCACTTCTTGACACAGAAAATAATGTTTCAGGTGTCACCAATAAACTCAGAGAAGAACTAAAAAATATTGCTCTTATTTCTCACACCCAAAACCAACAACTAAACCCCGATGATGGAGACTTAAACGTTACCGCAGGATGGGGACACGAAAATAAAAAAGGTGTTACCATGCCAGGAAAAGGTAAAGCTATAGAACGTCCCTATACTACTACTGAACTTGCTATCTTAGAAAACAGTGTTTCTCATCTCAATATGTCCCTAGAAACCATACTTGAACAACTGGGAAACACCACCTATGATATTTATCTCAATGACATCGCCTACTGGAAAAATATCCCCAGTAATGTTTATAATTACACCATAGGAGGCTATCAAGTCATCAAAAAATGGTTGAGTTATCGAGAAGAAAAATTATTAGGTCGTTCCTTAAGCAGAGATGAAGTTCGAGAAGTCCGCAATATGGCTAGACGACTCACCGCTATCACCCTACTACAACCCCAACTTAACGAAAATTATCAACAGGTTAAACAACATACTTACAACTGGCCTAACTCTTAATATATCTACGTTTTAAGTAGAGTTAAACGACTCTTGACCCCTACTTAAACAGTTTCAGATTCAAAAATTTTTCTTTTAAACTTTGAAAAAATCCCAAAATTTTACCTGCAATGATCCAATGGGGTAGCTTTCATGATACAATGTTTCATAATGGGAAATACTGCCTTTTTTGTTTTTATATGGTTATATTTCCATTATTAACCTTCATACTTCATTTTTACACAAACTTTTCTAAAAAGCAAGTCTTTTATTCACAAAGTCTTCTAGACTGTATAAAGCTTGTTGCCTGGGAATGACAATTAAAGAGACAGAAAATAATTGAATTGATAGATAATTATCTTAATATTTTAATCATATTATCAGGATCATTTGATGAGATAATAGTTAAGTCTGAATTGATTTTGATAGTTTAACTCGCTTTTTTGTTAATTATATGAGTAAGTTTTCACCTGAAAGTGCAGCCGTTCAACAACTATATAATACCTATCCTTTTCCTCCCGAACCCTTATTAGATGAACCACCACCAGGGTATAATTGGCGATGGAATTGGATTGCTGCTTATAACTTTTGTACAGGTAGAAAACCAGCAAGAGAAAACATCCGAATTTTAGACGCAGGATGCGGTACAGGAGTGGGAACAGAATATTTAATTTTGTTAAATCCCCAAGCTGAAATTGTGGGGGTTGATATTAGTGAAAAAGCCCTAGAAATTGCTCAAAAACGTTGTCAACAGTCGGGAGTTGCAACTAATCATAATCATCCCATTTCTTTCCATCATTTACCCTTAGAAAACGCCGATAAAATTGAGGGTGAATTTGACTTAATTAACTGTGTGGGAGTGTTGCACCATTTACCAGATCCCATCGCAGGAATTAAAGCATTGTCCAAAAAATTAGCCCCTGGTGGACTATTTCATATTTTTGTCTATGCAGAGTTAGGAAGATGGGAAATTCAACTGATGCAAAAAGCAATTTCTCTGCTACAAAGCGAAACAAAAGGAGATTATAAAGACGGCGTTTTTGTAGGTAGAAAAATATTTGAATTGCTACCAAAAAATAACCGACTTGTCAAGCGAGAAAAGGAAAAATGGTGTTTAGAAAATCATCGGGATGAATCCTTTGCGGATATGTATGTACATCCCCAAGAAACGGATTATAATATTGACACCTTGTTTGAATTTATTGAAGCATCAGGACTAGAATTTATTGGCTTTTCTAACCCTCATTATTGGGACTTAAAAAGATTAATTGGAGAGTCAGACGAACTGATGAAACGAGCAGAAAAATTAAGCGATCGCGAACGATATCGATTGACTGAATTACTCGATCCAGAAAACATTACTCATTACGAATTTTTCTTAGGAAAACCTCCTTTAGTTAAGATAGATTGGTCAGAGGATGAAACATTATTATCTGCTGTTGTTGAAATTCATCCTTGTTTATATGGTTGGCCGAGTCAAAGTTTTTTGAATCATGATTATCAACCAGTTAGTTTAGGGGATGCTGAATATAATTTTATGCAAAGTTGTGATGGAAAATTAACCGTTAAAGATATTTTAGCTGAGGTTTCTGTTGACTTAGAAATAGTGCGATCTCTACAACAAAAACAGTTAATTATTTTGACTCCCGAAACAAATAATTAATTAGTTATATCTCAAAACTATTTCTCTAATAAATATCATGAATACTGAATATCACGTTAAACTAATTCAAGAAGGAAATAGACAAACTCTCCCTATTCCTAAAGAATTAAAACTATCAACTACAGAGGTAACTATCCGAGAAGAAAATGGTAAACTAATTATAGAACCTTATACAAAAAAGTCTCTCCTTGAAGTTCTTTCTACTATTGAACCTTTAGACGAAGAATTTCCAGATGTGGATCAAGACTTATTACCCTTAGATGATATTAATTTTTAAAATGACTCATTTTTATTTGTTAGATACTAATATCATTTCAGAATTAATCAAACATCCTAGAGGCTCAATTTTTTCTAAAATTAAAAGTATTGGAGAAGAAAAAATTTGTACAAGTATTATTGTTGCTTGTGAATTAAGATTTGGTGCAAGAAAAAAGAAATCACCTAAACTTTTGGCCAATATAGAAGTAATTTTAACCAGTCTTGAAGTTTTACCATTAACGTATCCTGTTGATGAATATTATGGAAAAATACGAACTTATTTAGAAGTTCAAGGGACTCCTATTGGTGCTAATGATTTATTAATTGCTGCTCATGCTTTATGTTTGAATTTAACTGTAATTACCAATAATATCAGTGAATTTAGTCGCGTACCTAATTTAAAAGTAGAAAATTGGCTTAACCCTGAGTAAAAAATAATCTAACTTAATGTAGCATAAGCCTCTTATTTGTTACTTTCATACTTATAGCAGTCGGTAATGATATTTGAGAAAGAAGAATATATCACGATATAATAATATTATGTACCTACAAATATTTCCTTGTAGGGGTTTAACACTGTTAAACCGAGAAAACTAATTTTTCCACAACTGAAACCTTATTGCTACATTTACTTAAAAAAATCAGTTATTATTAAATCATCTAACTATATTTTTTGAGAAGCATTTTATAATATAGTCAATATTCCTCAAACTCCCTGGAAATAGAGATGATATCTTGGCGCAGTTTCTTAACTTCTGGTTTGATGCTTCTGATTTTAACAGGGTGTCAAACTATATCTTTTAATAAATCTTTTAATGATATTGTTGAAGAAACTAAAAGGAGTGTTGTTTTAATCTCCTCTGGGGATAAAAATAAAAAAGGACACGGAACAGGATTTTTTGTCAAAGGTGACGGACGATGCGCAGTATTAACAGCCGATCATGTGGTAAGGTCGAGCAAACAGATTAACATAACCCCTTATCTTGATAAGAGGTTGTTTAGTACAACCAGTTTTAAGAAAATACAAAATAAAGATTTAGCATTGATTACGTTTTTAGTTGATGGAGAAGAAAACTGTCCCTATACTGCTCTAAAATTAAACAATTTTTCTCAGATAGAGATATTTGATACTGTGGCAATGGTAGGTTATCCGACAAGAGAAGGGCAAGCAACACTGGTTTTGCAGTCTTCAAAAGGAGAAATTACTAGCATTGAAGATCCACCCTTACCAGAAGGTTACGCTATTTCCTATGATATGACTACAGTAGGGGGAATGAGTGGCGCACCAGTAATTAATCAATGGGGTGAGGTCATCGCTGTTCATGGTAAAACGGATGTAGAAATTGTCAGTTTAGGAAGAAATCAGCAAAGTAGTTTGTCTAGTGAACAAAAGACAAAAATTGACGAAATTTCTCGACGTTTACAACGCATTAATCATTTTAAATGGGGTATTCCTATTGAAAGTTATCTTGCTCATCAGTCTTCTATTATTACTTCTATTTTAGAAGACGAAGCTCAAGCCTTACGTTTAAAAGAAGATGCTGAAATCTTACGTTTAGAAGGCGATCGCTTACGAAAAAATAAACAATATACCGAAGCCATAAATTCCTATGATCAAGCTCTTGAAATTGATCCTAATGATAAGGACGCTTGGCATGGTCGAGGTGTTGCGTTAAACGAACTAAAACGGTATGAAGAGGCAATAAAACCTTATGATAAAGCCATTGAAATTGACCCTAATTATGTTAAAGCTTGGTATAATCGAGGTAATGCGTTAGACGAACTAAAACGCTATGAAGAAGCGATAAAATCTTATGATAAAGCCATTGAAATTGACCCTAATTATGTTAAAGCTTGGTATAATCGAGGTAATTCGTTAAGAAAACTAGAACGCTATGAAGAAGCGATAAAATCTTATGATAAAGCCATTGAAATTGACCCTAATCATGTTAACGCTTGGAATAATTGAGGTTATGCGTTAGAAAAACTAGGACGGTATGAAGAAGGGATAAAAGCTTATGATAAAGCCATTGAAATTGACCCTAATTATGTTAAAGCTTGGAACAATCGAGGTTATGCGTTAGAAAAACTAGAACGCTATGAAGAAGCCAGAAAATCTTATGATAAAGCTATTGAAATTGATCCTGATTATGACTTAGCTATTAACAATAAAAGAATATTACTGAAAAAACTCAACCAATAAAATAATTAAACTAAAAACTTCTGACTTAATTCAAAGCTGGTCTTCCAGAGTAATAGTAAAAGGTTGAAGAGGTGGACAGTTTTCGAGATCATTACATTGATAACTAGGTAAACTCCCCGGTAATAAAGCCCCTGCCACTTCTCTGAGTGCTTCATAAGGGTTATCATCAGGCATCAAAGTCAATATAACAGGACAATTATCCCCACTAACTTTTGTTTTAGCACAAATGACATACTGTTTAGGTGTATTGGGATCAGTGCGATAACTAAATTCTAGTAACCCATCCTCACGATATATATCTAACCGTCTAGCAATGTCATCACATCGCCTCTGAGTGTCCCAACCATCCCCCATTGAGCGAACCATTCTCAACCAGGGTTTTCTCCCATTCTTATGGCGATAAATAACAGACCAAGCCTCTCCTCCCTTAATAGGATCGGGTTGTAATTCGCAGTAAAAACGGCTTTTTTCATCCACAATGGGTGGTTTTGGAGGATCGCTATAAATGGTATAACCCAAGCCAGCTATTCCAATAATTGTACCAACTATAGCAAGACCCACGTTTAATCTATCAAAAGCCATAACAGCCTATGTTTTAAATCAGTTTTACTAGAAATTTTAACAAAAAGTATTCTATTGCGCTTTAGTTTTCATTTACATAGGTTAAAGTACAAATTCTTCCCACACTCCCCACACCCCCCACACTTCCCACACTCCCCACACACTCCAAACACTTCCCATTTGTCCCCTACAGTCCTAAACTTTAGTGGAGAGGTGTAACAGGCAATCGCGAGGTTATCTTGTGAAGAAAGTTCTAGCAATCATACTCGGTGGTGGCGCAGGTACGCGCTTGTATCCCTTAACTAAGTTACGGGCCAAACCTGCTGTCCCCTTAGCCGGGAAATACCGTTTAATTGATATTCCGATTAGTAATTGTATTAACGCAGAAATACTCAAAATCTACGTTTTAACTCAATTTAACTCTGCTTCTTTGAATCGACATCTGACACGAACCTATAACTTCAGCAGCTTTAGTGATGGGTTTGTGGAAGTTTTAGCCGCGCAACAGACAACGGAAAACCCCAGTTGGTTCCAAGGAACGGCCGATGCTGTGCGTCAGTATCTTTGGTTATTTGATGAGTGGGATGTTGACCAATACTTGATCTTGTCTGGTGATCATCTCTATCGTATGGACTATAGTGATTTTGTCAGACGACATCAGGAAACTGGTGCAGATATCACCTTATCTGTGGTTCCCATTGATGAAAGACGAGCATCCAGTTTTGGGTTAATGAAAATGGATGACAATGGCCGCATTGTCGACTTTTCTGAGAAACCCAAAGGGGACGCATTAAAGAAAATGCAGGTTGACACTTCAATTTTAGGATTGAATGCAGAACAGGCAAAAGAAAGCCCTTATATTGCATCCATGGGCATTTACGTCTTTAATAAAGAAGCGTTGCGTGATCTGCTCACAAATAACCCGGAACAAACAGACTTCGGTAAGGAGATTATTCCTGCTTCTGCTAAAGATTATAATCTGCAAGCTTATTTATTTAAAGGGTACTGGGAAGATATTGGAACCATTGAAGCTTTCTATGAGGCTAATTTGGCTCTTAACCGCCAGCCAAGACCTCGTTTTAGCTTTTATGACGAAAAGTACCCTATTTACACCCGTGCGCGCAATTTACCCCCTACTAAGGTTCTCAATTGCAATGTTACCGAATCTATGATCAGTGAAGGGTGCATTATCAAAGATTGTCGCATCAATAACTCGGTTTTAGGTATTCGTAGTCGTATCGAAAGCGATTGTACGATCGAAGATTCTTTGTTGATGGGTGCAGATTTTTATGAGTCTCCTGAAACTCGACAATCTCTGATAGATGAGGGTAAAACCCCTGTGGGTATTGGTAAAGGTAGCATCGTTAGACGAGCTATTATTGATAAGAATGCGCGCATTGGCCGTAATGTTATCATTGCCAATAAAGAAGGGATAGAAGAATCGAATCGTGAAGATGACGGGTTCTATATTCGCAATGGCATTGTTGTGGTTATCAAAAATGCTGTTATCCCGGATGGAACGGTCATTTAAAAGATAATTAAGGAGGCGAAGGGTCGCCTCTTTTTTTTGTTTAACTAATTATTTTTTGTTGATTAAATTATGGATATTCGTCTTTTAGTTTTGGATATTGATGATACGATCGCCGGTCGCTCTAATACAGTGAGTGATGAAGTTAAACAAGCGATTAAGTTAGTACAAATTCAGGGGATTAGAGTAGCTTTAGCAACGGGAAGGATGTATTATTCTGCTAAGCGTTTTCATGAGTTGATTGCTTCTGATTTACCTATTGTTGCTTATAATGGTGCTTGGATTCAATGTCCTTTAACTGGAGTGCGTCATCATCATTTTCCTGTTTATTCTCAGGTTGCTTATCAATTATTAGATTATTTTCAACAACCTGAGTGGTCTGATAAACTGGAAGTTCATTGTTATATTGATGATCGTTTATATGTACAAGAAATAACGAAAAAAACTGAAATATATCGTCAAAGATCAGGCATAGAACCTGTTTTAGTTGAAGATTTACGAGCTATTTTAGAACAAGAAACTACCAAAATTTTAGCTATTGGTGAACCTAAATCTATTGCTAATTTATTATCGAATTTACAACAAATTTATCCCCGTGAACAACTTTATTTAACCCAATCAACTCCTATCTATTTTGAAGCAACTCACCCCCAAGCAAGTAAAGGTTTCGGGGTACGTTTTCTGGCCGAAGAATTATTAGGAATAAAAGCAGAGCAAGTAATGGCGATCGGCGATAATTTTAACGATTTAGAAATGTTAGAATATGCAGGACTCGGTATTGCTATGGGAAGCGCACCCGAAGCAGTAAAGAAAGCTAGTAAATGGGTTGCCCCCGACGTAGAAGAGCATGGAGTAGCCACAGCAATTAATAAGTTTTTGTTAAATTAGTGAAAAAGGGAATTGACACTCCCACAGCTAGAAGCGCGTGGGATTCTTGGTTCATTGACTCAACTTACCCTGGCAGGTATTACTACCAACCAAAATAGAGGTCGAATCTCCCCAAGCGTTCAGGTCTTCTGACCAGCTTCCCCAATGCCCTTGGGTAGCCTTTTTGAGTATATTTAATGCTGCCATTGTGTCTCTATCTTCGGGAGCATCCCAAAGTTGCAAATTGTCCTTGATTGATAATAGTTGATCTGATTAATTTCCCCCCGTCTCCCCATCTCCCCCTCTCCCCGTCAAACTCCAAGAATAAGTTTTTGGCAAAAATGGGATGCTCCCC
>NZ_JASJEB010000068.1 GCF_030064895.1 Crocosphaera sp. | reverse complement strand
ATTAAATAATCAATAGTTAGTAATAGATAAAAATTACAGACTGTTATTGGGGTCAAATCTCCATATTCCTTATTATATAAGGCTTTCAGGCTTGTTCTCAATTCTCTCATGAATAATGCAGGTTAGAAACTTTTTTAACACCAGAATATGGAAATCCTATTACAAATACAATAGCTGAAGGAGTTGCTATTATCTTAGAAAAAGAATTAGAAAAACGTAAAATCATAAAACAAAGTATTAAAGGATTTTATAAAAATCGTAGTAAAATATCTCACGGTGGACATAAAGCAATTTTAGAATCAGATTTGGCTCAATTACGAACATTAGTTATTGATTTTACTCAAAAAATGATTGATTCAAGAAGAATATTTCAAAACCGAAAAGCTTTGTTAGAATCGATTGAAGATCAAAAGTTAGGATAATAGACTATAATCTAAAAGTTATGCTGCTTCATTAATCACTATCTTAGGAGTTGGTAGGGGTTTTCCCTCTGCTTGATACCATTCAATTAAGCTTTCTATTGCTTCTTGACCATCTTTTGCTGCTTCTTCATAAGTCTCCCCATGACTATGAAACTGTTGAAAAGGGAAGTCTGGTAAATGAACTAAATAACATTGATCTTCGCTAGACCATTGTATAATCATGCTATAAGGAATATTCATGATAAATTCTCCAGTTTGTTCAATCTTTGATTAACTTGTTGTTCTAAGTATCGTTTTGCATCATCCCCATCTTTACCAGCAATGATAATAGGTTCATCGGGTAGAAGATCATGACTCCATATTGTATGACTTCCTTTCCCTGGTCGATAAGTAAACCCTGCTCTGCTTTACGTAATATTTTCTTTAATTCCCTTATTTTTTTAGGCATACTTTATTCTAGTTAAAAACTGTAAAGGAGGCAATATCTACCTTACAATCTATGTTTTAAGATTAACATTAATGGGTTTATAATATATCTAGGTTTAGATAACAGAATAATATCAACAGTGACCAAAAACGATCTCAAAAGACTAGAAGACTTAATCAATAACCATTTTGATCCCTTAGAAAAGGGTCAAAAAGCTTTAGAGAAAGCAAGTATTAGTGGTTTGGTAGGTTGGGTGATTCGAGGGCGAAAACTCAAACCTTAAACAGAACTATTAACCATCTTTTACTCTCCTATCTTAACAGCATTCCATACATTTGCGCTATTACTACCAATTTGTTGATTACCCATACTATAATAACCAGAAAATTCTTG
Source organism: Crocosphaera sp. (assembly GCF_030064895.1). Taxonomy (GTDB): domain Bacteria; phylum Cyanobacteriota; class Cyanobacteriia; order Cyanobacteriales; family Microcystaceae; genus Crocosphaera. The sequence goes on along the minus strand of NZ_JASJEB010000068.1, from coordinate 22,849 downwards.
ATTATTGGGAAGCAAGTTAAACATAATATTACCTTGTATTTGGGAACTATTTGACCATTTACCTTCAAGAGTGCGACCATTATTAGTAATTTTTCCTTCGCTTATTTTTCCCGTTAAATTTCTCGTAGGAATCGTAAAATTTCCTGTAACGTGATTATTCTTAACCTTTAGAGTCATTATCCCTTCTAAAGTTTGATTATTCCTGCCAATAAAAGAGTGATTCCATGTTCCCGACCAATAATCATCAAGTTCTGGTTTTACTAAAGTTTTATTGTCATATTCTTGTTTATTTTCTTGAGATTGATTAATAATAGTTTCTTCAATTTTTTGGGTTTCAACAGATTTGTTGACAGTAACTAAATCATTCATATTATCAACAATTGTTTCTTTGCATAAAGAAGAATTAATTGAGATTGAATTAGGATTATTTTCTAAGAATTGTTTAAGATTATGACAACTTCTTGCCATTAATTTATGAAAAGATTCAAGTGATAATTTTACAGTATTGTCTTGACCCACAAAAGTTACTAATAAATGTCCATCTGATGAAAAACCAAGGGTTTGAATAGCATGGGTAGAGACTTGCCATAGTCCTATGTTTTTATTGTGTTTTAAGTCCCAAATTCTTATATAACCAGCATTATCTCCAGCAATAATTCTTTGATTATCGGGACTAAATATTACTGTAGTAATTCTATGTTCATCATCTATAGAGCTTCGGAAATTTTGACTTTGATCTTCATCTACCTGAAAAATAGAACTATATCGTCCTTCTTGTTTTTTATCTAAGTTCTTCCAGACACGAATCGTATTATCTTGTCCAGCACTAACTAATAATTGAGAATTAGAACTAAAGTTGATTGCCAAAACTTTTCCAATATGATCTTGAAAACTATTTAATTCATTCCCACTAGCATCTCTAATTATAATTTTATCCTCTTTATCAACAAAAGCACGTAACTTATTATTAGGACTCAAAATATCCTCATTATTGTTTACTTTATTCTTTGAAACAAAATCAATAGTTTGAGTATTAAATAATTGCTCAGGCAAATTCCATAAACGGGTAGTACCATCATCTGCCGAACTAACTAACTGTTGAGAATCAGCCGTAAATTTAACACTGCGAACAGGTCCATTATGTCCATCAAATTGGGCTATTTTTTCTCCTTTTAAGTTCCATATTCGTACGTTTCCATCTTCTCCCCCACTAGCAATTTTTTGACTATCGGGACTAAAAGCTACATTCCAGATAATACCTTTATGAGCTTGCCATACTTTTGCAACTTTCTGATCTTGAGAACCCCATAAACCATTTTCTGATCTCCAAAGAGCAAGACTACCATCATCACCAGCAGCAACAATATATTTTCCATCAGGGCTAAAAAAAGCCCCCCAACTTTTAAACTTATTAGTGGTTTGGACTGTTTTAATATCTGTTGTTTTTGGTATTAACAATGTTGATAATAGTCTTGGTTGACGAGATAGATTAACATTTTTTGTGTCCCAGATTTTTATCTCTTGATCTATGCCTAGAGTAACAATAATATCTTGATTGTTATCAGGGTGAAAATCAATACTTTTGACAAAGTTAACAGGTGGTTGATTATTATCTGCTTTCCAAAACGCTAGTTTATTTCCTTGTAAATCCCAGAAACCAATGTATCCGTTACCTCCTTCTCCTTCCAGAATTGCTAACTTTTTTCCATCTGGACTAAAAGTAACATATCTTACATAACCTTGGTCATAACCTTTATAAGCTTTAATTGCTTGATGTTTTGGTGTTTGTGATAACTTAATATCAGGTAATTTCTCAATTTCTTCTAAGTTCCAAAGACGAACAACTCCATCTTCTCCCGAACTCGCGAATAATTTACCGTCGGGACTAAAAGAAACATTCCAAATGCGTTGAGAAGGTTGATTTTCAGATGATTGTACTTTCCATGATTTTAAAAGTTTTCCTTGTAAATTCCACAGTCGTATTGTGCCATTTTCTGTTGCACTAGCAATTACTTGTTCAGAAGAATCATGAGGACTAACAACACTCCTGACAATCATACTGCTATCTCCTCTCATGCGGTTTACTTCTTTGACACGATAGACGGCCCATTGTAGGGTTGCTTCAATGTCTTCTTGGACTATATCGGTTGACTTAAATAATTGAAATAAGGGAAATTTAACCAGTGGATGTTGTAAAGTTTGTCCAGCTTGTAAACTCTGAATCATTCCATCTAATGAATGGTTTAAGCGTAAACTTGTTTCAGCAGAATTGCGAGAGGAGATTGCTTCTTGAATTAACGTATTTCGATAACCAACCAAAGAAAATACTAAACCTGTACTTAACCCTAGTATAACTGCTATGGCCACACTCCAAGTGCGACGAGTATTAAAAGTTTTGCGCTTAATGCTACGGTCAATGTAGGTTTCTGCAATACCATCTAACATCCCTATATTGCCATAATTGTTAATGTATTCCTGCGCTTCTCCTAACTTAGACCCCTGCAACAAATATTCAGCTTTTTGTTGTTTATGGTTCCATTCTGCGGCCGCTGCTTCAATTTTTCTTTCAGTAACCATCCCTTCTTGATATTCATCTTTCCATTCTCGCAACATTCCCCAATTTCTAATTAATGCTTCATGAACAACATCAATAAGAATAGTTGAGAGTGAATTTTTATGGTTTTCCTCTTGAGTTCTAACAATGAGACGGTTTTTCTCATCGGCCAACTTTTGTGTTACCTGATCTAATTGTTCTAAGGTGTGGTGAGAATTAACTAATTCATGGAGATAAACCCGTCTACGAGTATCAAACTTATTCCCAACTTGAGTTAATTCTAAAAAGATTCGTTTGGCGATCGCTTGTTCATTTTTATCTAAACTATTAAACACTTCATCGGCACGTTTTTCTAGGGTTCCTTCAATTCCTCCTAACCCTTGATAGGTTTTTAGCGTTAAAAACCGTTCCCCTTGTTTTCTAGTTTCTTGCCACAATTGAGTTAGGGTATATTCCAATAAAGGTAAACTACCTGGATAGTCTTCTACATCATTAATTAACTGTTGTTGTAGGGAACTTTCTATTTGCAAACCCACCAAATCAGCCGGCTTTTTGATAACTTCTTCAATTTCTTCTCGGTTGAGATGTTCAACATTAATATAAGGTTTCTCAATTTTATTTACTAACTTTGTATGTTCCCGTAATCTTCCCCGGAAGTCGGAGCGCATTCCTATAATAATGTGTAAATTTTTATGTTCATCTAATAACTCAATTAAACGCTCAAAAAATGTGTTACGAGTAGTTTCATCACACATGGTAAAACATTCTTCAAATTGATCAATGATCATGATTATTTTGCCTTCTTCATTTGTGCAAAATTTCGAGTTTTTATTTTTGTCATTAGGGGAAGTTATAGAAGCAGCTACCAAGACATCATTTAACTCTTTTAAGGGATTTTCTGTAGGAGAAAATGGTGTCAAATAAGTCCATAAATTACTTTCTGGTATAGCTTGACCTAATTTTAATTGATATAATAAACCTGCCCGTAACAAAGAAGATTTACCACTACCAGATGCTCCTAAAACTGCAATAAATCTACTTTCTCTTACTCGCTTAATTAAATTATTGGTTAATTGAGAACGTCCCCAAAAAAACAGGGCATCTTCTGGAGTATCCCTAAAATAATATAAAGAACGATAGGGACATTCATCTTTAAATTCTTGCGAAGAATATCTAGTTGTTAATAAAATAGAACGTTGAGAATTTTTAATCAATGGACGCTGAGAAGTAGTTTTCATCTGCTTCTCAATAAATTCTTTTAACTTATTACTATCAACAATTCCATCAGGATAATTATCGGGATTTAAACCCTCTAATAAAGTTTTAGTAAATAAACCTTGACTGTAACTAATTTCTAATCCTGTTTCAAAAGAACGAGTCCCAGTAATAAAACAATAATCCTTGTTACTAGGGAGATATTTAATTAACTCCCCACTAAAACAACAATCTAACCAAATAATAACCTTTTTAACCGAACTTCTTGCTATTTCTTCCCCTAACCACCGCAAAGAAATACCATAAATTTCTGCTTTTGGAAAAACATCACTGGTAGCCAAAAAAACATCATCATTATCATCAACAACCTGATGCCATCCATGGCCGGAAAAAAAGAATAAAGCTAAATCTGGGGTTTCTTGTTGGGAAGGAGGGTTAAAAAGATTAGTAATCTTATCTTTTAACTCATCTAATCTTACCCCTAATTTAACTTGATTAGAATCTTCTCCCTTTTGATAAGGTTGTTGGGGTAAACGTTGCACACGAAAACTCTCATAACCATAGTCATTTAAAGTTTGTGCTATATCTTCTGCATCTTTTCTAGCAACAGTTAGATTATGCAAAGTGGTAAAGATAGGATATTCATCAATACCGACGATTAAGGCTTCCCATTGCTGTGTCATAATCTTTATTCGGGGCTAAATAGGGGCAAAAGTAAAAAGTTCAAAAAAATATTGATTTTTAGTGTCCCCTAAAAATCCCAAAAATTCAACCTAACTTTAGTAACTTAATACCAATTTAATGCCAATTTCAAAAAGTCTAGCTACAAACTTCCGTAGGGGTCAACGGCCGTTGACCCCTACAAGATAAATATAAGCCAAAAAAGTTTAGAGAACCTGTGATCTTAACCAGGCAATGGGAAGATACAGCATTTTCTTGGGAGTTCTTACAAAAGCCCGTTGACTAAACACATCATAATCATTTGCTTCAATTACATCAAGAATACCCTGATACAACATCAAAGCTGCCCAAACTGGCCAACGAGAGTCTCTCGAAAGAATACGGATACCCCGTTCTGCATCTTTATAATACTGTCGGGCCCGTTTAATCTGAAAACGCATTAATTCACGCCAACGATCATCAATGATGCCTTTGAATAAATCTGTTTCTGTATAATTAAAACGATCCAAATCTTCTAAAGGTAAATAAATGCGTCCCCGTTCAGCATCTTCTCCCACATCCCGTAAGATATTGGTTAATTGATTAGCAATACCTAAAGCGATGGCTTCTTCTTGAGGAATATACTCTTCTAATTGTTGATTCCAAGGACCTACAGACGGGTGTTTTTCTACCCCTAAGACAGCATTAGACATCAATCCTACCGTTCCAGCTACCCGATAACAATAAAGTTTCAGGTCTTCAAAGGTTTGATAACGGTTACGATATAAGTCCATCTGTTGCCCTGCGATCATGTCCTCAAACGGTTCTATTTCCACAGGAAACCGTTGTAAGGTATCCACAAGGGCAACATCTTCATCGTCTAGGGGATGACCGTTAAATAGGGATTCAAGATGTTCATGCCACTGTTGTAAAGTTTCTGGGGTGGTGTATTTCGCTTGAGGTCCGTCGACTAATTCATCGGTACGACGACACCAAACATAGATCGCCCAGATGGCCCGACGTTTTTCGGGTGGCATTAACAGGGTTCCCAGATAAAAGGTTTTAGAATATTTCTGGGTAATTTGGCGACAGCGTTCGTAGGACTCTTCCACAGAGGCCAGCATTTTGGGGGGTTGGGTGGGTTTAGGCAATTGTAGCATTCAGCACAAGCAGAATGGTTTTCTATAGTAATCGGGATGTAATGGAGTTTTTTAACCGTGAGACTTTTAGCATTGTCCCATTCATTGACCGTTTCGTCATTATTTTGGGACAAAGTTTAGTCTGACTCATAGCCAAAATATTATACTAAAGAGGCTTCTTTAGTAACTTCTGGGGTGGATGGGGATGTCTTAGCTGGATAGTCTTGCGCTAGGGTTTGCGCTGTTAGTTTTCCAGATAAAACGGCCCCTTCCATGCTTCCTAGATATTTTTGCATGGTAAAGTCTCCTGCTAAATAAAAGTTAGCAATGGGAGTCTTTTGGGAGGGACGATAAGCTTGTCTGCCGGGGGTAGCTTTATAAACAGAACGGGGGGTTTTTACTACGTGATATTTGAGCAGTTTTGCACCATTTTCCCCTGTAAAATGTTGGGGGAAGAGTTGTTTAATTTCTGTCATGGTGGCTTCGATGATGGCTTCATCAGACGCTGTGATCCAATCTTGAGCCGGGGCTAACACTAACTCTAACATGGAGCGATCGGGGTCAGCATATTCTTTACAGGTGTTACTCATGTCCGCATAGACGCTGAGTAAGTCGGAACGGGAGAATAAGAGGTGATCAATATCGGTGAGTTTGCGATCGAACCAAAGATGCAGGTTAATGACAGGAACCCCTTCTAACCCTTCTAATTTATTAAATTCTTCTAGTTGTCGCCAGGGTTTGGGTAACATCACTTTTAAGGGGTCAACGGGCATGGCAGAGATATATAAGTCTGCTTCAAACTCTTCGTCAGGTTCGCCATTGAGTCCCCTGAGAAGAAACCCTTTCACCGTATTATCGTCGTTTAGTAAAATCTCTTTTAAAGGGGCATTTAGTCTGACTTCTCCGCCCCTTTCTGTAATGTAGTCTACTAAGGGTTGGCAGAGTCTTTCGGTGGGGGAACCATCCAAGAAAGCCATTTTTGAGCCGTTTTTCTCTTGTAAGAAGCGGTTGAGGGCGGTTAAAAGGATAGTAGCGGAAATTTCATCCGGGTTAATGAAGTTTAAGGCTTTGGACATGGCGATAAACACTTCTTTTTCCACTCTGGCAGGGATATTCTGCTTTTTCAGCCACTCAGACCAAGAATATTGATCCATCTCTTCAACGTAGCTTTGACCCCGTACAATGGCAGGAAGCAACCCTAAACCGAACTTAATTTTCTCTTCCCAGGTCAACATATCGTTATTACGTAAAATAGCGACAATACCGTTAACTGGGGCAGGAATATCAGGAAAATCAAATCTTGAGTAGGTTCCAGGGGTTTCGAGTTGGTTGAAGATCATGCTATGTTCTTTCCACTGTAAGCGATCTTCAATTCCTAATTCTTTAAATAATTGCAACATATTAGGATAGGCCCCAAAAAAGATATGGAGTCCGGTTTCGTACCAGTCTCCATCTTCATCTTTCCAAGCAGCTACTTTGCCACCAAGGACATCTCTTCTTTCAAGGACAATGGGGGTGTGTCCTGCATCACATAAGTATTTGGCACATGAAAGGCCCGCTAAACCGGCACCGGCGATCGCAACTCGCATTTATTTCTCTTCTCTCTATAGGTTTATGTCTTACTCATTATACTTTGCATTTCGTAACATTTTGTTTAGATTTAGAAATTTTCTTGTTGCTCCGGAGATAGTGAAGGAGCGATCACCTAATTTTAGGGTGATCGCTTAATCTGCGACATTAATGTCTAGGATTGTCTAGGTTCTTGTCTTCGAGAAAAAGCTCTATCGACGTAAAACCCGTAGCCCCATGCCACTCAGGGCGAGCAAGGCAAGGGCGAGAGTTGAGGAACCTGGTTCTGGAACCGGTTCTGCAACCGGCGTTGGAATCACGTCCTCCTCACTGAAATCCCCGATACCGACCGCACCTGATACTGTTGTTGACTCGCCGGCAGGGATTAACAGGCTCCATTGGAAGGCGACGGTGGCATCACCCGGTCCGAAGGGAACACCAGAGTTGTCCAGGTTGGTGATTGCCCCATCTTCAAGCAAGTCTAAGAGATCTGAAAATTCGAGGACCTGAAAGGCATCGGCATCGGACCCAATTACTGTGAACTCTACACCGTTTTCCTCGAACAGGACGCTGTTCGGCCCTGCCAGGGTTGCTGTGTTGGAGAAACTTGCGTCAACGTCGAGATCGACATAGTAGAATAAGTCGATGACGAGATCGGAAGCGGTTTCATTTAAGATGGACATGTTCTGGAGAACTGCCCCTTCGCCGCCCCCAAGATCAGTCAAGGTGTAGTCCAGAGAGGCTGAGAATACACCGTTGCTGGCGAAATCTAGTAAAGCTGTATTGACTGTGCTAGATGTCGGTGTCTTGTCGCTTTGGAAAACAGATTCGGACGTATCGCCGTCGACGCGGAAAAACCACCAATCCTGAAATAGGTTATCGTTGCCTCCATTGACATTGATGTCCGAGGCACCAAGATCATCACCCCGTTGTTCGTATTCAAAATCACCGTCGGTGAGGGTAAACTGTGCGTAGGCTGGGAGAGCCCAAAGCGAAGACATCGTGGTGGCTAAGGCGATACCTGCCCCTACCAGGGGGTTTCTGCTAATTGGATTTAACATTTTTGATTTTACTTTGGCTTGAGTGTTGGTCATTTTCATTAAACTTGTCGTAAATTTAATTACAACTCTCTATAAATTAAGGTGTAAACCTTATATAATCAAGGTTGTACCTTAAAGACTATAGATTTACTGTGTATGATAGCGCAACATTGAAAAATAGTGGTACTTTAACAAGAGATTAAGAAAAAATAGATGAAAATCTTATATAGCAATAGACAGGTTAGTTAGGACACATAAATTGTATTTTAAGGCAACAGGCAACAGGCAACAGGCAACAGAAAAATGTCCTAATAGCCTTGGCGACTGCTATATCTTAGTAGTTTCACTGAAAATATCGCCAGAATGCCCCCGTCATATTTTTCGACAAGACACTCATTGGGGAAAATACAGCGTGGGGCTTCTGGCAGTTAAGCTAAGCCGTCTCGTTGAGCGAGAAATTGCTAGTAGTAATACGGAAAGAACCCCCAGTAACTCTTGAAAGACAGAGGCAGAACCGCCTAGACAAGAATTATGAGACAAGAACAAAACTAAGTTTCCACTTTTGGGAATGTCAAATGGGCGATACTGGATTTGAACCAGTGACAGCCTGCTTGTAAGGCAGGAGCTCTACCGCTGAGCTAATCGCCCTAACTCACGCTTTGCTATCATAACACATCTATAAAAAAAGGACAAGTCTTTTTGGTTATCTCGTTGCAGGATATTTCAGAAAAAATAAACGTCTAGGAATGAATAGTGTTGAGTGATGACTGATAATCATGCCTTCTGGCCGTACTCATGATCGCATTACCTATCTTAGTTTACCGCCCTTAGCGGTTATAATCTATATCCTCACTGGTCGAGGAGGATGGCTATTATGGTTCAGTGGTGCGTATTTATTCAGTGGGTTGATGTTTGGGCCTGACTTGGATATTTATTCCGTACAATACAAACGTTGGGGTGTTATACGCTGGATTTGGTTGCCTTATCAATCTTTTTTAAAACATCGTTCTTTTTTCTCTCATGGGGTGATTTTAGGAACGGTGATCAGAGTTATCTATCTTTCCACTCTTGTTTTAATTTTGGCCATTTTTTTTGTAGCGATCGCCCAATTAATTTGGGGTTTTAATTGGAATTGGCGTAATTTTGCAGAAAATATCTTTAACTTACTAAAAAACGTCTATTTAGGGGAAGCGGTTGTTATCTTTATTGGATTAGAATTAGGAGCAATGAGTCATAGTTTAAGTGACTATCTGGTTAGTCATTGGAAAAGGTCTCAAAAAAAGCCCAAAAAACGACGTTATAAAGGCAAAAAAAGTAGGGGTAAATAATGGAAAATGGATAATTGACAATTATTCATTGATAAATCACCGTTTAACCCCACAAAAATAATGAATGGGAAACATAAAAACTGTTGTCTGTTCACTGTTTCCCATTTCCTCAAATTACCATTTCAACAGATTAAACTGTTCCATATCTGTTGTTTCACGGTTACGATAGATGGTTAAGACAATAGCCAAACCTACGGCAGCTTCTGCTGCTGCTACGGTAATCACAAATATAGTGAAAATTTGACCTTTAATACCCACTGGATCTAGAAAATTAGAAAATCCCATTAAGTTGAGATTAACTGCATTTAATAGCAATTCAATAGACATTAAAACTCGTACCGCATTGCGACTGGTAACTAATCCATAAATTCCGATACAGAAAAGTGCCGCAGCAAGCAATAAACAAAACTCTAACTTTATTTCCATAACACCTCAATTTTTGAACAAAAAACTAACAGTAAAATTAAACTTTCTACAAATCAGATGATTGAGAAGCAGACAATTCTCTTGCTTCTAATTCACTCAATTTTTCAGGTAATTGTAATGAAGTAACAACACCATCTTCCGTGGGTAAAGTATCAGGAATAAAGTCACGACGTGCTAAAACAATAGCCCCAACCATAGCCATTAATAAGAGTACTGAAGCCAACTCGAAAGGTAAGAGAAAATCACTAAAGAAATGTTTACCAATTTCCACAACCGTATTTTCAATTAACTCAGGTGCATTAGTTTCGATAGACCAAGGTGTAATTAACACCATTGTTGCTAATAAGGCAAAAAGTCCCACACAAACTAAAGCAGTTGCCCCTCCACGTATCCAGCGTCTAGGTAACTTTGAATAATCTTGTTTTTTATTAACCAACATGATAGCAAACAAGATTAAAACATTGACTGCACCAACATAAACTAAAACCTGTGCAGCCGCCACAAAATCAGCATTTAAGAGAATATAAATTCCCGAAATACTAACAAATACGCCTCCCAATAAGAAGGCAGAATAAACAATATTTTCCAGCAACACTACACCTAAAGCAGTGATAACAACTAATGCTGCTAAGATGACAAAGGAAACAATTTGAACTCCTTCCGCTAAATTCACGCTTATTGATTCTCCGTTTTTTCAGTGAATAATTGATATAGCTGTAACAAAAGCATCCTGTTGGTACAGGCTAAAAGCCCATGTTACTGTAGTTGATAGTTGACAAAAAATTGTTTATTTTTTGTACAATTTTTCGTCAACTTTCCCTTACTTAAGAAGAAGATTTTGCTTCTTCAATAATTTCTTCGGGACGTTTACCAGGCCGTTGACTTCCCTCTGGTAAATCATGGGGGTCAAGCACACCTTTGGGTAAATAATTTAACTCTCGTAACGGTGTTACCATGGGATCTTCAGTCACTTTATAAGGTAAGCGTCCCAAGGCTACGTTATCGTAATTTAACTCATGGCGATCGTAAGTTGCCAGTTCGTATTCTTCTGTCATGGATAAACAATTGGTGGGACAATATTCCACACAATTACCGCAGAAAATACAAACCCCAAAATCAATACTATAGTGCTTGAGTTCTTTCTTTTTACTAGCCTTATTAAATTCCCAATCAACCACAGGAAGATTAATGGGACAGACTCTTACACACACTTCACAAGAGATACATTTATCAAACTCATAGTGAATTCTCCCTCGATATCTTTCCGAAGGAATTAACTTTTCATAAGGGTATTGTACAGTCACAGGACGACGACGCATATGGTCAAAAGTTACGGATAAACCTTGACCAATATATTTCGCTGCTTCAATAGTCCCTTTGGCATAATCACCCACTTGTTTGAGCATACTAAACATGATGTTTATTCCCTAATCTGTTAACAACAAAAATTAACCGCCGAAGGCCACAGGAAAGGCTAATTTCAAGGCAGCAGTTAATAGAAGATTTACTAGAGAGACAGGTAAAAGGAATTTCCAGCCTAAATCTAATAATTGGTCAATTCGCACACGGGGAACAGTCCAACGCATGAGAATGGCAATGAAGATCAGAAAATAGGCTTTTAACACCGTCATGGTAATACCTAAAGAGGCAGTAATGACCTGTAACCAAGAACTCTCTTCGCTCACTCCTAACCATCCGGCTAACTTATCTAAGGGAACGGGAAACTCCCAACCCCCTAAATAGAGGATGGCAAAAACTAAGGCCGACAATACTAAGTTAACGTATGACCCTAGATAAAAGAGAGCAAATTTCATGCCAGCGTATTCAGTTTGATATCCGGCCACAATTTCTTCTTCTGCTTCGGGTAAGTCAAAGGGAAGTCGCTCACATTCAGCCAAAGCAGCGATCCAAAAGATGAAAAAGCCTACCGGTTGCCGCCAAATATTCCAGCCCAAAATACCATATCCTGATTGTTGTTCTACAATATCGATAGTGCTGAGGCTATTGGACATCATGACAACGGCTAAGACGGACAAAGCCAGAGGAATTTCGTAACTGATGGATTGTGCAGCCGCCCGTAAACCTCCCAATAAGGAATACTTATTATTAGAAGCGTATCCCGCCATTAATAAGCCAATGGGGGCAATACTAGATAACGTGATCCAGAGGAAAATTCCCACATTGAGGTCAGTTACCACGAGATTTTGACCAAAGGGTACAATTAAATAAGAAACGAACACTGGAAGTACCACTAAAACAGGTCCCAAGGTGAATAACCAGGGATCAGCTTTAGCCGGGATAATATCTTCTTTAAAGACTAATTTAATGCCGTCTGCTACTGGTTGCAGTACCCCCAAAGGGCCGGCGTATTCGGGGCCGATGCGTTGTTGCGCAGCAGCAGAGATTTTTCTTTCTAGCCAAACTACCACCAAAACCCCTACCGTTGCGGCAATAATCATTAAAAATGAGGGTAAAGGTATCCAGAGGGCTTTAGCAGCCCCGTTAGGTATGCCTAAGGCTGTTAGAGACTCGATAAAACGTGCTTGTAGGTCAATTCCTGAATTCATTTCGTTTAATACAGGTTATAAGTTCAGATCCTTGGTTTCATTGCCTAGTATATCGCTGTCTGTGGGATAGTTTGGTCAGTTTTACCTTAATTCCTGAAATTAAATCTTAACCATTAGTCTAGTGCTATGGTTTTGCTTGGATAGCTGTTGCGCAACAGAAAGAATAACCTAGATAGTATAATTTATTGGACTTTGCGAACATTTGTTCTAATTTGAATTACTATTGCGCAACAGAAAGAATGACTGAGAGGACAGCAACAATGAAAGTGATCTAAACTAAAATATAGGGATTTGTAACCATTAATATTATGCAATCTTTAACCAAGGCCGCCTTAACGTTAGATGAGTTTCTGTCCTCTCCTTTAGCTAACGAAAATTATGAATTTTTTAATGGAGAATTAACACAAAAAATGTCGCCAAAACGTTCTCATGCTCGTGTTACACTAAAATTATCAAGACTTTTAGATGATTGGAGTGAAAATAAAGGAGAAGTCGGCATAGAATGGGCAGTGCGTTTAAAAAGAGGGGGTAAAGATTGGTGTCCGCTTCCTGATTTATTATATGTTTCTTTTGAGAAGTTAGGTAACATTATTTTAGAGGATGATGCTTGTCCTATTCCTCCTGATTTAGTTATTGAAGTTATTTCCCCTGGTCAATCTTTTAGTGATCTTAGTGAGAAAGCAGAAGCATATTTAAAAGCAGGTGTTGATCGAGTTTGGTTAATTGATACACAAGTTAAAAAAATCACTGTTTTTTATCCTGACTCCCCTCCAGAAACCAAACAAGGTAATAATAGTTTAGGAGATAAGTTATTGCCCGATTTAAGTTTGACACCTCAATATATTTTTGAAAAAGCCGGTTTAATTGATGCTAGTTAAATAAGAATTAATCCGTTTCTAAGATTTCATTAATTTAGCTTCTGTTCAACCTCTGTGTTTCCCTATTATCTATGTGTAGAGAAGTTTAAGGAAACATCTCTACAACTACCAATGAGTTGATAAACTCGATAAGTTTGCCTTGTATATTACTTACTACAACCTGAGATATCTGGAAGATATTGTTTACTACTTAAAGGCACATTTATATTGTATTTTTGTTCTACTGATTTGATTACATTTATTACTTCCATATATGCGTCTTTATCGGTATTTCTATAATAATCTAAAGCGGCACGAAAGTATTCAATTTGGGCTTCTCGATTGTCCATGTTGCCATAAAAAACTCCAATATTGTTGTAACTAGATGCCAGAAACACATTATAATGATTTTTGCTAAACCATCCCCCATTAAAATTTGCCTCATAATCTTCTTTATGCTTTAAAGCAGAACAAATAGATTTTTTATAGAAATCAATTCCATCTTCATATTTTTCATTCTTAAAATAAATCCATGCAATTTGCCAATAAGCCGCAGGATGCATCCAATAGTAGTCAGAATTACTAAGAATATACTCATTTGTTTCTATGCTTTTCTCAAATTCTCCTTGTTTTCTATATGAGTCCCCTAATCTAGCAAGGGAAGCCGCCATTTTCATTGAGTTAGAATGTTTAGAAAATTCAGGGGATGAAAAGACTGAAATATAATGTAACAAAGCAGTTTCCTCTTGTTTTGTTTCTCCCAGGTTTGAAAAAGAGAGTGCTAAATAATAAAATGCTACTTCACTATTGGGATCTATTTCTAGAATCTTGTTCGCTATGGCTATAGTTTTATCATAATCTTTGTAACGTCGAAAATAGTCTTGCATAGCAACCTTGAAATAATAGATACTCTCATTGGTATCCCCAAGTGCTGCTGTAATTTCTCCAATTCGATCATAAACATATCCCCTAACTATATTTGTTCCATTGAGAAGATCAGAAACACCACGATCTCCTTGTATAACTTTTCTATATTCCTCTAACGCTCCTTTATAATCACCCAAATTGTAATATTCTTCAGCTTGACGCAAAGCTCGATATACTGGATTTCTCCTTTTCCTTTCAGCATTTTGCCTCATTATATTCAGAGTATTTTGCATTCTTTGTTCATATCTTTGTTTATATTCAGTTAATCTTAATCTTTGGTCGATAGGATTTTTTTGAGCATTTTCTAAGCAGACTCGATAGTAAAATCCTCTGTAATTTGCACAAGCTGAATTCGCTATTGTCTTATTAAAAGTTTCTGGATAGATTTCAGAGTCAAAAGTATTGTTTGATACATTCGGATTAATCGAAGCTGCAACTGCTTCTTTAACCCCGAATGAACATAGACAGATCATACTAACAGTCGACAATAAATTTTTCATTTTTGTATCTTTATAATTCTATTAAGGGGGAAGTTAACACAAAAAAATGATTTTGGCAAACTTCTTGTTAATAATATTGCTATTGGAGATGATTTTCGAGATTCCATAAGCTATGAAGTGTGAAGTATAATTCTAATTCATCTTCGTTGATTTTTTTAGGATTAAATACTAACTTCTTCAATTTCATCTATCGTTGACAATAAATCATTATTATCCTCTTCTAAATTAGAAAAATAACCTTTATCTGAGAAAAATGATTGATAATAAGGGCAGTTACTTTCACAATTTTTATGATGGTGTAAATCAATATTGTTTTGATTAAAATCCAATAAATAGTTGTCGAGATTAGTTAATAAATTTTCTAATTCTACAGTTGTTTTCTGATGTAGCTGTTCATTATATTGAAATGTTAAATATTGAGGTTCATGGGGTATTTTAACAAACCAATAGGTCATAGAAATTTGTTCAGGTAAATACTCAGAAGCTTCTGCTAATAAATATAAATATAATTTTGTTTGCCAATTATTAGCTAATTTTTGTTTATTTTGAGGTTGTAAATAAGTTTTCCAGTCTAAAATCTGTGCTTGATTTTCATTGATAATCAATAAATCATAAATCGCTGTTAATAAATAATTATCTTTTTCTAGGGAAAGATAATGTTCTGCTTCTCGCCAAGACTGGGAACTAAGATGATGTTGTTCATCAACAGACTTTAATAAAGAATCAACTATCTTTTTTAAATCTTGATCCATATCTAAAATTGAATCTAGAGGTAATTCTAAAAAATGTTGCTGCATTAATTGGTGAAATTGATTACCCCAGAGTAAATTTTCTTGTACATCTGGGCTAATAGGTAAACTTAACTGTTCTAAATAAACCCGTTGAAATTGAGGCGGACAAACTTGCAAAAGATTTAATTGTGCTTGAGAGAGACGAATTAAAGATTTCTTCTCAGAATTACTAATATTATTCATACAACTTCAGGAAAATACTTTGATAAACTACTACAATAAAGTAATATCATTTTAAAATGTTATGAAGCAAAATAACGAAACTCTAATTACAGTTCTTTCTCTGATCATCACTCTCGGTATTTTAGGGGGCGGATATTGGTTCTTTACGCAGCAAACCAAAAACAATGCTAGTAAACCTCTGTCTTCTCCTACTTCTAACAATCAACCTTTGAGTTCTAATACTCCCTTACCGTCTCCTCCTTCTCCTACTGCGGTTACTGCTTTTACTACCCCCAAAACCGTTCCCCAAGGAACCACCGTTAGAATTGATGGGTCAACCAGTCTTGTATTAGTCAATCAAGCCCTAAAAAATGGCTTTGAACAAAAGTTTTCAGGGGTTCAGGTCTTAACTAACGCTCAAGGGTCAACCAATGGCATTAATGCCTTATTAGCTGGTAGCATTGATATTGCAGCCATATCTCGTCCTTTAACTGCCCAAGAACAAGAAGAAGGGTTGGTCGCTATTCCCATCACCAAAGATGCGATCGCAGTAGTGGTAGGGATTAACAATAGGTTTCGTAAAAGTCTCACTTCAGCGCAAGTTAAAGGCATTTTTCAAGGTGCGACCCAAAACTGGTCCGAGGTAGGTGGAGCATCTGAAGCCATAAGAGTAATTAATAGACCTTCTACGAGTGGAACCAGGAAAATTTTTACACAATTAGTCTTAAATTCGGAAAATTTCGGTAATACGCCTAATATTACCACGATGGATAGGGATGCAACCACACCCATGTTACAACAATTAGGAAGCAATGGCATTGGTTACGCTACTTATACCCAAGTTGCAGATCAGCAAACTGTCAGGACAGTTCCTATTGATGGTTTAACCCCCGAAGCTGCTAATTATCCTTATAAAAGAACGTTATATTATGCTTATAAAAATCCTCCTTCTGAAGCAGTAAAAGCTTTTTTAGGTTATGCAACTTCTCCAAATGGAAAACAAATAGTAGAAGATTCTCAGTAATTAATAATTAAATATTAATGATAATTACTCTCTCAATAAATCTCTAAAAACTTCTTGCTGAAAATGCTTATCAAACTTTAAGATTTCAAAAATTTAGATTTTTGTTTTGTTATTAATTCCATAAACTAATTCTAAGAAACATTATCTTTATACAAGAAAATTAGCTATAATCAAAGAACATTCGAGCTAAATATGTAAAAATCATAACCTTATTGTCTATGTCTAGTGAAATAGAAAGAGAAATTCTTGAAGCAGTACAAAAACGACGCAACTTTGCTATCATTTCTCACCCCGACGCAGGAAAAACCACCCTCACCGAAAAATTGTTACTCTATGGAGGAGCTATCCACCAAGCCGGTGCAGTCAAAGCAAGAAGAGATCAACGTAAAGCAACCTCTGACTGGATGGAAATGGAAAAACAACGGGGTATTTCTATTACCTCTACCGTTCTTCAATTTGCCTATCGTAACTTCCAAATTAACCTCTTAGATACCCCCGGACACCAAGACTTTAGTGAGGACACCTATCGCACCCTAGCAGCAGCAGATAACGCTGTTATGTTGATCGATGCAGCAAAAGGGTTAGAACCCCAAACCCGCAAACTGTTTGAGGTGTGTCGTCTCAGGGGACTGCCTATCTTTACTTTCGTCAATAAAATGGATCGCCCCGCACGCGAACCCTTAGAATTATTAGATGAGATTGAGCAGGAGTTAGGACTAAAAACTTACGCGGTTAACTGGCCCATTGGAATGGGCGATCGCTTTAAAGGTGTTTATAGTCGTCGCCAAAAGGCTATACATCTGTTTGAACGTCGCTCCCACGGCTCCCAACAGGCTCAGGAAAATGTGATTAAGCTCGGCGACCCCAAAATTGAAGAATATCTCGAACAAGAGCTTTATTATCAGTTTAAAGAGGATTTAGAAATTCTCGAAGAATTAGGGGATGATCTGGACTTGGATGAAGTTCATGCAGGGAAAATGACCCCGATCTTTTTCGGTTCGGCCATGACCAACTTTGGGGTGCAACTGTTCTTAGAAGCGTTCTTAGAATACGCATTGAAACCAGAAGGCCGCAACTCATCCGTTGGGGTAGTTGATCCCACTCATCCCGAGTTTACGGGCTTTGTCTTCAAATTACAAGCCAATATGGACCCCAAACACCGAGATCGCGTGGCTTTTGTAAGGGTATGTACAGGTAAGTTTGAGAAGGATATGACCGTAAGTCATGCTAGAACGGGTAAAACTGTCCGTTTATCCCGTCCCCAGAAGCTTTTTGCCCAAGATCGTGCATCTATCCAGGAAGCGTATGGAGGGGATGTTATTGGTTTGAATAACCCCGGTGTATTTGCGATCGGTGACACCATTTATAGCGGTAAAAAATTGGAATATGAGGGGATACCTTGTTTTTCTCCTGAAATGTTTTCCTACATTAAAAACCCTAACCCCTCTAAGTTTAAGCAGTTTCAAAAAGGAATAAAAGAGTTACGGGAAGAAGGTGCAATACAAATTATGTATTCTACCGATGAGTTTAGAAGAGACCCTATTTTAGCTGCGGTGGGACAATTACAATTTGAAGTTGTACAGTTTAGGTTATTGAGTGAATATGGAGTAGAAACTAACTTAGAACCTCTCCCTTATAGTTTAGCTCGTTGGGTAAAAGGTGGCTGGAAAGCATTAGAAAAAGCAGGGCGTATTTTTAACACTATTACGGTCAAAGATAACTGGGGTCGTCCTGTTTTATTGTTTAAAAATCAATGGGGTTTACAACAGGTTAACTCAGATAACCCTGACTTGAAATTAGATGCGATCGCCCCTGTTGGTGCAGGTATTGAACCAGAATAATTGTAGGGTGGGCAATGCCCACCTAATTAGTTATTATTAGAGGTAATAAGATGACAGTAGATACTAATCAATCAACAGAAACTTTATATGAACAAGATTATAATTTATGGTTAGAAACTATTGTTAAAAAGTTACGCTTAAGGGAGTTTTCTGGAATAGATTTAGACAACTTAATTGAGGAATTAGAAAGTATGGGAAGAAGCGATAAACGTGCGCTAAAAAGTCTTCTTACCCGACTATTTGAACATTTACTTAAAATAGCTTATTGGGAAACAGAAAGAGAGTATAATCAAAATAAATGGAAGGTTGAAATAAGAACATTTCGCCAACAAATTGCTGATTTATTAAATGATAGTCCCAGTCTAAATAACCATCTAAATTCTATTTTTGAAGAGTGTTATCATCGAGCTAGAAAAAATATTATTGATCTGACTGGTTTATCTTCTCAATTTTTTCCTGATACTCCCATTAGTAATATAGAGGAAATTTTAGATGAAAATTGGTTGCCTGAATTTGATAAATAACTAATTTAATGAATGCTTATGTCTATTACACCAATTACTGAAACAATCAAATATTTATACGAAACTGATTATGATCGATGGGTTTTACAAACTGTTCAACAGTTACAGGATAAAAATTATGAAGCAATAGACTGGGAAAATTTAATTGATGAGGTAACAGACTTGAGTAGAAGACAAAGGGATAAATTAATGAGTTTGTTAACTCGTCTTTTTGAACATTTACTTAAAATAGCTTATTGGGAATCTGAAAGAGAATATAATTATCGAGGATGGAACGCAGAAATCCAAAATTTTCGTATTCAAATCAAGAGATTACTGAAAAAAAGTCCTAGTCTTCAGGTTTATTTAGTGGAAATTTTTGACGAATGTTATCAAGATGCTAGAAAAATAACTATCAAAAAAACAGGGTTAGATCCTAATATTTTTCCTAATGAACCTATCGGGAACTTAGAACAAGTTTTAGATGATGACTGGTTACCAAATATCCAATAATTGAGTCAGTTTATTATGATTACAATTGCTAAATGGTCAGTAGAAGACTATCATAAAATTGTTGAAACAGGTATTTTAAGCGATCGCCCTGTTGAACTATTAGAAGGAACTATTATCGAAATGTCTCCAGAAGGGCCATTACATCGCAAAAAATGTGATTCTGTTGCTGACTATTTACGGGAAACGTTAAAGGGTTATGCAAAGGTTTATGAAGCGCATCCTATTACCCTTTCAACATCGGAACCAGAACCAGATATTGCTATTGTTAGATTACCTGTTTCTTTCTATGATAATCATCATCCCTACCCAGAAGATATTTATTGGTTAATCGAAATTTCTGATAAAACTTTAAGCAAAGATTTACAACAAAAACGTTTAATTTATGGGAATGCTGGAATTAGAGAATATTGGGTTATTGATGTAGAAAAAAGAGAGTTAAAGGTTTTTACAAACCTATTAAATGGAGATTATCAACAGGAAGAAAGTTATACAACAGGAACAATATCAACTGTTGCTTTTCCTGAGATTCAATTATCTGTAGAAAATATAATTTAATTTTTGTCAAGAAAATTCATATTTCTTATGATTCTGCTTTTTTTGTGTCATGTATAATTATTTTACTGAAAATATGTTCAATAATTCACCTTTAGTAAGAAATATGGAAATGGAAATTAAGTTTGATTTTCTAGGGACAACTGATACCATATTAAATTTAATCACAAAAGTGGCTGAAGTTAGTAAGTTGACTCTTGATGAAGCACAAAAAAATAAGCGGATTAATGAAATTTTACAAAATCTAAATCTTAACCCTATAGAAACTGCTGATAATGTTGAAATTGTATATGCTTATGCTTTGGTGGAGTATGGTGTTTTTAAACCTCAACCTATTTTAGAGTTATTAAGAAACCGAAAAATTAAAGACGATTTTTGGGGTGCTTATACCAATAACACTCCTTTATTATTCCTAGAGAAAGTCAAAGAAGTTCTTAATCAAAATACCAAGTTAAAAACAGCTATTCAAAATTCTAGAATTGAGCTTGCTGTTGAATTAGAAGAATTTGGTGAAACTTTTATTGCCTATGCAAAAAGAACCACGGCAGATAAATTTAAAGTTAATGATAATTATCCGACTTGGGATTTGGGTTTAATTCCCAATGAGTTTGAAGCTACAGTTGAAGAGAAAACAAAATTATTTTGTGGTAGAAAGTTTGTTTTTGATGAGTTTGAGAAATTTACTCAAGAGAAAAGTAAGGGTTATTTTACAGTAATTGGTGATGCTGGTATGGGTAAAAGTGCTATTTCCTCTAAATATGTAAAAATGAAAAAAGTTCCTTGTTTTTTTAATATTTTTGCAGAGGGAAGAAATACACCTGAGCAATTTTTAAATAGTATTAGAAAACAGTTGATTAACCGTTATAAATTGCAAAATCAAGAAAATACTGATTTACGAACTTTGATACAAAAAGCAAGTGAAAAGTTATCAGAAGGAAAAAAATTAATTATTCTTGTTGATGCTTTAGATGAAGTAGAAGATGCAAAAGAAGGAACTGGTAATTTATTAGATTTACCTCAGACGCTACCTAATAATGTTTATTTCTTTTTAACGAGACGACCTTTTAAACCAGAGCATAAAAGGTTAACTGTTTCTCCTGAAACACCTTATGATGAGTTAGATTTGCGACAAAAAAAGTATCAAAAATCAAATAAAGATGATATTGAAGAGTATATCAATTTATTTATAAATTATGATAAAGAATATAAAGATGAATTGAGAAATTGGCTAAAAGAAAGAAAGATTAATGATTTTACTTTCGTTGATACAGTAACTAAGAAAAGCGAAAATAATTTTATGTATTTACGCTATGTTTTACCTGCGATCGCAAAGGGACAATATAATGATCTAGAGTTAAATGATTTTCCTGTGGGTTTAGAGGGTTATTATAATAGTCACTGGGAAAGAATGGATATGCAACATAAACGAAAAGAAATAGAAGTATTTGTACTTTTTGTTTTGTTGCAAAATAAAATCGCTCCTACTCTTAAAATAATTACTGAAACAGTTCAAAAAGCGGAAGGATTTGAAGATATTGAAGATTTAGATGTAGAAAAAGTATTAGATCCGTGGGAAGAATACTTAAAAATAGAAAAGGAACAAGGTGAAAAACGTTATAGAATTTATCATGCGAGTTTTGCTGATTTTTTGAGACATAAAAGTGAATTAAATGAAAATCGAAAAATATTTGCAAATGTTATTGATAGTAAAGTTGAGGCTACCTATCAAAACAAGGCAATTAGAAGTATTTATCAAAAAAATCGTCAATAAAATTAATCAAGATAGCTTTGAGTAATCAAGTAAAATTTAGGAATATTAATCATGGGAGCATTTTCTGAATTCTATCAGGACAGTCCAGCAGAATTGGAAAATTTTTTAGCCAATCTTGTTGACTTAATTATTAGTCCAAACTTAGAGCATAAAGTAATTTATTATGATCTCTTAACTACCTTTGATTTTTTAGAAGATAAAATCAATCATCCTAAGTTTGAGTTAGAAGCATTAATTAGGGATTATAATTTAATTGATGAGGTGGCAGAAGTAACCCTAAACTCTGAACAACTAAAAACCCTCAAATTTATTCAACGAACCTTACAATTATCCTCCCATATTTTAAATGAAGACAGGAAGCAGTTAGTGGGACAGTTATGGGGAAGATTACAGGGTTTTAATTATCCAGACATTAAAAGATTATTGAAAGATGCAGAAGATAGCAACAGTAAAAAGACTTGGTTACGTCCTCTAATTCCCAGTCTAACCACCCCCGATAGTTCTCTCATTTGTACTTTCACTGGTCATAAGGATTCGGTAAGAGCCGTGTCGGTGACCCCAGATGGCAAACAAGCGGTTTCTGCATCATCTGACAATACCCTGAAATTGTGGGATTTAGCCACAGGTCAAGAACTTTTGACCCTCATCGGTCATCACTCTTTGGTAAGAGCAGTGTCAGTGACTCCAGATGGCAAACAAGCGGTTTCTGCATCATCTGACAATACCCTAAAATTGTGGGATTTAGCCACAGGTCAAGAACTTTTGACCCTCACTGGTCATAAGGACTCGGTAAGAGCAGTATCGGTGACTCCAGATGGCAAACAAGCGGTTTCTGCATCATCTGACAATACCCTGAAATTGTGGGATTTAGCCACAGGTCAAGAACTTTTGACCCTCACTGGTCATAAGG
>NZ_JASJEB010000155.1 GCF_030064895.1 Crocosphaera sp. | reverse complement strand
TTTTATAGCAATAGACAGGCTAGTTAGGACACATAAATTATATTTTAAGGGAACAGGGAACAGGGAACAGGGAACAGAAAAATGTCCTAATAGCTTTGGCGACTGCTATAATTTCAGCGATCCAAGCACAACAATCTTTCTGCAACATTTTAGCTACAGATGCTGGTGTAATGCCAAGTTGAGCAATTTCTTGACGAGATTGATAGTTTTCTTTAACACTGGTTCTAATTTCAAAAAGGGTTTCGATATCTTCTGTTTGAACAAGACGAATATTAATAGATTCTGATTTAGACATTTTTAATAGTTTATGAATTTAATTGTTTTAAATTTTCTATATTATTGCTACATAAGATAGAAATATTGTTAGTTATTTTTTCTATTGACCAGTTCCACCATTGTAATTGTAATAATAAATTAATTACTTCATCACTAAACCTTTTTCTAATTAGTTTAGCAGGGTTTCCTCCTACAATTGTATAAGGTTCGACATTTTTGGTTACTACTGCATTAGTGGCAATTATTGCCCCATCACCTATGTTAATTCCCGGCATAATTAAAGCGTTATAACCTAACCAAACATCATTCCCAACAAATGTATCTCCTTTGGATGTTCCTTCAACGGACATGGTATTTTCCCAACCATGACCAAAAATAGCAAAGGGATAAGTAGTAAAGTAATTGAGGGGATGATTACTACCATTCATGATAAATTTTACATCACTGGCAATGGCACAAAACTTTCCTATAATTAATTTATCGCCGATAAAATCAAAATGATATAAGACATTTTTTTCAAAGTTATGGGGGTTGTCTAAGTCATCATAATAGGTAAAGTCTCCGACAATAATATTAGGATTTTTAATAATATTTTTCAGGAAACAAAGGCGTTTATAGTTTCTTAGAGGATAAAGTATGTTCGGGTCTGGATAATTTACCATTATTCATTAATTAGACTTTTATATCTGAATCGTAACACGGTCTTATAGACTATAAAATCACTATCTTTGTAAAAAATAATTTATCAAGGCTATAACTATTATTTAAGCAGAAGATTGACCTATGATAATACTATATGCTAAAATATCCTAAAATCTATTAATTAACAATTAAAAAATAATGGAAACTATTTACCCTAGCATAGTAACAGTCGTTGCATTGATCGTCTATTTTCTTATTACCATGAATGTTGGTCGTGCTAGATTTAAGTATAAAGTTATGCCTCCTGCTACTAGCGGTGATCCAAATTTTGAAAGGGCTTTAAGAGTACAACAAAATACTTTAGAACAGATCATATTTTTCTTACCTTTACTATGGTTATTTTGTTTTTATATTAACCCAATTTGGGGATCGGGAATTGGAGCATTTTGGATAGTTGGTCGTATTCTATATGCTCTAGGATACTATCAAGCTGCTGAAAAAAGAATGATTGGTTTTGCTATTAGTTTTTTAAGTACTTTAGCTTTATTAATTGGTTCTTTGGTTGGCATGACTATGGTATTTATTCAATAGTTTTATGTAAAATATAGCGTTTCTTGGACTTATGGAGTACACCCTACCCCTCTGTAGAGAAGTTGAATGCAGCGTCTCTACTATGTAGATCACCAATATGAGAATTGCTAGATAAAAAACAGCTTTAATAATCACTAAGTTATTTGTTTTTTATCTAGCTAAAATACTTGTTTTATATTTGAGAAATAATGCAGCCTTTATTTATTGTTTTAGAAGGAATTGATAAAGCCGGAAAAACGACCCAAGCGGAATTATTAAAACGCTATTTAATTAATCAAGGTAACTCAGCAGTTATTAGTTCTGAACCAACAGAAGGAGTAATTGGAAAGTTAATTAGAAAAGCGATGCAAAATCAAGTTTTTGTGATGAAAGATAAAGCAAAATTTGATGAACAAATGGCTTATTTATTTGCTGCGGACAGACATTATCATTTATATAATGAAGTGGATGGAATTTATAATTTAATTCAACAGGATAATTCTCATGTTATTGCTACTCGTTACTATTTTTCATCTTTGGCTTATAATACTAATAATCAAGAAGAGTTTGATTTTGTTTATGGTTTAAATAAACGTTTTCCTAACCCAGATTTAGTGATTTATTTAGACATTTCATTAGATATTGCTTTACATCGTCTCGCAAATGTTCCCTATAAAGAAGTTTATGAAACTCAAGAAAAATTACAACAAGTAAAAGATAACTATCAGAAAATTTTTCAGTCTTATCAGGGAAAAATACTAAAAATAGATGCTAAAGATAGTATCGAACAAATACACCAAAGAATTACAACTTACCTTGAAAAAAATTTTAGTTAACGTTATACTAAATAAAATATTTATATTTATTAAGCTGAATTTTTTATGAATCTCAATTCTAATCTTTTATATTTACCAGAAAATAGTCGTAAAGGATTAAAATTTGCCGATAGTCGTTGGCAAGATTTACGAAATAAGAATCTAACCCATCCAACCGTCATCACTAATAGTAAAGAGACTTTAAATGAGTTTGATGCAGATATTATTATCTGTGGGGGAACGCTAGGTATTTTAATAGCTACCAGCTTACAAAAACAAGGATATAGTATTATTTTAATCGAGCGAGGAAAATTAAGAGGAAGAGAACAAGAATGGAATATTTCTCGCCAAGAACTCAATACATTTGTAGAACTTGAGTTATTATCGATTACAGAATTAGAACAAGCGATCGCTACAGAATATAATCCAGGAAGAGTCAGTTTTCATAAGGGATATGAATTATGGGTTGAAGACGTTTTAAATATTGGCGTTGATCCTGTTTTTTTACTAGAGACTCTAAAGCAAAAATTTATAGAAGCAGGAGGAAAGTTATTAGAAAATACCCCATTTCAATCAGGGATAATTTATGATAATGGGGTATTAGTTAATGCTGGTAATACTGCTGTAAAATCTCGCTTGCTTATTGATGGAATGGGACACTTTTCTCCGATTGTTCAACAAGCAAGAAAAGGCCATAAACCCGATGGTATTTGCTTAGTAGTAGGAAGTTGTGCCAAAGGTTATACTAATAACGATACAGGGGATTTAATCGCTTCTTTTACACCTATTTTAAACCAGTGTCAATACTTTTGGGAAGCCTTTCCAGCAAGGGACGGGAGGACAACTTATTTATTTACTTATGTCGATGCTCATCCTGATAGGTTTAGCCTAGAATTTTTCATGGAAGAATATCTAAGATTACTGCCAGAATACCAAAATATAGAGTTAGAAAAATTAAAATTTGAAAGATTTTTATTTGGATTTTTTCCTGCCTATCAAAACAGTCCTTTAAAAATGCCTTGGGATAGAATTTTACCCATTGGAGATAGTGCTGGCGGACAATCTCCTGTTAGTTTTGGTGGTTTTGGGTCGATGGTTCGCAACTTAAAACGCTTAACTTTAGGAATAAAAGAAGCTTTTAAAGTTGATAGTTTAGACAAAAATTCTTTATCCTTATTACAACCTTATCAACCTAATATTTCTGTAACTTGGTTATTCCAAAAAACCATGAGTGTTGGTGTTAAGCAAAATGTTTCCCCCAACCAAATAAATGATTTAATGAGTGGGGTTTTTCAGGTTATGGATAGACTAGGAGATGACGTTTTAAAACCCTTTTTACAAGATGTAATTCAATTCCCTGCTTTAATGAAAACTTTACCTTTAGTTAATCCTAAATTAGTGTTGCCTATCTTACCACAAGTAGGAGTACAACCCCTTTTAGATTGGACAATACACTATTTAAGTTTAGCTGCCTATAGTGGGTTATATCCTCTGGGAAAATGGGTTAAACCCCTAACAACAAATTTATCCCCTCAACAACAATATTATTATCATCGTTGGTTAGATTCTTGGAAATATGGTTCAGGAGGTGATTATAATGGAAATTAGTATAGAATAAAGGGGAAGATTGATGAAAATTTTAGATCACAAACAGGTAAGATATTGTAATTTATTACAGCGTCGACAAGAGATAATCCAGTATTTACCTGGTTTAATCTTTAAAAATAAATTGTTTATCAAAGATAAAAGTTTTAATATAGAACAACAAAAAGAGGCACAAGATTATGGAAAAAAACAGTTTTTGAATAGTAAAGGACAGAGGGAATATTTATTATTAGAAGATATAACAGGGTTTATTATATGGAAAGAAAGTGACGAAGTTGAATTATTAAAAGTTCAACCTAGAAATGATAGGTTAACAAATAGTGAACTAGAAATGATTGTTAATAAAATAAGAGGTGAAAATGGGATTGAAATAAAAGATCGTCGCTATCTTCTTAAACTATATCCTAAGTGTTTTGTTGGTAGTGAATTAGTAGATTGGATGATGGCTAACTTGTCTATTTCTTTAGAACAAGCGATAAAGATAGGTCAACAATTAGTGGACAAAAAAATTGTTCATCATGTCCAAGATCAACATGATTTTGAAAATAAATATCTATTTTATCGATTTTATCTGGATGAATAATTGCTATTTCTGTTAATCTGTGAATAAATATGATAGAATAAATAAAAATATTAATTTTATATGCAATCTTTTCTTCAAGAAACCAATAAACCCGACCATAAAATTAATCTAGCAAAAGCAGCATTAATTTATGCGAAGTATGAATATCCAAGACTAGAAATAGGAGAATATTTAACAACTTTAGATATAATTTCTCAGAGAATAAAAGATGACTTGCATCAAGAACTATATCCTTTAAAAGTTATCAAAACTATTAATAAATATTTATTTAAAGACTTAGGTTTTAAAGGTAATACGAATAATTATTATGACCCTAGAAATAGTTATTTAAATGAAGTAATAGATAAAAAAATGGGAATTCCTATTAGTTTATCTGTCATCTATTTAGAAATAGCAAAACGCATTAATTTCCCGATGGTTGGGATTGGAATGCCAGGACACTTTCTTATTCGTCCTGAGTTTGAAAATGTGGGAATTTTTGTGGATGCTTTCAACCAAGGGGAGATATTATTTAAAGAAGATTGTCAGATAAAATTACAGGAGATTTATCAACAACCAGTTACTCTAGAAGAACACTTTTTAACCCCTGTGAGTAATCAACAAATTTTAGGTAGAATGTTAACTAATTTAAAATATATCTATCTTAATCGTCAAGAATACCCTAAAATGCTAAGAATTATAGAATTACTGCTGCAATTATTTCCTAACCATCCTCTAGAAATAAGGGATAGAGGTCTTTTATATTATCAGTTACGACAGTGGGAAAAAGCAACAACCGACCTACAATTATACTTATCTATTTTACCCACAGCAGAAGATGCTCAAGCTATTGGTCAAATTTTGCAACAAATGCGCTAAACTAAATAGATGGTTATAAATGAACCGAAAGTGGGTAATGGTAATAAAAAGATTACAAAAATGCTCCAGAAACTATTTTAAACATTGCCCACCCTACAGGTTGAATCCATTTAATTATGCCTACCTACTTAATAACAAATTATCCTATCTTAATTCTTCATTATTAAAGCTGTGTTTATAAGTATTGTCATTCCCACTTACAATCGTAAACCTATTTTAGAAAAATGCTTAAAAGCCTTAGAAAAACAACAATTAAATGATGATAAAATTAGCAACTATGAAGTCGTTTTAGTCGATGACGGATCGACGGATGGAACCCTAGAATGGTTGCAGAAAAATAAAGCAGACTTTCCTCATGTTTCTTCTTTTTCTCAAAATCATTTAGGTCCAGCAGCAGCCAGAAATTTAGGGGTAACTAAGGCAAAAGGTGATATAATCATCTTTATTGATAGCGATTTAGTCGTAACTGAAAGCTTTTTACAATGCCATGCTAACGCTTTGATTAAGGGAGAGAAAAAATTAGGTAGCGATCGCCTGTTCACTTACGGTGCAGTTATTAATACTTGTAACTTTGAAGATCCCACTTCTGAACCCTATAAAATAACAGATTTTTCTGCCGCTTATTTTGCCACTGGTAATGTAGCGATCGCCCGTAAATGGTTAGAAAAGGCCGGGTTATTTGACACCAGTTTTCAACTCTATGGATGGGAAGATTTAGAACTAGGAGTAAGACTAAAACAGCTAGGACTTACCCTAATTAAATGTCCAGAGGCTATGGGTTATCACTGGCATCCACCCTTTAGTCTAGCACAAATTCCCAACTTAATTGATAAGGAAATTCAACGAGGAAGAATGGGCGTTTTATTCTATCAAAAACATCCCACTTTTGAAGTACGTTTAATGATCCAAATGACCCTATTACACCGTATTTTATGGGGAATATTATCACTAGGTGGGACATTAAACGAACGTACCCTTGCCCCAATTCTACAATGGTTAATCAATCAAGGAAAGCCCCAATTAGCCTTAGAAATTGCTCGGATTTTTCTCAATTGGTATAACGTTAAAGGGGTTTATGCTGCTTATCAAGAAAGAAAAGAAAGTTTAAGTGCGTAAAAATAGCTTTACAAAATTATGGGTCAAACCTTAATATTAAAAAGGAGCAAAAATCTGCTAAATATCAATTGACTGAGTCTTTAGTTTAACCATCATTTATAAAATTTATGGCACATAAATTACTGTTTGTCTGTTTAGGTAACATCTGCCGTTCTCCTTCCGCAGAAAATATTATGAACTATTTAGTCCAACAAAAAGGGCTAGAACAGCAGATTATTTGTGATTCTGCGGGAACATCCAGTTATCATATTGGGGCATCTCCTGACCGAAGAATGCAAGCGGCCGCGTCCCGTCGAGGGATAAAATTAGTAGGACAAGCGAGACAGTTTGAACCATCTGATTTTGAGAAATTTGATTTAATTTTGGCCATGGATCGTTCTAACTATCGCGACATTTTAAAACTCGATTCAGATAATATTTATGGTGATAAAATTCGTTTAATGTGTGACTTTGCCAGTCAACATCGAGACAGAGAAGTACCCGATCCCTATTACGGAGGAGAATCAGGTTTTGATCATGTTATTAACTTATTATTGGATGCGTGTGACGGGTTGTTAGAGGAAGTTATCAATGGATAATTAATAATTAAATAATAAAAAATAATTAATTATCCAATATCCATTGTCCATTATCAAAAAAGCAATGAATGAACAACACATTTCTGTAGGTAGCAAAGTATCTTTAATTAGTAAACCCCCTTATCTAAAAACCGCTGATCCAATGCCTATGTTACGTCCTTCCGACATTTTGGATATTGGTGATGAAGGTGTAGTAATGGATCGTCGTCCTGGGGGTTATTGGGGGGTCAAATTTGCCAAGGGAACCTTTTTGATGGAAATTCAATATATTGCCCTTGTTACAACTCAAGAATCATCCCATAAAGATGTTTAACTACTAAATGAACTACCCCAACTTTTGAGAAGTTGGGGTTTCTAAAGACCCCAAACTTTTCTTATGTTGTTGAGATTTTTGTCGCTTCATCTCCCCAAGTTGCTTCATAGAGCCAGTATGTTTACGAGTCC
>NZ_JASJEB010000050.1 GCF_030064895.1 Crocosphaera sp. | reverse complement strand
ACCTCTTATTTTTAATCATTAAATAATCAATAGTTAGTAATAGATAAAAATTACAGACTGTTATTGGGGTCAAATCTCCATATTCCTTATTATATAAGGCTTTCAGGCTTGTTCTCAATTCTCTCATGAATAATGCAGGTTAGGACATTTTTTCACCCTCCTGCCTCGTGCTATACAAGGTATCTTCAGGAAAAAAAGATACAAAGTAAGGCAAGATTCTTGATAACCTAGTAATATTATTGGCTTTTTCTGTGCAGAAGGAATGTCTAGCAAAAGCGATCGCTTTGAAATTAAATTCTGGGGAGTTCGAGGGAGTATCCCCTGTCCAGGAACCCAAACAGTTCGTTATGGGGGCAATACCACCTGTGTAGAAATGCGCGTGGGTGGGGAAAGATTGATTTTTGATGGTGGAACGGGAATACGCATTTTAGGGGACTCTTTGTTGTCAGAAATGCCAGTAACCGGTCATCTCTTTTTTACTCATTCTCATTGGGATCATATTCAAGGGTTTCCTTTTTTTGCTCCTGCTTTTATCCCTGGTAATAAGTTTCATATTTATGGTTTACCAGCACCCAATGGGGCAACTATTAAGCAGCGTCTTCACGCTCAAATGTTGCACCCTAATTTTCCAGTTCCCTTGCAAATTATGCAGGCTAATCTGGAATTTTATGATATCGAAGCAAAAGAAATTATTCATATTAATGATGTCACGGTGGAAACAGGAAGGTTAAATCATCCTGGGGAAGCTTTAGGATATCGGGTGACTTATCAAGGTTTAACGGCGGTTTTTGTTACGGACACAGAACATTTTCCAGATAGTTTAGATAATAATGTTCTTCATTTAGCGAGAAATGCGCAGGTATTAATCATTGATACAACCTATACCGATGAGGAGTATTATGACCCAAAATATAGTAAGGTGGGTTGGGGTCATTCTACTTGGCAGGAAGCTGTCAAAATAGCTAAGGCCGCTAATGTGAAAAAATTAGTTTTGTTTCATCATGATCCTGCTCACCATGATAACTTTTTAGACAAAATTAAATTAGAGGTTCAAGAGGTTTTTCCTAACGCTATCTTAGCTAAAGAAAGTTTAGTAATTGATTTGAAACAAGAGTTTCCTCAACCGTTATGAAAAACTTAGACAAACTATGACCAAACATTGAACATTAAACATTGAACATCTTTCATCTTTCATTTTGGTTTCAAGCCTCTCCCTAAAGGGAGAAAGAAGTTTGGGAGAGGTTTCAAGCCTACTTCCAAACGAATGTTAAATGATAAATGAAATGACCGAAGTAGAACTTTTTTGACTATGGAACCTGGTAAACTCCCAGAGAAGAGTTGAAAACTAAATCCCTTTCTGCCCGAAGTCCATTGAACATATTGTCAAAAACTTTTCTGATGGGAGCTTGTTGAAGAGATTCATCATTAAAGTAACTATGTGAAGTGCCAACTTGATCAGTTAGGTCAATATAAAAAGGTTTCTCTGCTGTCAAGTTGCGTATCCAATGACCCAATCGAGCAAGCTGCTGTTCCCCAAATTTCGCTCGAGATGCTGCTAGAGCAAAGTCATCCTCGTTAATAGTGACATACAAACGCTTTCTATATGCCAGACGGTCAACCCACTCTTCATGACCTTGGTTGTTCACATCTGCAGCTAACAAACCAATATTGTCAAAGAAAATAGTCTCATTGGAGTAAAGATCCGAACGAACTAATTGCTCAAGTAAATAGTTTCCCATGCTGTGACAGGCTAAATTAAAACTTTGATTACAAGCGAGATCGCGATACTTATCCAGATAAATACGAAGGACATCGAAACATCTATCAAGACCCCCTATGGACTCTGCTGCTTCACGTTTGTCACTTTTGTAGCTCAAAATACCTCTGGTGCGGTCTAAAATACGTCTGCTTTCTGAGCCATTTGAGGGCCAGGTAAAAAGAAGCACCTTCACGTTATAGTTGGTTTCGAGTGAATATCCAATATCCAAAGCATCTTTAAAGCTTGTATTAAAACCATGGACATAAAAGAGGCAGTTTTGCTTCTTAACTTTCATTTGCTCTTGTTCACGGAGAAAAATAACTTCGCTAGCAGGCATTTCCGTCCCTTGATAAGAAAGTTGATCTGGGAAAATCTCAACCTGCCATTGTCCATCAATCTTGTTGGCCTCGGCAACGCGAAGTTCCGTAGGACCATTTTCATTAAAGTTTTCACCAAATTTTTTGTCTGGTGATTCTTGCTCTTGAAGATTCCGATTAGTAACAATGATCATATATTTATAAAAGCGGGAGTTCACTTAATTATAATTAACTATGTCTAACACCGAAATTATTGTTATTGGTAGCGGTATTGGCGGCCTAAGTTGTGCGGCTTTATTAGCTCATTATGGCTTAGAAGTCACCGTCTGCGAAAGTCATACCATTGCTGGTGGTGCTGCCCATAGTTTTCAACGGGATGGTTTTATTTTTGACTCGGGCCCATCCTTATATTCTGGACTTTCTTATAGTCCCTCACCCAACCCCTTAAAACAAGTTTTAGATGCCATTGGGGAACCCTTACCTTGCATTAACTATGATACTTGGGGCTGTTACTTACCCGAAGGCAACTTTAACACCTCTGTCGGGGCCGATCAATTTTGTAATATTCTGCAACAACTACAAGGGAAAACGGCAGTAGAAGAATGGCGCAAGTTACAAAAGGTGATGAAACCTTTAGCCCAGGCAAGTATTGCCCTTCCCCCCGCGGCCATTCGCTTCGACTGGAATGCGATCTTAACCGTGAGTAAGTTTGCACCTCAGTTGATCCGCAACAGTAATCAAGTCTTAAAGCTAACTGGGCCTTTTAGTAATATTCTCCATGAAGTCATTAGCGATCGCTTTATTCGTAATTGGTTAGACTTGCTGTGTTTCCTCTTATCCGGACTACCAGCTACCGGAACCAGCACAGCAGAAATGGCCTTTATGTTTGCGGACTGGTATCGGCCTGGGGTGGTATTAGATTATCCTGTGGGGGGAAGTGGTGCCTTAGTGGATGCTTTGGTAAGAGGTTTAACCAAAAATGGCGGTAAAATTCGCTTAAACTCTCACGTTGAGCAAATATTAGTCAAAAATAAACAAGCGATCGGAGTAAAATTACGCAACGGTGACACCCTAACTGCTACCCGTGGGGTTATTTCTAATGCGTCGGTTTGGGATACCCTGAAACTGTTACCTTTGGATACTGTATCGCAACAGTGGCGAAGGCAAAAACAAGAGACTCCACCCTGTGAGAGTTTTATGCACCTTCATCTGGGTATTGATGGTGAAAACCTACCCTCAGACTTACCTTGTCATCATATTGTGGTCAATGACTGGGAAAAAGGTATTACGGCCGAGCAAAACGTGGTCTTAGTTTCTATTCCCTCCCTTCTTGACCCCAGTTTAGCTCCTCCAGGAAAACAAACTATTCATGTCTATACTCCAGGGAACGAACCCTATAAACTTTGGTCGCAACTAAAGCGCAACAGTAACGCTTATCAGCAACAAAAAGAAGCCAGAAGTCAAGTGATGTGGCAAGCATTAGAACGTATTATCCCTGATATCCGCCATCGGGTTTCTGTCTCTTTAGTGGGAACTCCCTTAACCCATGAACGATTTTTGCGTCGTTATCGGGGTTCTTATGGACCGGCTATCCAAGCAGGAAAAGCCTTATTTCCAGGGCCTAATACCCCGGTTGAAGGGTTATGGTGTTGCGGTGACTCTACTTTTCCGGGTATCGGTTTACCAGCAGTGGCAGCTAGTGGCATGATGTTGGCTAATACTTTCGCAGAAGTAGATCAACATTTACAGTTGTTAAAACGTTTAGCTTTAATGTAGGTTTGGCTCAAAAAACAAATAGAGTGAACACTAACAATAAAGTTAGCATTCCTGGCCAGTAAAGTAACTTCGGGATCAAACTTTCTTGATACTGAAGCCAACGAATGTTGGGTTTTTGACTAAATAAAATAGCATTAATTGCCACCGCAATAATTAAGAGATATAAGATAAAATAAAAATATTCTAAATAGAGAATTCCTCCTGCCAATATTTCCCCCCGCAGGTTGATTTGATCAAGAATAACGATAAAAAGAAAGGCACTACAAGCTGAGACAATGGCTAAACTATCAGCTTCATTCAGAATTAGTAAATGAACTAAAAATAGTAACAAAGCAACTACAATCGGTACCATTAGGTTATTGATAAAAATATTAATAAAATCTCTTTGAAGGATTATGGTGAAATAAAGTTCGGGATGATTTTTTTGTCCTATATAGTTGTGAATACCAAAGTTCGTATTATAACCATTGATATGATATTCAAAAAAACTCCCTTGAATTCTCCAACCAGGAAGCACAAAATCTTCTTCTAAACCAGGTCTAGAAACTGGGTTAATTAATTCGTAGGACTGAAAATCTGGAGTCAATATAACATTTTTATAAAAATCCTGATGCCATAATCTTAACCAAACTTGTTTAGAATCAAAAGGATATTTTGAATAATCAAATTCTTGTCTTAATTTAGCTTCAAAATACCAACCAATGATCTCTTCACTACCTTCTCTATACCGGTAATATTCAGTAATCTTAGGATCAATAGCTTCTGCTAAAATAAAACCCTGAGAAATGCTTTCATGTATCTTTTTGTTATACTTTTGCCAAATGTAACCCGTAACAAAAACATCATTGGCATCTTGAAATTCTAGAGATTGAATAAAAATACCGGTCGGAATATATTGAGGGGATTTTTCCTGATCGATAGATTTTGTACTAGAGTTTAAAAACTTATTTAAACCAGCTTCACCAAAAACTAAAACTCTATCTTTTTGACTCTTGATTTGATAAATTTTGTTTTGACTAATATCCATAGACCAGATTGCAAAAATTCCTACACCTAAGAAAATAGAACTATAATAAGACAGTAACCACAAACTTTTAATGGTACCTTGATAAGTCCTTAAAAGAAGAATACTGAGAAAAAAGAACAAAGCAATCAGTCCTAAAATAATAGTCGTCAATTTCTGTTTTTGACTTTCGGTATTAACTAAAATTTCGTCCTTAATAAACACAACTCCCAATGACCAGTCCGTAGAAGGAATGGGTTCAAAAAAGATCCAAGCCTTTTGTCCCGTTAATTCATCATCATAATCAATAACCATTGCTTGGGACTGTTTAGTTACTTTTTCTAAGGTTAATTGTAACTGTTTTGATCTTTCTACTCTTGGTAATTCAAAGATAGTTTTTTGCTGTTTAACCAAATCGCTATTGGGATGACATAAAAACGTTCCTTTCTTAGAAAAAATAAATCCATAACCTGTTTTTCCCAGTTCTAGGGAAGTCATGTGTTGTTTTAAATTATCTAAGGAATAGTTAACACATACAACACCGGCTGGCATTTGTTTTTTAGTGGTAGGATCAATTTCATAAAAAGGAGTGCAAAAATCTGCAAGAAGAGATTGAGCAATTTTCCCAAAATAAGGTTCTACCCAAGTCTCCCCTTCAACCAAAGGACGATGATACCAATCATGTTCAGGTTCAGTGTAGTCGTATAAGTCCTCAACTGGGTCAAGTTGTATTTTTCCCTCCTTTCGCTTATAACTGGTAGCATAAAGTCGAATATTAGGATCATAACCATAGGGAACATAAGCAACTCCAGCCTGATAAAATGCAGTATTTTCCTCCATTGTGCTGCGTAACCTGTCTAAAAGTTGCTCTTTTTTTAAGCGTCCTGAAGTAAGATCATTAGCAATAGCTGTGGCACTGTTTTTTAGTTTAACTAAATGACTATCGATTTTTTTTGCTGCTTCAACCGCTTCTTGTTTCGCATTATTTTTAGCATCTGCTAAGATATGATGTCTTTCTCGCCAATAACTATAACCTGTAAAGATAACCAGCAAAAAACTAGAAATACAGATAAACAATGAGACTCTAAATACTTTTTGTGGTTGTTTCATGGCCGATATTTCCTTTAATTACTAACGACCAACTTCTTCTCAGACGTGATAAGCTAAAATCACAGGAAATTCAAATACGGAAAACCCCTCATTACCATTTTAACTATTTCTGATAGCAAAAAAATATTTTTTATAATAAAAATCAAAATAAAGACATAAAAATCAACATTGTTTAAATTTTAAATCTTCTACTTTTTCCAGGTATTTTGTACTTTGAATAAATATTCTCCAGATATCAGACCCGCCAGTTGGGAAAAACAGGAAAAGAACTTATAAAATTAACATCGATGATTAGGTGGATTCTGCATTAGAAATTGTCCATCGAGACTCATTATACTTAGCAGTAATACGCAAACTTTGAATTGTTTCTGTAGATGCTTTATTCAAGGCAACTGGAGAAACTATAACATCAGTTTTGGGACTTCCCTTAACTTTTTCAATCATTGTTGTTAAAGCACTTTCCTGCATCTCATTATTGAGAGAATCTTGACAATATTTCTTAATTTTTTCTCGTCTTTCCCCCACTCGCTTAACTTGCTTGGGATCATTAACATCACCCTTTTCAAGAAAGTTTTGAATACCCTCCCATTTCAATAACTCATCTTCGAGTCTATCGGTAAGTATCTTTTGTATTTCAGATTCAGCTAAATCATTTTCGGAACTAAAAGCCTTCTTACATAATATATATAACTC
The DNA here is from genome assembly GCF_030064895.1 of Crocosphaera sp. Classification (GTDB taxonomy): domain Bacteria; phylum Cyanobacteriota; class Cyanobacteriia; order Cyanobacteriales; family Microcystaceae; genus Crocosphaera. The sequence continues at coordinate 9,408 of NZ_JASJEB010000050.1, read as the reverse complement.
TTTTGCAAGACTGCTTTGGAGTCTGTTGATTAAGTCTGAGGTAATCATATTTGGCTCAATGTTAAGATCCTCAGATTTATTTATCTCTTCAGTTAAATGCTTGACTATCTTACTCGCTTTGGTGTCACAGTTTTTTTGGGTTTGCTCAAAATCTAAGGTGAACCCATCAAGATTAATTTCTTTAATAAGAAACTTGAGATCAAGATTAATTTCGCACAAAACCGCGGAGGGGACTTGAAAATTACTCAAGACATTCTCATGGTTGTCAACGACTTGATTTTTCTTGTATTTGTAGCTAAGTTGGCTTGAGTATTCATTAGCTAAGTCTTGAGCTTCAGATAAGTCATTGAGGATAGCACCAACTACTTTACTTAACTGCATACTTTTACTCTGATAAATTTATAGATCAAAATGCTTATGTTTTTCTATGTTTTCCATTTCCTTATGAACCTTTTGCAACACTTCTAAAGCCGATCGAGACTGACTACGATCCATAGTTAAAGTCAATAAACAGCTTGGACATTGGAATGAGGGTTGATACAATAAACTCTGGACAGACATTTCAATAAAAAAGCCACATCGGGGACAAGGAATCCCTGGAGAGCGTTTTTCGTCAGGATTGTTAGACATAATATATACCTCAATAGTAAACAAAAAACTTCACTTGCCTAATCTCAAAGGAAATTAAGCCGTAAATTCAGGAATAATCAACGTTGCTTGATTCGACACATCAGGAGTCGTCGCTGAAAGGGTAAGGGTGACTTTTTGTTGGGATTGCTTCACCGCTGGCGTTGAAGTCCTAGCCCTCTCTACAGTGATATTGAACTCAACCACACCGTTATTGTCGGTTGTTAGGCTTGCACCACTGGCAAGTCTAAGGGTAGGATTATCGGGTTCAGCTCCATCAATAGCTAGGGTAACCGTTTCATCCGTCACCGGATTTCCTTGGTCATCGAATAAAGCGGCCCTGATGAAAAAAGCTTGTCCTCCAGTAGTGGGACTATTAGCGACTAAAGTTGAAGGAACGATATCTAAACGGGCTGAGGAAACTTCCTCTGATGAGATGGGTTTGACCGATGTAGCTTGGTTAACAGTAGACATCCAATAAGCGAGTCCACCTGGAATGTCTGCCTGTTTCATTTGGATTTTAACCGTCATGTTAGCATCTAGGCTGGTTTTAAATTCCCCATTCTCTGAGCTTCCTACACTAGGGGATAATCTTGCCTGAAATCCTTTAAACTCTTCGTATTTGCTGGCATCATCTTGCTTTTTTACATCGTCGTTTGTCTCTCCGGTCAGTCCTCCAGGTTTGTTAGTAGCAGTTTGTAGATCAATTTCTGCAAAAAGGCGCAGGTTAAACTGAAATTCTGCTTCTTGAATCTGTAACAAGGGGAGAGGAATTAATGATATCAACGGGACTTCAAGTCGAAACAGCTTTTCTTGGCGATCGTTGGGATCAATCTGTCGATACAAAAAAGTGACCATCTTTAACTTGAAAGGACCAGATGGTTGATCTGAGGCAGTATTTTCATTATCTTCTGAGGAGCTCTCCTTAACGGGTTCGAGCCCATATTCGGTCATGAACTTCACAAAACGCTGGGCTGCGTAAGAGTCAGCCTCCAGGGTTGAAATCAGGGGTTGGGATAAGAGTCTTCCTAAATCAACAATCTTATCGTCACTGATAATGGTCATAAGAATTTCGCTCCGCGTTTTTCCTTGTTCATTGCCTCTTTGCTGTTAACTATCTTTGTGCTTTATGCAAGCTTTCTCCTTGTTCGGTCATAGTCCATTTATAGCTATCCATTTTCACCGTCATCTTCAACGAGGAAAGGGTTTCACTGGGTAATTCTCTTAAGAAACTGGGTTTCATCATAATCTCTGCATGAGGAACCACCCCTGAATATTGTTGAATAAGTTCTCTGGTCTTACTTTCGGCTAAATTATCTTTTACCTCCCTAAATGCCTTTTTAACTTCATCGTTCAATGTGTAAATGATATCTTGTTTAATCTCTTTAAAATTTTCTGGCAGCACACCAGCTTTGCGGTAAAAATCTTCAGCTTGGTCGTAGGTATATTGGATTGAATGTTGAATATCTGGATGTTTCAAAATTCCTTCTAGTAGTTTCTCTTCAATCACTTTTTTGACTTCTTCTAGGGAAATTTGGTGATTACCACGCAAATATAACTCTTTACAAGTCTTAAATAATTTTTGTGTGATAATCTGAATCAAATTTTCCATATATTTCTCTTTTTTAAGTTGTTCTCTGACTTCATTCCATTGGTTTTTTATATCCTGTATTGTGGACTGTTTGGATTGCTCTAAGTTACTTTCTTCTGTGGGTGATGAAGCCGTACGCTCGTTGAGCCAATAGTTAAGCTTATTAGATTTTAGAAACTCATCAAGCTTCGTTTTCATCTCATCAGTAGCCTTATCAACGATTTCTGTAGCCAGTTCTTGGCATTGACTCCAAGTCATTTCTACATCAAAGCCAATGGCATTATCATACAAGTCAGTTAAGGCGAATTGTAACTCAAACTCAATTTCTTTTAAAACACTGGCTGGAGCGTCAAAGTTATTGAGTAGATTTTCATTACTGTTTCTATATTGTTTATATTTACGGCTAATCTGACTGGCATATTCATTAGACAAGTCTTGTGCTGTTACTAGGTCAACGAGAATGGAACCAATAACTTTTCTAAGTAGCATATCAATCCTTTGTTTATAGATAAGGTTTTACGAAGGGATAATGGATAATCGAGACTTTATTAATTAGCTGAATACAGGGAATTCAAAGCAAGGATTAAAAACTTCTATGATTTTTTAAAACTTTTTTCTCCTATCTTTAGACTGCCATAAAAGTGTCTATTTCACTATAAAAAAAAGAGAAAGATTCCTCGCTACTTTTCCTCATTCTTAACAACAACCAGTGATTATCCATGATTGAAATCTCTAAAGACAGCTAATTTCAGATTTCATTGATGACAGAGTGCCAGGAGCAGCAATCTATTTAACTTTAAATAAATTGCTGCCTATCATAACCCAGTTTAGGTAGTATATTCGGGAATGATTATAGTGATGGTCTTAGAAGCAGGAGGTGTTGTAGATTCTAACTTGAGTTTCACTCGCTGTGCTTGCTCTGTCTTAGAAGGAGGATCAATGGTAACATTGGGGGTCGAGGTATAGCCTGAACCTCCGTTATCGACTTTGATAGTACCAACTTTACTTGGAGTTGCCTCACTTGGATTTGCCGGGTCCATCTCTGCTGTCGCTGTTGCCCCAGTACCACCACCACCAGTAATGGTAACATTGGGGGTCGAGGTATAGCCTGAACCTCCGTTATCGACTTTGATAGTACCAACTTTACTTGGATCGCTAGTATCCATAGTTGCTGTCGCTGTTGCTTGAACTGTCGTGGCTACTTCGGGAATTTTGATCTCGAACTCTACAGTACCATCCTCATCCGTTGGCTCTAAAGTCAGGGGTTCAATGGCAGGTTTAGAAGTGCCAATAGTAGCCGTAAGAGTTTGGCCAGCAACACGCATTGCTTTTTCATCAAATAAGATAGCCGTTACCAGTAATTTTTGCTTACCGTTAGTGGGATCACTCGCCACTAAAGTTGAAGGGGCAATTTGTAGATTGGCTTTATTAGCAGTGGAGGTAATACTACCCTCTAGAATGTTTAGCACTTTGGCTAAACCGGCCGGCATACTATCTTGTCCTGCATGAACATGAACATCCATAGTATACTCAACCGAGTATTTAGACTTCTGAGTCGCTTTAGAATCCTTTTTACTGGAGTAACTAGCCTGAAACTTGGCTTTCGCAGAGAAAAGACCCCAGCCAACCTTGACCTCAGCACTTCCTGAACCACTGGTAGCAGATGAGGCTGTATCTTCTTGATAAGTTGATGAGGAAGCATTAATGTTGGCTTTAAATTCGATATCAACCTCATCCACCGCTAAGTAAGGAATCGGCAGGATGGTTAATAAAGGAACGATCAGTTTTGCTTCTCGTCCATCAGCATAATAGACGAATTCTACTGGAATGGTCTTACCATCTTTCAAGCCCACCTTTTGGATAAAGTCGATGGTTGTGTTGGCTGACTGTGCTTGAGCATCAATTGCAGCCTGTAAAGGACCACCAATTAAAGAGGAAAAGGGAATACCTTGTAAGGCCGATGTTGCTACATTGGACGGCGTGGTATCAATAGCTGGCATAGTAATTATCCTTGTATTTATATTTAATGGACAAAGTTAGGGAATTATAAATTGTTTCAATAACAATCTTGGTGAATGCAGAGTTTAAGTTAGCTATCATTAAAACAATTCATTATCCCAAGAGAAAAAACTTTCACAGCGATTTAAACCGCTTTTATCATCTGAGCGTTGAAAAATCAGATACAATCTTTTGTTTAAAGCTCAGGTCAATCTACTTACTATTAAAGCATTACCTAAGACAAAAAAGACTATATTTGAGGATTTTAAGTACAAAAATTCACATATTTTAAACGTTATTTATATAAGAATTTTAAAAGAAAAAAATTAAAGCTATGAGTTATATAAAACCTAGATAAGAAAGAAGAAGTGTTACAATTTTTAATCATAAAAATTGTCTAGATATGTCATACTATAGACATAGTTAGGATCAGTGAATTTTAAGAATAAAGGAAAAAAATCGATTGGGCTTTGTTGGGTTTATTTTTAAGGTTTAATCGATTCCATTTCAGTGGACTCACTTTAACATTAAGAGAGGGAGTTTATCATGAAAATTAGTCAAGAAGGCATTAATGTAATTAAAAATTTTGAAGGGTGTCGTTTAAAAACTTATGCTGACACTGGAGGCGTTGCTAAATCGTCTGGTTTGTTAAGGATGTTCCCTGAATAATAGAGATAACAAAACGATAATAGCTTAAAGCCAAATTTGGAGATCATAACAATGAACACAATTAAAGCAGTCAAAAAAACGTGCCTCAAAAAATCAGTTGCTCAAGCATCTCAACTGTCTGATAAACAAAAAGTTGCTGTTCCTGTAGGAAAAACCTATCAAGTTCTCAACCATACACCAGCCGAACAAGGCCATTACAAAGTAGAATTAAACTATGATGCGGGAACTTGGTATATTTGGTCAGGCCATTGGCAAGTGCCTTGGGAAGATCATACAGAACAACCAGAAACTACAGAAGCAAAATTCTTTACGGCGGAAAATCTTAAAGCCATTATGCCCCAAGCTTCTAATAGTGATATTGCCACTTATGTTGAACCTCTCAACAAAGTCTTACATGACTTTAATCTAGCAACAACAGCTAGGGCCTGTGCTTTTATCGCTCAAATTGCCCACGAAAGCGGTTCTCTGCGCTATAAAGAAGAGATTGCCAGTGGTGCAGCTTATGAAGGACGACGGGATCTCGGCAACACCCAACCTGGAGACGGCAAACGGTTCAAAGGACGGGGGTTAATTCAACTCACCGGACGTGCTAATTATCGTCAATGTGCTAAAGCTTTGGGTAAACCCTTAGAAAACAACCCGGAATTAGTGATTAAAGATCCCTATACTAATGCTGCGGTAGCTGGTTGGTATTGGCAAAGTCGTAATATTAATCAAGCAGCAGATCAAGGGGATTTTCAGAAAGTTACCCGTCTCATTAACGGTGGTTTAAATGGTTATGCAGATCGCTGTCAGTTCTGGGAACGGGCGAAAAAAGTCCTGTCTTCTGGGGGGACTACCTCTGTTCCTTCAACCTTCAAGTCTATCAATTGGAATAACTTTCAAAGCAAAGTCTCTAAATACTTTAGTGTGGGAGAAGTGACCCATTGCGATTGCCGACGTATTCCGACGGACGACACCATCAAGCAAAATATTTTTACCCTAGCGCAAGAATTAGACAAAGTCAGGGAAGCTTGGGGAGGGCCTATTAAGGTCAACTCTTGGTATCGTCCTCCCGCCGTTAACCGTGCTGTTGGAGGGGCAAGTAACTCCCAGCACCTCTATGGTAAAGCAGCCGATATTCTACCGCTTCAAGGTAATATTTATAAGTTCCAAGACTGGTTAGATAAAACCGCTTGGAAAAATAAAGCATTAGGTTATGGTGCTAACAAAGGCTTTGTTCATCTCGATCTTCGACCTGGACATATTCGCTGGAACTATTAGTCTAATCTTTTTTAGGGGCAAGGAATTAACTCATGATTATTGATAGTTTTTCCTTGCCCATAGTGGACATCAGGTTTCCCAGATATGGGAAAAGTGGAGTAGAGAGGTGCGTTATCATGATAACCACAAATCCTATCGAGAACTCATCAGAAACCTTTAAAAAAAGTGCAACTTTACATGAGAGGGATATGGCCTTGGCTTCTCATCGAGTGGAGGTTAACATTGATGAATTATTTGCTAAAGTCACCCATCTAATTACTAATTCTCGACAGGAATTGACGGAAGAGGTACAAGAAGAAATTGCTAAGGTTTCTATTCTTCTGCAAAAAGTCAAGAAATTATCTAGTTCTCATCGCTCTTCTAAAAATGAGCAGAAACAATCGGAAATTAAAGCCTTACTGAATAATCTTGATTTAACCATTCAGTCTTTACAAACTTCAGAGACAATTACCATAGCCAAAAAACTACGTATCAATGCCGAATTTACCATCAGAAAATCGGAAAATCGGTTCACAGCAGGATTAATGAATGTCTGGGAGTATTTTCGTCTTAAATCCAGTATTTCTTTTAAAATCTTGTTAGGCTTGATTTTAGCTTTTCCTCTTTATATTGGAACGCCGCTAGCTCTTTATTCTGGTGCTAATAGGTTAGAAGAAGTCTTAATTAATAAAGAGATTGTGATTGAAGATGAATCAGCAAGATACAATGAATCTCCCGATTTATATAAAAAGGACTATGACATGATGATGGCCTTAGCAACCTTATGTTTTATTGGCGGTTCAACTGGGAGTATTATTAGTATTTTATTTCGACTCAGTAACTACCGTGAAAGTCAAGATCAAAGCAAACTTAGAGAGTCCCTAACGCCGATTTTAGTAGGGTTATGTAAACCGATGATCGGCGGAACTTTTGGTCTGTTAATTTATGCCCTTTTAGCAGGGGGGATTATTCCTCTACAAGTTGGTCACATGAGTGCAGAAAAGCGTCAAGATTTGCGTTGGTTATCCCTTTATTCAATAGCGTTTGTGGTCGGTTTTAGTGAGCGATTAGCTAAAGATATTGTGGCTAACACAGAAAATCAATTTAAGCCTCAAGATTCAGACAATGTTAACACCTTAGTGTCAACAAAATCCGAACCCATAATTGATGATATATTTTAGTATTTTGTAAGGAGGAAATCATGAATATTTCTGAAAAAAAACAATTCAAAATCTTAAGTTTAGATGGCGGTGGTGTTCGGGGAATGATTTCAGCAACCATCCTCAAAGAAGTTGAAAGACAATTGGAAATTTATTGCAAAAAAAATAATCAGCCAACTGTCAAGTTACATGATTATTTTGATATGGTTGCAGGAACTTCTACTGGGTCAATTTTAGCAGCAGGAGTAGCGGCTAAATTTGATGCAGAAAAACTGATTCAATTCTATCAAGAGAATGCAGAAACAATTTTTGATAAGGGAACAAGAACCTTCCGCAACTTGGGAATATTGACTAAATATATTTTACAAATCTTCTTCCCTCAATGGTGTTTATATCCAAACAAAAATAACCAAGGTTTAGCTAAAGTTTTGCAGGATAAGTTAGTCAATGCACAGGGACAACCTTTAAAATTTAATGAGATCAAAGAGCCCATTCTTTTTATTCCTGCTTATGACACTTATAGTCGTAATACCACTTGGTTTGCTAGTAACAGAAAAGAGCCTAATCTTTGGTTTAAAGACATAGAACTGTGGAAATTATGTGTTTGTTCAGCAGCAGCACCAACATTTTTCCCTGCTTATCCTTTATCTTTTTCCGACAAAGAAAACTTACCTCATATTGATGGAGGCGTATCAGCAAATAATCCCTCTTTATCGGCGATCGCACATCTTTTGGTGACCGAGAAAGAAAGTAATCTTAATAACATTTCTGTGTTGTCTATTGGCACAGGAAATACCACGGATGTCTTTACTTATGATAAGATTAGAAAGTGGGGTTTACTGGATGTTATGAGTCATGTTGCTGATGTTTTTCTTAACCCTGGATCTCAAAATACTGAAGCCATTTGTAAGGAATTTTTGAGAAGTGTAGCTAGGAAAAATCACTGTAACTATTTACGACTGAATTTTGATTTAAACCAAGCATTTGAAGGTGAAAGACAACCAGGTAAACTGAGAAAACCGATTGAACCTCATACTGACGCAAAAAATGAGTATCTGGGAGAATATATTTCAGAGGCAATTGATGATCCCAACTTATGTAAACAGTCTGATAGTGGTAAGTCATTATTAGAAAAAGTGGCTGATGCTTATCTACAACAAGAAAATATATCCGCAAAAATTCAAGATTTTATTGAGGATAATCCCCCAACTTTTTCTAGTTTACCTTTAAGCTATAGCCGATCTTTTTAGAGGGATAAGGGTTTTATTTAATTTATACTCACATCTTGCACCTTCGATTAAATTAGCTAGTTTAGGGAGGGAACGGGGAACAGGGAACGGGGAACAGGGTTTATTTTGATGGTAACTGCTTAAGAATTGATTTTGTTTTCTCTATTGTTAAGTTTTCCTGTACTGGTGCAAGATATCAGTTATACCGATAATTAATCTTTTTAAAAAGCTAATTATTGGTATAATGATAATTATTACGGATCAAGCTAGTGAAGACTGATAGTATTTTTTATCAAATTTTCCTCAATTATCCCAGGAGTTTCTTTGACTTAATTGGAGTATCCTCAACTCAAGAGAATAAGTATCAATTTTCTTCCCGTGAAATCAAACAATTATCTTTCCGACTTGATGGTTTGTTTCTCCCCACTGAAGAAGATCCCAACTTACCTTTATATTTAGTTGAGGTACAATTTCAGCCAGATCCCAATTTATATTATCGTCTCTTTGCTGAATTTTTTCTCTTTCTTAAACAATATAAACCCCCTCATTATTGGCAGATAGTTATCATTTATCCTAACCGAAAGGTAGAACGAGAGCAATCTCTTCATTTTGGGGATTTTCTTCAGTTACCTAGTGTTACTAGAATTTATCTGGACGAGTTAGGAAAGGTAGCTGAAAACTCTTTAGGTGTTGGTATCATTAATTTAGTGGTAGAATCAGAAGAAGAGTCTATTTCTCAAGCTAAACAGTTGATTACGACAGCGCAAAATCAATTATAGCAATCGCCAGGGCGATTAGGACATAGAATAGAGAAAGACCCTTAAACTTTTCTCCTCTATGGCTAAACCTTACAGTTATGATCTCCGCCAGAAAGTCATTGATGCAATCGCGC
>NZ_JASJEB010000154.1 GCF_030064895.1 Crocosphaera sp. | reverse complement strand
TCCTCTTTTTGTTGTAAATTAGCAATAGCTTGCTCTACTGTCAGTGAAGGTGTCTCTTTCGTTTCAGATAAAGTAAATTCAGAGGTTATATTGTCCATCTTTATACCTCCAGAGGACTCCCGTTATAGCGAAGCTTAACGGTGAGGGGAAGGTCGTTCAACAAATAAACTGAGCGAAGCGAATCCTTATTTTTAGTAAGCATAATTGTACCCGTCAAGGGAGTGAATATGTGTCAAATACTTAGGGTGAACATCAAACTTTTTATAGGGTAACTGAAGGACAAAACTAGGACGAAATCTAATAGCAATTCTGCCTACATATTGACCAGCAAATTTACCTTTAGGAATTGATGCCGATACCAAGTCTCCTGTTTGAAATCCTTGAAAGAACTTAGCTTTGGGAGCATGACTTTTAGGAAAACCAAACTTATTAGGACGGCATCTCTGTCTTGTTCCGTGACCTGTTGCTTTAATTAACAAAGGTTGATTAGTCTTGAAAACTAAATTATCAGGTACTTTTCCCACACAAGCAGCATCTTGCCAGTGGGATTTAGGAACTTTTAACCGTTTCCGATTAAACTTAGTTAACCCACCACTTCCCGTTTCTACTGGTAATCCTAATTCTTTGAGGGAATTAAACAGTTTCCAACGAGTAGAATTAACAGCAGCAGCATCTTTCAGTGGTGTTTTTGCCTGTTTTAAAATACGGTTAGCCAAGTCAGATTTACACTTTAAGAAATCCTTAATATCTTGATTTCCCTTGGCTTGATTGCAATCATGACAAGCTAGAGTTAGGTTAGAAACCCTGTCACTCCCCCCTTGACTTCTGGGATGAATATGGTCAACTTCAAAAGGTTGGTTCGTCGCTTTACAATACTGACAAGTTCGATTAAATTTAGTTAACAAATATTCTCGAACTTCCCAATCGTAAAGGGTTCCATGTTGATATTCAACACCCCGAATCTCTGGGTTTTCCTGTTCTTGGTGCGCGTTCCCTTGCGCCGTCTCACGGCGCGGGGTCGCATCCGCTTTCTGTAAGTCGAATTTGACTAACTCAATTGATAAAGAGTCAACAGGACAGTATCTAATTAATCTTTTGACCCAAGTTAATGTTGTATCAACTCGATGTTGAAGGCTTGGAGGTAGCCAACCTTCAGTACGTTTTCGATTAAGAAATCTTGGTTGACGATAACGAGTTTTACGTCCTCGCCTTCCTCTTCTTAACTGTCGTCTTGAGGTTAAAGCATCTTTGATCTGTTGACCTCGATGTTGTAATTCGGCTGCCCAAATAACTTGGTTTTCCTGCACTAAAGCAATCCCTGTAAATTTAGAGCCTGGATCTAGTTTTAATTTAATGTTCTTCGCTTTTTCCTTTACTGCCTCGTTGAGAATAATAGTGAAAGGATAGCGTCTAAAAACAGCCGCTTGATCTTGTTTTAATAACCGCCTTGCCTGCCCAGGATGAACAGGATTTAACGGCTTTTTTGTTGAATCTAGAACAAATACAAAGTTTTGCATTTTAATCTCCCGTTAGGGGTAATTGTTTGCCTCGTTCTGGTTATCTAATCTTGCTCTTGTTTAACTCACTTCTTTAACCCGTTTAGAGATGTTTAAAGTTAAACAACAGAGCTTAAAGCTGGCACGCACTCTAAGGTGTTATGAATTAGATAACGGCTCCTAGAATTTCTAGGGAACTGGTCACGTTATGGACTCTTTCAAGCCCCCGTTATACCGCCTTAGCGGTTAGCGGTGGGTTCGTGACAAGAATTATAATAAGCCTTCGAGTTTACGGCGAATTTGCTCCAGTTCCTCTGAGGACATTTGGGAGTCGCTTGTTTGGGTTTCTTTTTGGGACATTTCTTCTTCTCCCCAGGTGATCTCTTCTACATTTTGTTCGGGAGGAATGGCTAACTCTCCTGCGGCGATCACTTGCCAGTCATAGTCGGCCTGTTTACAAAATTCTTCGATTTCTTCGGAGTCAAAGGGTTCTACCGTTGGGGTGGGGAAGTCTTGGGCTTCGAGTAGCAACGCATAACGGGTGGCATCGTCTTCTGACTCAAACATCAAGATTTTATTGCGATCGCCCATCTGCACGGTATGAATTCCCTCATTGTCGGTGCGGGCGTTAAAAAGTAGAACATACACTTTACTCATAACTGCGCTTTCTCCTCTTTATGGTGTGACAGCTTGGCTGATAAATTCACCGATACATTCAGGTCTTTATTGGTTAGAATCTTTAGTGAACGGATTAGGCAAAACTCAGCTTATCAACTAAACGTTAATACTGGGAGTTCATTTTAGCAAGGGTTTTTGTAAAGTGATTGTTATCAGCCTGAAGTTTCTCAATTTCTTCGTAACTAATAATACTTTGACCGAAAAATCAGGGGTGCAGGTTCCCCGCCCGTCTTGATGCAGTCGCTCCTTGATGGGAACCACCAAGACCGCGCTGCATCGCTTTACGGCGCACAGTCCAATATTTTTGTGTCATAATAACATTACGCCAATAAATATAGCGTCAAATGATAGTTTACGAGTTTAAGGTTAAAGGAAAAATCAAGCAGTATCAAGCCATCGACGAAGCCATCAGAACATCCCAATTTGTTCGCAATAAGTGCTTGCGTTATTGGATGGATGGTCAGAAGGTTAATCGTGCTGAACTTTATCGGTACAATACTAAACTGCGTTCTGAGTTTTCCTTTGTTCAAGCTCTAAATTCTCATGCTTGCCAAGCTTCTGTAGAAAGATGTTGGTCATCTATTGCTAGATTTTTTGACAACTGTAAGAAAAAAGTCCCTGGTAAAAAGGGGTATCCATGCTTTAAGAAAAATACTCGTTCAGTTGAGTATAAAACCAGTGGATGGAAACTTTTAGACCCGAAACATATTGAGTTTACTGATAAAAAAGGCATCGGAAAACTCAAGTTAGTTGGGACTTATGATTTAGCTTTTTACCCACAAAATAAAATTAAACGGGTAAGGTTAGTTCGTAAAGCAGACGGTTACTACTGTCAATTTTGTCTCTCTGTTGATATCAAAGAAGAATTACATCCAACTCATAAAACCATTGGTTTAGACGTTGGTTTAAAGGAATTCTATACTGATTCAATGGGACAAACTGAACCCAACCCTAGATTTTATCGTCAAGGAGAAAAACGATTAAAGTTTTATCAACGGCGTGTTTCTCGCAAAAAGAAAGGCTCAACCAACCGTAAAAAAGCCATTAATAAACTTGGTCGTAAACACCTCAAAATAAGTAGGCAACGTGAAGAACACGCTAAGAGACTAGCGCGTTGCGTAATCCAATCTAACGATTTGGTAGCATACGAAGATTTGAGAATTAAAAACTTAGTTCAAAACCATTGTTTAGCTAAGTCTATTAATGATGCAGGTTGGTATCAATTTAGAAAATGGTTAGAGTATTTTGGGCAAAAAATGGGCAGAATAACTGTTGCGGTTAACCCTGCTTATACAAGCCAAAATTGTTCTAATTGTGGGGCTGTTGTTAAAAAATCCTTATCGACAAGAACTCATGTTTGTGCTTGTGGATGTCAATTAGATCGGGATAAAAATGCAGCCATTAATATTCTTAATCGAGCCTTGGGTACGACAGGTCATGTCGGAACCTGGATCTTAGATCCGAACGCTTCAGGAGATTTGTCCTCTACTTTTGTTGGAGCAATCCTGCATCAGCAAGACGAGTCGTTGATTGAAGAATCCACTCGCCTTTAGCCAGTGGGTGCGACGTGAAAAGTCGCACTTGATGAGTAGAGAGCCGTCTCTCTCTAGGGTACTTCTCCCTAGTCCTCATGTAAACGACTTGAAAAAGTCTGGTCACAATGAAAGTAAGTAATGAACCCATTGGAATGCAGACCACAAAAGCCACCAAACTAACAGCCTGAAACTGGTGAGGATGGCAAGAGGAAGAAAAGGAAGGGTTAACGATAAGTGAATGACTAATCCAACTTCGTGATTGAAGAAGAGGTGAAATAAGGCTGAAACACCTTAACCAAAAGGTACATAGCTAGTTGTTAGAAATCCACTGGTCTAACAAAGAAGTCAAAAAGCTATCGGAGCATGAGTCAAACCCTAACCTTCTCGCAGGTCATCAAGAGCGAAACACGGTAAACCCAATAGACTCTCTCTTGAAGTCGAAACAGGGGAGTAAGCTAAGAGTAATCAAAGCCAAATGTCTAGGGGGTAAAGGAAGTCAGAGAAAGCGAAAGTCTCTATGTAATGTAGGGAATAAGGGTTGAGGGGATATCCCGACATCACACCGCCTGAAAAATGGTAGCCCACTTCTGACAGGTCTTAAACGATAAAAAACGATTCAAGGAAACTGAAAGGAGATTGAAAGATGGAAACCACCCTGGTTATCGGAGACTCCCGACAACTTAACGACTGGTCACAGATTGACTGGAAATCAGTCGTCAAGAACGTTAAGAATCTAAGGAAACGGATATATCGTGCTACACAGAACGGTCAGTGGAATAAGGTAAGGAGCCTTACGAAGCTGATGTTAAGAAGCTTCGACAATTTAATATTGTCAGTGCGAAAAGTTACCCAACTGAACCAAGGAAAACGAACAGCAGGTGTAGATAAGGAGGTGGCATCAACACCTGAACAACGGGTAAAACTCGTCCGAGAAATGGGAGAACACACCTTGTGGAAAGTTAAACCGACTAAAAGGGTGTATATTCCCAAATCAAACGGTAAACAAAGACCACTAGGTATCCCTACCATCAAGGATAGAATAGCACAAGCTGTTGTTAAGAATGCTCTTGAACCTATATGGGAAGCCAAATTTGAACCCAATAGCTACGGATTCAGAATCGGAAGAAGTTGTCACGATGCCATTGAACAATGTTTCAATCGATTAACAGGTGGAAAAGACACCTGGATACTAGATGCAGACATTACTGGATTTTTCGACAATATCACTCATGAAACAATCCTAGAATCTATTGGAAAATTTCCTGCCAGAAACCTCATTAAATTATGGTTAAAAGCAGGATACCTAGATAAAGGAAAATTTCATGAAACCAAAAGCGGAACGCCACAAGGAGGCATCATTAGCCCCCTCTTGGCAAACATCGGTCTTCACGGACTTGAAAAGTTCATAAAACAATTTAAGAAAGAAAAGAACCGAGACAAATATGGATTCATCCGATATGCAGATGATTTCATTGTAACCGCAAAAAGTAAAGAGGATATAGAGGAAATCCAACAAAAAAATCGAACAATGGTTATCAACAAGGGGACTAAAACTAAACAGAGAAAAAACCAAAACTGTTCACATCAGTGAAGGAATTAATTTCCTTGGGTTCAATCTCAAACAATACAATGGCAAACTCCTAATCAAACCACAAAAAGAGAAAGTCCTAAACCTTCTTAAGGAAATCAGGGAATGGCTCAAACAAAACAAAACGGTAGAACAAAAGATAGTCATTGAACAGTTAAACCCTAAACTTCGAGGCTTTGGAAACTATTACCGTCACGCCATCAGCAAAGACACATTTAGATACATCAACTCTGAAACGTGGAAGGCACTCTGGCAATGGGCAAAAAGAAGACATCCCAATAAGGGCAAAAGATGGATTGCTAACCGATACTTTAAGATTAGAGGCAAAGGATGGGAATTTGCTTGCAATGTCCAAGACAGAAGAGGCAAAACCAAAGAAATTGGCTTATTTAACATAGCCAAGATACCCATCGAACGCCACATCAAGGTAAAAGGAACGGCATCTCCAGATAATCCCCAACTAACGGACTACTGGACAAAAAGAGCCACCAAAGGTGGGAAGACCATCTGGGATAAAGGGTCAAAATATTATCAAATAGCCCAGAATCAAAGATGGAAATGTCCTATCTGTGGGGAACATCTTAATAATGGTGAAACTATCGAAACACACCACATAGTACCAGTGGCAGAAGGTGGTTTGGATGATATCGACAATCTCCAACACCTACACAAAGCCTGTCATAAAGCGGTACATAGTGGTAAACGAACTGTGAAGGCAAAGGCTTGAGCCGTATGATGCGAAAAGTGTCAAGTACGGTTCTTAGGGGAGGGAGATACGGTGACGTATGCTCTCTTACCCGCCAGTGTCAACTATTAATCATCGGGACCCCTTTGATAGAATGATCATGGCTCAAGCTGAAATAGAAAATCTAGTTACTGTAGCGCAACAGTTATAAGCATATTTAATACTGGCTTTTTTGTGTATAATATGGATAAATTTACACAATAAACACATTTAATAGAATCATGCGAACTAATATTGACCTTGATGATCACTTAGTCGAAGAAGCGTTTAAATTAACAAATTTGCGGACTAAGAAAGATTTAGTCAATTTTGCCCTTAAAGAACTGATTAGAAACCATAAAAAGCGTAATTTACTAGATTTAAGCGGTAAAATTCAGTTTTATGACAATTACGATTACAAATCAACACGAGACAATCAAAATGTTTCTGATTGATACTTCTGTGTGGATTATGATTTTTCGAGATAAGACGGGAAATAGTCGTCAAACATTAGAATCTATTATCAAAGATGACAATATTTTCCTGACTCGTTTTACCCAAATGGAATTATTGCAAGGGTGTCGAGATGAGAGAGAATGGAGGTTATTAGAGACTTATCTCGAAGATCAAGATTATATTGAGGTAAATTATTCTACTTGGGTCGCTGCTGCTCGTATTTACTACGATTTACAACGACAAGGATTAACTGTTAGGAGTAGTATTGATTGTTGCATTGCTCAATTAACCATTGATGCACAACTCACCTTAATTCATAATGATCGAGATTTTGAGATGATTCAAAGAGTGCGTTCATTTCAGGGGATTCGCTTTCAACCCTAGTGCTAGAGTTTTCAGACTATTACTATTGCGCAACAGTTATTAGCAGTTTAAAAATGCGATCGCTTCATATAAATTTTGTTGTCAAACCAATCTTATCTTTGAGAAGAGGCAGGAGGCAGGAGGCAGGAAGTTTTTCTAGTTTTCAGCTATCAATATGTAATTAAGATCACAGCGATGAGAGCAATTAACTAATACTATAATCATAAAACTCTTTTTATATGAAGATGAAGTCTAGTATAATCATTTCTGCTCCTCATATTGTTGTTCCTCAAAATTATTGGAAACCCTTATTAGGAGAGATTTTACGGGATGCTGATTTAATTACAGAAGCACAACTACAAACTGTTTTAAGGGATCAA
>NZ_JASJEB010000054.1 GCF_030064895.1 Crocosphaera sp. | reverse complement strand
TTATTTCCCATTGGGAATCTGTTATATCTGACGGATAAGAACGTCTCTTCATAAAACTGTCATAAAAACTTATTCCATAGTTTTATAACCACAAATCTGTGCCGCCTAATTTCTTTATCTTTTCTTTACAAACAGTCTCTTAAAAGTAATTTCTCCATTGCCATATTTTCTTACCTTAGCGTACCCTGCTGCACCTGCAAAATAGAGGTTTCCATCGCCACTTTGGTAAGTATCTGAATGTCCAGCTACACCTTTAAAAGTTATTTCTCCATTACCATATTTTTTAACTCTTGAACTACCCGCAGCACCAGCAAAATAGATATTTCCTGTCCCTTTTGATTCAACGTAGGAACTGCCAGCAGCACCAGCAAAATAGATATTACCCCATTGATATTTTCTAACATCAACACCGATGGCCGCACCATAAAGGTCTAAATGACCACTATCATCTCTTACCTTCAGACCTCCACCGACTCCATAGATTTTATCGTGACCATGCTTTGTATGAATGGTAGTAGAGATTGCCAGTAGATGGATATTATCGTTGCCGTTGGTACCATCATAGTTACCAGTAAATGTGGATGCAATAGATTTACCAACACTCTTAAAAAAGTTACCTACTTTTCCCATGATTAATACATCTCCTCATTAATTTTACAAAATTTTTAAACAAGATAAAAACCTATATTCTCCAATTAGCAATTGCTTTTAAACTGCCATCGGGACGAATTCTTAATGATTTTCCTGGTGTTCCTTTTGGTAAAACATTTGTCCGCAAATCTTTAATAATTAAACGCGCATGACCAAAAGGTGCGATAAATTCTGGAAACCATAAGTTATTTCCACTTTGCCATTCATCTAGTTTCAAAACATAATTTCCTGTTTGAAATTTTTCTTCTACTTCATCACTTAACCATGCCCAATTAACAAATCCCAAAGGCTGACCTTCAATTTCACAATAGCGAAATTGATTGTGAATTAATGAAGGGATAAATCGTTCTGAAATATCAATGATTTCATATTTTCTGTGTAAACTAGAACTCATCATTAGATAAGTAATAGAACCGATCATTTGTAACTGTTCTTGAGCAACAAATGATTGTATTTCTGTTTCTTTTTCATCTAATTTCTTCGATTGTAGTTGATATTCTTCAACCATGACTTTCTGTGTTTTCCATGTAAGGTCACTATAATGTTTCAACCAGTAAATGAAAAACAGCCTAGTCTTACCTTAATTTTCTCTGAGTATTTTTAAGACTAGATATTCCTAGCCTCCCGTCTTAGCTTATAATCACAATTAGGATTTTGATTATAAGGACGGAATGAAACCTTATCTTGCTGCTGCTATTCAAATGACAAGCAAGCCCGATCTAGAAAAAAATCTAGTAGAGGCTGAAGAACTGATTGAACTTGCTGTACGTCGTGGTGCCGAATTAATCGGTCTACCAGAAAATTTTGCTTTTCTAGGGAAAGAAGAAGACAAACTCAACAAAGCCTCAGAAATTTCCCAAAAAGCGGAAAAATTTGTCAAAACTATGGCCCAACGCTTTCAAGTAACCATTTTAGGCGGAGGCTTTCCAGTCCCCGTCGAAGGCGATGGAAAAAAGGCTTACAATACCGCTATTTTAGTTGATCCCACAGGAAAAGAAGTCTCTCGTTATCAAAAAGCTCATTTATTCGATGTTGATGTCCCTGATGGTAATACTTATCGGGAATCAAGTACAGTGATGCCAGGAAACAAGTTACCTGATGTTTATGCTTCAGAAGACTTAGGTAACTTAGGACTATCTATCTGTTATGATGTGCGCTTCCCCGAGTTATATCGTCATTTATCGAGTCAAGGGGTAGAAGTTTTATTTGTTCCGGCTGCTTTTACCGCTTTTACTGGCAAAGATCACTGGCAAGTTCTTCTACAAGCTAGAGCGATCGAAAACACCTGCTATATCGTCGCACCAGCACAAACGGGCAACCACTACGCCAGACGCTTTACCCACGGTCACGCCGTCATTATTGACCCTTGGGGCATTATTTTAGACGACGCAGGACAACAACCGGGTATGGCCTTAGCAGAAATTAACCCTAACCGTGTAAAACAAGTGCGCCAACAAATGCCTTCCTTACAACATCGTGTCTTTGTCTGAGAGGTATAAAAATGGCTATAAAAACTCCCGATTGGGTAAAAGACGCAATTTTTTACCAAATTTATCCCGATACCTTTGCAAGAAAGGTTCCACCTCACCAAAAATGGTTATTAGATGTACCCCTAGAAGACTGGGACGCGCCCCCAACTTTCCAAGGATACAAAGGGGGCAACCTCTGGGGAGTCATTGATAAATTGGATTATTTACAAGATTTAGGGGTTAATGCCCTCTATTTTACCCCTATTTTTCGCTCTGCCAGCAACCATCGCTATCATACCCAAGATTATTATGCCATCGATCCTTTATTGGGAGAAAGAGAGGCTTTTGATCTCTTGTTGAAAACTGCCCATGATAAAGGGTTCAAGGTGGTTTTAGATGGGGTATTTAATCACGCTAGTCGTGGCTTTTTCTTTTTTAACGATATCCTGGAAAATGGACCAAATTCCCCTTGGTTAGATTGGTTTAAAATCGAAGGGTGGCCTTTATCTGCTTATGATGGCAGTCGTCCGGCTAATTATGTTTCTTGGATCGATTATCGCGCTTTACCTCAGTTTAACCACGATAATCCGGCAGTGAAAGAATATATTATGCAGGTGGGGGAATATTGGTTAGAACAAGGGATCGACGGTTGGCGGTTGGATGTACCGAACTGTGTCAAAGCAGAGGGTTTTTGGGAGGAATTTCGCGAAAGAGTGAAAGCGGTGAATCCTGAAGCCTATATTGTCGGAGAAATCGTTTTTGATGCCACTCCATGGTTAGATGGCAAGCAATTTGATGGGGTGATGAATTATCCGTTTGCTCGTTTAACTGCTTGTTTTGTTATTGGCGATCGCGTTGACAAGGACACTATCCCCAGTTTTTATAAGCCCTACGAAACCCTCGATGCAGAGGGATATGCAAAGGGAATTGAGGAATTATTAGCCCGTCATCCTTGGGAAATTCAATTAACCCAGTTAAATCTCCTGGATAGTCACGATACTTCTCGTTTTCTAACTATGGCAGGAGGCGATCGCACTTCTCTACAGTTAGCTACGTTATTCTTATTTACCTTTCCTGGCACTCCAAACATATTTTATGGCGATGAAATTGGTATTGAAGGTGGTAGAGATCCTGATGGAAGAAAAGGTTTTCCTACAGAGGAAAAATGGGATCAAGAAACCTTATCTTATCATAAACAATTAATCCAAATTCGCAAAAAATATACGGCTTTACGAACAGGAGACTATCAGGTTATTGCTACTCAAGGAAATGTCTATGTTTTTGCCCGTATTTTAGGAGAAGAAGGGTTGATTATTGCGGTGAATAGTGGTCTAGAAAAAGCAGAAATGCTAATAGATAAATTTGATAAAGTACCCTCAATTTTAGAGGCTAAACCAAGTCAGATTATTTATGGAGAAGGAGCAATTAATTGGGATAATAACCAGTTAAAAATAACAGTATCTCCTCGTTCTGGCTTCATTATAGCACCTTGAACAGTGAACAGTTACCAGTGACCAATCAATTTAAATAAAAACTGCTAACTGGTAACTGATAATTGACAATTGAAAACCTAATTGATCAAGTAGAAACTATTTATGGAAGAAATCAGAAAAAAACTAGAAGAAGACATGGCCGATGTTAATTGGAATGACATTAAACCCCACGCCCAAAGGGATGCTGTTATTGTAGTTAATGAAAAATTAAACCTATTAGATGTCGGTGTTGCTATCGCTCAAGATGACAAAAAAGCTGTTGAACATTGGATTACAGAACAATTAATTTGTAAGCCATCCAATCAACAATTAAGTGATTGGAATATTGACCAAACTCAACTATTTAAGACTTTAATTGTACAACCCTTTGTCTTAGTTCAAAGTCTTTAGCAGAGTGATCACTGGCCATTAATCACTGGTCACTGTTCACTGTTCACTGATAAGTACCCGGTACTGCATGGAATTTTGTCAATTTTTTGATACACTAGGTATGAAAATAATTTTAGGAAATTCTTAAGATGGAAAGCGTTGCTTATATCGTTGTTTTAATTATGGCATTGGCGGTTCTTTTCTTTGCGATCGCTTTTCGCGAACCCCCCCGTATCCAAAAGTAGGTTTCAGGGTCTAATCTCCCCAAAACCAGTCAGTTTCCAGGTTATCTGAGCCGTCATTTTCCCCAATTTTAAGCGAGGGGAGTCAAGACGGCTCAGAATCTTGTATTTTCTCGCAATTTACTAATTATTTTGAGTTCTTACTTCTTTTACTTTAATTTTCCGTTATTACGGATCGTCCTATGCAATGTCCCTACTGTCAGCATACAAATAGCCGCGTTTTAGAATCGCGATCTTCCGAAGGCGGGCAAAGCACCCGTCGTCGCCGTGAATGTTTAAACTGTAAACACCGTTTTACCACTTATGAACGCATCGAGTTTGTTCCCATAACTGTTATTAAACACGACGGCAAAAAAGAGTCCTTCGATGCTTCCAAGCTCTTGCGAGGTATGGTCAGAGCTTGTGAGAAGACAGGAATTACTCATCAACGCCTTGAGAACATTGTAGACGATATTGAGTCCTATTTACAACAACGTCCTCAAAGACAAGTTACCACTCACGAAATTGGCCAGTTGGTACTACAATATTTACGGAAAGAAAATGAAGTGGCTTATATTCGTTTTGCTTCTGTTTATGGAAGGTTTAAAGGGATTAAAGATTTTGTGGAAACCCTCGATCAACTACAACAAGAAACTGTGTCTGCATCGGTCTCTCAATGGTCTAACGGTTCCACCAAAAACAGAGGAGAATCTGCAAATTCCCAATTTTTAAGTTTAAGCCATAATAATTCTGATCATGTTTAATTAGGAAAACAGATAATAAAAAATTGACAATAAATCAGCAATAATTAATAATAAATAAGTCTATCCTTTTGTAGATTTACTATTTGATAATGACAATTGCTAGGACAATTTGTGTAGGTTTTCTTGCGGTAATTGCTGTAGGAACGCTGTTATTAATGTTACCTTTTGCCACTTATGATGGTAGTTGGAATAATCCTCTAGTTGCCTTATTTACTTCGACTTCTGCTGTTTGTGTTACTGGATTAATTGTTGTTGATACAGGAAGTTATTTTTCTTTCTGGGGTCAATTAATTATTTTACTTTTAATTCAAGTGGGAGGTTTAGGGTATATGACTACCACAACTTTCCTGATTTTATTATTAGGGCGAAGGTTTGATCTCAGACAAAAATTGGCCATACAAGAGTCTTTTGATCGTCCTTTTTTACACGGGAATAGTAAGACCCTGATTCGTTCTATTATTGCTACAACTCTAGTTTTTGAAATTTTAGGTATTCTCTTGATGCTTAATGTATTTTCCAAAAAATATGGAACTTTAAAAGGGTTATGGTATGCAATTTTTCATAGTATTAGTGCTTGGAATAATGCAGGTTTTAGCTTATTTTCTGATAGCTTAACCAGTCTGGATGATTCTTTAACTATTAATTTTATTATTCCTTTATTAATTATTTTTGGTGGCATTGGTTATCAAGTTATTATGGAACTTTATATGGCCATTGTTCATTTTGTTACTAGAAAGCGGGAAAGATGGGTTTTTTCTTTAAATTTTAAGGTAGTAATCAGTACAACGGCAATTTTATTATTATTCGGAACTCTAATCTTTTTTCTCGTGGAATATCTTAATCCTGATACATTAGGTAATCTGGATTTAAGAAGTAAGTTACTAACAGCATGGTTTCAATCTGTTACCACAAGAACTGCTGGATTTAATAGTATTGATATCGGAGGAATGACCTTTGCTGGTTTATTATTAACTATGGGATTAATGTTTATTGGTGCCAGTCCTAGTGGAACAGGAGGGGGAATTAAAACAACAACATTGAGCATTTTAACTAACTGTACTCGTTCTGTTTTAAGAGGGAATGATGAGGTGGTAATGTTCGAGCGAGAAATTCCCGTACCATTAATTTTAAAAGCAGTAGCAGTTGTTTTTGGTTCTACTAATATGGTGGTGTTAATGACTTTTTTGATCTACTTAAATGAGGGTATTTTTCATCCTAGCTTTTTTGAATCTGCTCGTACTTCATTACAAGTTTTCTTTGAAGTTATTTCCGCTTTTGCTACCGTAGGATTATCCACAGGAATTACAGATAAATTATCGGCAGTTTCTCAATTATTATTAATCTTAACTATGTATACTGGAAGAGTTGGAATTCTGGTATTTATGGCTGCGATCGCAGGAGAAACTCGTCCCACGGTTATTCAATATCCTGAAGAAAATTTATTGGTGGGATAGACATTAAATTTGATATAATAAGGCAGAAGCAAGCTATAACAGTACGAAAATTAGTTAGGACATTTTTCTACCTTTAATTGTCATTCCGAGGCAAGGAGGAATCTGATAATTGTCCTAATCGAAATGTCTAGTAGTATATTGTTTAAAAAAAGGGTGAGGTATCAACTTGAAATCCTTAAATTTTTTTAGTAGTCTCCGTCGAGAAACCCGTCAATTTGCTGTTATTGGGTTAGGAAGGTTTGGCCGCGCTGTTTGTGGAACACTTCATAAATTAGGATATGAAGTATTAGGAACTGACCTCAATGAAGCGTTAGTTGCTCAAGTTTTAGCAGAAAAACTTGCATCTAGTGCCATTGAATTAGATTCTACTAAACCCAATGCTTTAAAAGAAGCAGGAATCTTTGAATTTGATACAGTTATTATTGCTATTGGTAACTATTTAGAAGAAAGTATTATTACTACTTTAAACGTCAAAGAAGGTGGAGTAAAATATGTTGTTTCCAAAGCTTCTTCCGATGTTCATGGTAAACTATTAAAAAGGGTTGGAGCAGATTTAGTTGTCTTTCCTGAATACCAAGCAGGATGTAATTTAGGACATTTATTAACCCAAAACCCAGGGGTACTGGAAAGGTTTGAGCTTGACCCCGATAATAGTATTGTAGAAACTCGTATTCCTGAAGAGTTTCATGGCAAAACCCTGGAAGAATTACATTTAAGAAGTCGTTATAAAATTAGTGTGTTAGCGATAGGAAATGATGATAAATTCAAAATTAACCCTAACCCTCAAGAAAAATTAGATAAGGACTTATCAATGGTTGTCATTGGTTCTAATAAAGCAATTCAAAAATTACCTTATAAAGTTTGATGATTTTCTAACTTTTCTCTCGCTGTTAAGGTAGGATTTAAGAGGAATAAAGATGCGCGTTTTGCTGTTTCTTGGGATAACTTTATTTGAGTTAAACTCACTAAACCGTCTTTAATAAAAGCATCTCTAACCAAGACTTTATCACCCTTATTAAAATCGCTTTCATAGAGAACTTCTCTAATACCAGCAGAAATAATTAATTTTAAGCAGTAAAGACAGGGTTCTAAGGTAACATAAATACTGGCTCCGTGGGTAGAAATGCCGTGTTTTGCTGCTTGGGCTATGACTCATAGCAATTTCCTAAAGTATAGCTACAAATTTGGGTCGGGGTCAACGGCCGTTGACCCCGGCAAGATCAATATCTGTAGTCCAAGTTGATGAAAATGGTCTTACTTTATGGGACAATAATTACCAGTTTTACCTTTATAGACCTAAAGTGATTAAAAACGACATCTGGATTATAAAAATGGCAAAAGAGGGTATGATATCTCCCTTTGAACCTCAGCAAGTTCGTAGAGTTGAGGATGTACCTGTTATTTCTTACGGTTTAAGTAGTTTTGGCTATGATATTAGGTTATCTGCTGTAGAGTTTCGTATTTTTAGACATATTCCGGGGACAGTTGTTGATCCTAAAAATTTTAGTTCTGACAATTTAGAGTCGACAAAACTCTATCATGATTCTAGTGGTACTTATTTTATTTTACCTGCTCATTCTTATGGATTAGGGGTTTCTTTTGAACGCTTGGAAGTACCAGAAAATGTTACAGTCATTTGTTTAGGAAAAAGCACTTATGCTCGTTGTGGAATTGTTGCAAATGTGACTCCTGCCGAAGCAGCTTGGCGAGGACATTTAACTTTAGAATTTTCTAATTCATCCAGTGCTGATTGTCGAATTTATGCAAAAGAGGGCATTGTTCAATTACTATTTTTAGAAGGAGAACCTTGCTCTATAGATTATGAATCTCGTAGTGGTAAATATCAAGATCAACCTGAAAGCGTTACTCTGCCTCGTATGTAATTATTGCTTATTCAGCTTTTTAGGGATTATTTATCTTTTTAGCCCACAAAATTAAACCACAGAATTATTCAATGCCTATTTTAACTGATACTGATATACAGAAGATTTTGTGTACAGAAGAAAACCAATGGAACAGAGAAACACAATTATTAATTAAAAAATATAATGAGGACTGTTTAACCTCAATGGGTTATGATTTGAGGGTTGGTGGTTTCATGAAGTCTTTTATAACAAAGCCTTCTCTTACTACCCTTAACGAAGGAGAACAACTGCTCATTAAACCTAGAGATATTGCCTTAATTGGTACCCTTGAAGAAATTAAAATGCCCCAAAACGGTTGTATTTCCGCCTTAATTTTATCTAAAGTTTCTAAAGTTGCTTTAGGATTATCTCATATATCCACTAAAGTAGATCCAGGATGGGCAGAAGGGGAATTATTAATTCCAGTACAGAATTTTTCTTCAGAAAGTATTAAATTAGATTATGGGGAAACATTTTGTACTATTATATTCTTGAGAAATGAATCACCTCCTCAGTCTTTATATAACTCAGAAGGTAGTCGTTCAAAATTTGTTAAATTACTTGCTCAAGTTAGAAAAAAGTCTTTATGGCAAATAGCTAAACTAGAGATAATGGAAGGTATAATTATTTTCCTATTTTTAGCTGCCGGACTAATAATTAATGCTCATTTTGAATACAATATAAATATTATAATTATTGCCCTTGTAACAGTAGGAATAGCAATGGCCAAAATAGTTAGAAACATAGTGGATCTCTATACAGGAACTAAATAAATATTATTAATCAAGCCAAGATATATCTATGTCAATATTTCAAAAAATGAGAGGTTTATCTTGTTGATAACTATCTAATTTTTTAACTAAACATATTTCTGCTTTTTGTAATTCTGTTCCTAAATAGATAGCGTGTTTAATTTCAAGACTTGGACAAGTATCAGCAATTTGTTG
The DNA here is from genome assembly GCF_030064895.1 of Crocosphaera sp. GTDB lineage: Bacteria > Cyanobacteriota > Cyanobacteriia > Cyanobacteriales > Microcystaceae > Crocosphaera. Next base: position 7,056 of record NZ_JASJEB010000054.1, on the reverse strand, counting down.
ATAAAGTTTTCTAGCAGTTTTTCCTGAATAACAGTTAACTACTTCTCCTGAACCTGGGGTAATATGTTCAACTATAATTTCATTATCTTTAACAGAAATTAAAAAGCTTCCACTGGGATCATTATAAGTTATTTGCTGACATATTCTAGTATATTCTGTTTCAATAACCTTGTCTGCGTGTTCCCAGCAATCACTATAAATATGTGCGCTTTGACTGATAATAATCAAAGGTCCAACCTGAAAATTATGATTAGATTTATTATTAATTTCTTTTCTAATATGCTGTTGTAATTCTCGTAAACCCATTGCATTTGCTGGCCAAGCAGAAAACATATCATTACTACGAAATGTCGCAGTTAATGATAATTCATTATCAACTATTCTCACCCAAATATGATTGAGACAAGGAGGACTATCATTGTTTTCATAATCTTTAACATCCCATAGAGACATAACTACTCTGGATGAATCTTTATCACTGATTAATTTATCAATTGCTTGTTTAATTTGATCCCTTTCAAACCACGATCGCAACCTTTGACCATAAGTGTATTTTACCCCTTCTTTTTGAGGTGCATCATCAAGAATTTGACCAATATAATCATTAATAAATTCTCGTTTTATTGGTAAATAATTTGGATTAGGAAAATAAAAATTTGAGGGTTCATCGGTTACAATAGAAGTTAGATCAATCAATTCTTGCCATTGTCCATATTGAGTAGGTCTAATAGTTCCTGTTGTTTTAATTTTCTGCAATATTTTAACCCATGTTTCTGCGATAGTTTTCCCCTCAATACGATGACCATATCTCGGTCCAGGTAATACCGTTGGAGTGTTTTCTATCACTGGAAATGTTAAAGGTTCTCCCCAAGGGTTTTTGTTATTTATTTGCCTAAATTGTTCAACATAATTAACTACTTCTTTAATAGAATTGGCCAGTTTATAATCTAGAGATTTACGTAAATTTTCTAAAGCATTAGCATCAATTTGGATTTCGATATATCCATTAATCTCGGAATTAATTACCCAAATATCTCGACCAGTATCACTTTTTCCTTTAGTAAAACCCCGTTCTAAAAAGTCTAGAAAACATTGACAACTACCTGCATTTTTGTCTTCTTTTGTCGCATCTAAAATAACTAAAAATCTCACATGAGGATTAGCTAATAAATTACGAATTAAAGGACTAATTCCCCTAGTTGGACTGTATAAATTTCCGATAACTGCATAGTGTTCTGGGCTCAATTTTTTAGCAATTGATTGTCTTACAGTCCATCCTGTAATAATTGCTGTTTGTCCATGACCACAAATTAATTGATTGGGTTTACAATGAGGAATATAATTGAATTGATAATTAGATGATGCAACTGTCATAATTTAGGGTAATTTGTAGAACTTTTTTTCAATTGTTTTTATACTATAGCACTAATGATAATTAAACATATAATGAAATGGTTTCAAAATAAAAAAGCAATGAATTTATATAGGCAAAATAACAGTAAAAATTGTACCTTTATTCAACTCACTTTCTACTTTAATTTGTCCATGATGATTATCTACAATTGCTTGAGCGATCGCCAATCCTAACCCAGAACCTCCTGTACTTTTTCGAGAAGGATCAACTTGATAAAATCGATCAAATAAATGACTTAAAGCAGTTCCAGGCACACCTTTTCCTGTATCTTTTACTTTGACTTGTAAATGATGTAAACGATCACGTTTAATCTTTGTCAATTCTACTTCAACCGAGGCAACTTTTTGCTCTTTTTCTGAGCTATTATCCTCTGAAAAACTATGTTCTAAACCATTACTAATCAAATTGGTAAATAAACGAGCTAATTGATCCCAATCCCCCAATAAACTGAAATTATCTTCATCATTTTCCAACTCATTTGTTAACAAACTATTTTGTTCATTTTCTACGATATGTAGTGATAAAAAGATGTTTTTCTGTTGTGCTAAAATTCTTTGTTCTTCTATTACTTCAATTAATAAAGCATCTAAAGGAATAGTTTGCTGTTTAATTTGTAAAACTCCACTATCAGATCGGGCTAAAAATAATAAATCATTGACTAAATTTCCTAACCTTTGTGTTAACCTTTCCACCACTTTTAACTGTCTTTGTTGCACTTGTGGATCACTATTTCCATAAGCTAAAGCCATTTGTACATTGGTTTGAATAGTAGCAATAGGGTTTCTTAACTCATGGGAAGCATCCGCCGTAAATTGTTTTAAACTGTGATAAGATTCTCTTATAGGTTGAATAGCTAAACCAGATAAAAACCAACCAATAAACCCAACAATAATAATAGTAATTAACGTTCCCAATGCGAGATCAACACTAAGTTGACGAATAGGTTTTGTAACCTCAAACCAAGGATGACTGACCCGTAAATAACCTAAAATATAACGGTCTAAATTAATTCTTTGGGTAACTTGTCTCAGAATGCGATCGCCACTAAAATGAACCGTTTCTGCCCTTCTGTAAAGATGAAGGGGAATGATGGGAGGATCGCTAAAAGTTGACCAGACTAACTTTCCTTGAGGGTTAAACCATTCGAGATCGATATGATCATCTTCTGCTTCCTCAGCATTGTCTCGAAAACTGGCCTCCACATTGACCTTATAACGTCCCTCAGACACAGAAACCGACTCTATGACCAAAGAACGGTTAACCACCTCTACAACGTGCTTTAAAGTGTCATCAACCCGTTCTACAAGGGTGCTACGAACATAAAAAAACACCCCTGTAGCAAACAGAAGAAGTAAAATTGCTGTAACTGTAGTGTACCACAGAGCTAAACGACGGCGTGTCGCTTGAAACATATACTTATCTCATTTTTACTTGCTTTAAGCAGGATAGATCTACTTTACCAAAATGAACACTAAAAGCTACTTGTAAATTTTCTAAAGATTTGACCAACCAGGGAACCCCTTCTTTCGTAAATGATTCATAATGGTTAAAGAGGATAGAAAAACGCTTTTCTAGGTAGGGTTTAACTTTGCCAGAGACCAAAACCACCTTAAGTAATAAACCCATAGTACGAGTCACTCCCATGTTAGAAATCATATCCACAAAAACATAATGTTCTGGTTTCTTCCCGTTTTCAACCACCAGAAAATTCATTAATTGACTTGAAGTCCGTAAAATTAAGAACTCGGTGGGTCTTTGGTGATTGCATTCAGGGAGGGTATTTTGTAGTAAATTATAAAGATTTTTATTAAATTGTCCTTTGGAATATTTAGGATCTAAAGAAGTGAGAATATATTCATAAAGATCGTCTTTATAACGTCCAAAGGTTTTAGTATGAACCGTATGAGTCAAGAAGTTTTGGGATAGTCTCTTATAGCTATAACCCCCATCCACTGTTCCCACATAATGCTTTAAAGCTTGGTTTAAATCTTTATCTCTGAGGAGAGTGGGGTTTTTTACGGGACGAATAATCCGACTTTTCTCGACCGCTAACTCAGGGGCACGTGATACTTGGGCTAATCTAACTTTGTAGGTAACATAGCGAGATAGATCAACCTCAAAACGTTTTTCCGTTTGATTTTTAACTTTTCTAACAGTTTGTTGGTGTTCTTGACTACTTTCGTCTCCCAACAGACAATGATTGTATAGATAAGGATAACGATGAATCAAGTTACCTACCAGATTAGACTTATCTGGATTAAGTTTGTTGTTAATTACTCGCGCTAACCGTTGGAGTTTAACATTCTCATCACACTGGGTGAAGTTTTTGACCAGATATCTGACACGATTAGCTTTACTCTGATAACCATTGCGAGGAGGGGCAAGATTTTCTAACAGTCCAATTAACTCAGGAATCGCAGCCTGGGACTGGACATCCATCTGCCAATGATTAATCAAAATATGACAACAACGGTTGAAGAAGTAGTTAAACTGATGTTCGTTATTTTTCCGTTTGACGATTTTTTCTAAGGCCGTAGAAACTTCAAGGTCACGGAACCCCCGTACCTCGATAAATAACCGACGAAAATCATCAATCAACTGACTTGGGGTATCAGTTCGGATATGCTGTAAGAAGTAGTCGTAAATGACTTGTTCTTCTTGAAATCCTTGTTGTCTTGAGTAGCTTTGATTCAGATTCTTCATGGCCGTCAGCCCGTTTCAATTGATTAATTTAACCTGGGGCTGTAAAATTCCGTTTAGGTTATAGGTAAGTTTATTGCCCACTAATGGTTCGATGATAGTAATTGCTCAACTATTTTTAGATTTTTGGTTATGGTCAACAGTGTTGGTTGTCTCCTTCCTAAATTGTAGCAATGTAGGAAAAAATTTTGAAAATCGCTTTTGTGTGAGTTTTGTTATCTCTATCTAATATGCTTATGATCTCATTCACAGTTACATAGAATAGACTTTCCTAATTGAACTTTATTTTTTAAAGACATATCTAAAAATAACGGAAAAAACACCTTTTGTATGTGATCTTGATCACGAATTGTTAATTGATTTTCTTCCGTAAATTTTCTACATTTTTCTCAGTAATTATTCCAAATTATCACTATGATTCTCAGTGAAATTCCAACTATATTGTCTGCTGTCTTACAAAAAAAATCACAATCTTTATCTAATCAAGCTATCAACAAAATTAGTACCGATAGTAGAAAAATAGAAGAAAATGATATTTTTATTGCTTTACAAGGGGATAAATTTGATGGACATGATTTTATTGATGATGTAATTGCCAAAGGGGCGATTGCTGTAATTGTTAATCAGGAAGTCTCTGTACAATCAACTAAGAAAATACCGCAAATTGTTGTTAAAGATACCTTAAGCGCGTATCAAGCAATTGCAAATTGGTGGCGAAATCAGGTACAGATACCTATAGTTAGCATAACTGGATCTGTGGGTAAAACCACAACCAAAGAAATTATTGCTGCCGTCTTAGGAGTTTACGGAAACGTCCATAAAACCCAAGCTAACTACAATAACGAAATTGGCGTACCCAAAACTCTATTGGGATTAACCACAAATCATGACTACGCTGTGATTGAGATGGCCATGCGAGGCAAAGGAGAAATTGCCCTCTTAAGTCAAATTGCCTCTCCTACAATCGGAATTATAACCAATGTGGGAACAGCACATATTGGACGACTGGGATCACGACAGGCGATTGCTGAGGCTAAATGTGAATTATTGGCCGAAATGCCTCAAGATAGTGTGGCTATTCTCAACCACGATGATCAACGTCTCATGGAAACAGCAGCAACGGTGTGGCAAGGCAAAACTATCACTTATGGGTTAGAAGGAGGAGACATTACAGGAGAATTGTTAGAAAATCAAATATTAAGAGTAGAAGGGGTAGATTTTCCTTTACCTTTACCTGGCCGTCATAATGCCTTGAATTATTTAGCGGCCTTAGCTGTCACGCAACAGTTAAATTTGGACTGGACTGTTTTAAAAGAAGGGGTAACAGTCAATCTTCCTCAAGGGCGATCGCAACAATATTCCCTCAAAAACGATGTCATCCTTCTAGACGAAACCTACAACGCTGGTTTAGAATCCATGAAGGCGGCCTTACAACTGCTCAAAGATACCCCGGGAAGCCGTCATTTAGCTGTTCTTGGTACTATGAAGGAGTTGGGAGAAGCTTCTGCCGAATTACATCGGGAAGTGGGGGAAACAGCCGAAAAATTGGGCCTCGATGGTCTGTTTATTTTGGTAGATGATCCCGAAGCCAAAGCTATTATTGAAGGGGTGAAAACCATTGAAACCCAGTCTTTTTCAACCCACGAACAATTGATACAACGGTTAAAGGAAGTTATTCAACCAGGCGATCGCATTTTATTTAAAGCGTCTAATTCTGTGGGTTTAAATCGTGTGGTACAAGCAATGCTTAAGCAATTAACAATTAACAATTAACAATTAACAATTAATAATTTTGCTAAAAAATGAATTACCAAGCAGAAAAAGAATTAGCTTTGAAAATAGTGACAGAAGGGGCTAAACTCTGTCAAAGAGTGCAACAAACGGACGCGGGAAAAGCGGTTAAAAAGGCTGATACCAGTCCCGTAACTGTGGCAGATTTTGGGGCGCAAGCTATTTTATGTAAAGGGTTAATTGAGGTGTTTCCTGATGATCCTGTGATTGGGGAAGAAGATGCCACCTTCTTAGAAAAACCAGAGTTAGCAGGGGTACGTCAGCAAATTATTGAACAGGTACAACAAACTATTCCCACTGCTACCCCCGATAATGTCATAGATTGGATTAACTGGGGGAATGGACAGGTTGCGGAACGTTATTGGACTTTGGACCCCATCGATGGCACAAAAGGATTTATTCGGGGGGATCAATACGCCGTTGCTTTGGCTTTAGTGGAAGATGGAGAGGTAAAGTTAGGGGTGTTAGCTTGTCCTGCTTTTCCCAGAGAAGACGGTGGTAAGGGTGTGATTTTCTTAGGAATTCGAGGTCAAGGGGCGATAGAAATACCCTTAGAAGGGGGAACTTCTCAACCTATTCAAGTCGATCACTCCTCGAATTTTGAGCAGTTGTATCGGATTGAAAGTGTGGAATCGGTTCATAGCGATCGCGGAGTACAAACGGCCGTTGATCGCCGTTTAGGTTTGACTTATACAGCGAAACAGATGGATTCTTTGGCTAAATATGGGGCGATCGCTAGAGGAGAGGCGCATTTTTACACCAGAGTCCCTTTACCGCAATTTAAGGGGAAAAAAGAAAATATTTGGGATCATGCACCTGGAGTGATTATTGTGCAAGAAGCCGGAGGCAAGGTAACAGATTTAGAGGGTAAACCCTTAGATTTTTCTCTTGGGGCAAAATTGGGCAATAATCACGGTGTTTTAGCCACTAATGGAGCAATTCATGCCCAAGTTTTGGCAGCTATTAAACAGGAACAATAATCAAAGCTAATACAAAAATTAGTTAGAACATTTTCTATCTTAAATGCAAAAAGAGGACTCCCGTTACAGCGACAGCTTAACGGTGAGATGAATTTTTGCCAATCAAATAAATCGACCGTAGGGAGACAGTTGAATCAAGGTTTGTGCTAAAATAGAGGAGCCAACGCACCC
>NZ_JASJEB010000153.1 GCF_030064895.1 Crocosphaera sp. | reverse complement strand
CACTCAAATTTAATTTATCCATTAGTTATTACCCGTAATATTTTTCCATAACCACGTTACTAAAGCTAATGTTAAAAGGGTAAATCCCAAGACAATTAAAATTAAAACTATACTTAATCCAATCAAAAAAAGTTTGTTAACTTTTCTGTTCTGTTAATTTTCTAATATTTTTATCTCTGACTCTGAGAAATCAATCATTTCTGGGGTGAGATGAAAAGCTTCTAACCAAACCCTATTTATAATAATAATAAGGCATTTTAAATTTTTACAAGATCAATATTTTTAACCACTATAATTCCAGTGTACACTGGAATTATGCCTAAATCCTCTCGCAGTCTTAAAAATCTCATTCCACAATCAACCCAATGGCATCATCTCCCAACCAAGGCCATCAGGGTTCCTGAATGTTTTGTGGAGGAAATCAAAGCTTATGCCATATCCTTAGACCAAAATGCGCACAAATCCTCAATATCCCATCATTGGCTAGGAATTAAACCCAGTATCTCTGAATTAGGATGGGCTATCCTGGAAGGTGAAACAACAGAAGAAGCGAATATAGTCGATTTTGGCTTAATTTCAACCAGTTCTGACGATCCATTACCTTATCGATTAGCAGAAATAGAAGCAGATTTACAGCAAATTATTAAAGACTATCAACCGGCCCATATTGCCATCAGCAATTCTCATTTTGAAGAATAGAACGACTAAGTTCTCTTTTTGAAGTAGAGAACTTAGCTAAAATCCCCCTTTTTCCTTTACTCTTGTCCTTCTGATTATTTAGGCTACAGATATACTACATAAAAAAGAAAATAACCGACTATTCCTCATTCTTTTTCTTCATCAAAATCAGGGTATTTTTTTATTATTTTCACTTGTTTTATTCCCCACACCCCTAAAATTCATCTATTGTATTAGCTTGTATTAATAAATTTCTTTTGCTCCCCTTCTGATATTATATAAACAAATAATTCTGACCAATCTTCAAACCATTCATATTTGACTAAAGCTCTAATGTCATTAAAAAACGTTATTCTTTTTTCTAATTTTTTTCGAGCTTTTTGATAGAGTTCATTGACTAATTCTAAGACATTATGAAAGAGAAAACTTAATAAATTTAAAGCCAGTAGTATTTCTGATAAATTCTCTTGTCCGTGTCCGAAATTGTGTTCTAAATTATAACCTTGATTTTTAAGTAGGTTATTTCCTTCATTTTCTACCTTCCATCTTGTCCTTCCACTGGTTATTATCTTTTCCATGTTTTCATCATTTAATTGATGATTCGTGATAAAATTATTCCTATAAATTACTTTTTTTTTCGCTTTGTCATAGATTTCTACTTCATACCAATTGACCATCTTTGAAGGCTCAGTTTCTCTCAATGGCACGTTATTTACATACTTATACCTATAATATAGTAGTTTGTTTTTTTGATATTTTCTTACTTTTCCTTTAACGACTTCTCCACTATTTTCTAAGAATTCCAACCATTCATATAAACTTTTGTGAGATGAAGCTAGAGCTACAAAAATAAAATTGTAACCTTGTTCTATGGCTAACTCACATATAGGTTGCCGAGAATAAAGATCATCCCCTAATAAAGTTATTTTCTGATTTTTTGCCTTGGCTGGATTTCTCAATAACCATCTTTTAATCGCTGCATTTTCGCAGTCTTGTTTAGTTTTACCATCTTGCTTTCTAATAAATTCTGGTTCTAAATTTATGACCTGTTTTTTCTCAGGAGCAACGATAACTTGGGTAATTACTTGATGATAATAGGTAGTGGTTCCATTTCTATGATTTCGACAATTACAATGAGGACAATTAATGTTTTTTGAGGAATAATATTCCGTTCCATCTAAAGCCAATAAAATTTCTTCATCTAAATATTTAAAATGATTAATTATTCTATTTTTCCTTAACCATTCCCATACAGTTTGGAAGGTAGGAAAGATTTTTGTGGCGGGAATCGTATCTAATAAAGTTCGTATTTGATTATCACAAGGGATTTTCTTTAGTCCAAATAGACTCTCAGCATTATCTTTTCCCTTACTTTTTTTCATTAAATTTTGATGTTCTAGAAAAGAAGGACATTGTGTAAAAAATACAGAAAACGCAGCTAGAACAAACTCTTTTATTTCATAAGTTGCTTTTATTTCATAAGTTGTATTTGACCCTTTTCTTTGGTCTGGTAAATTATTCAATTGAAGAGAAAGAAATTCAATTAACTCTGACGGTGATATGGTAACAGGCAATGTTTCCATGTAATTCTACAGTTTTACACTATTAGCTCTTCTTTCAACTAATTGTAGTATATTTTGACTCTGGAACTATCATTTTCTCTAACTTTATTATCAGTATTTTTGCTTAATTTCTTTTCAATCTCCGTTAGTTCTCTAAACTGATTAGAGAACTAATGATCTTGTTTTGGGCAAAATGAGAATTGCTGTATTGCCATCGAAAAACCCTTCATCAAAGCTGAATTCCCCTCAACCAACAAATTATTGCAAGTTTTAGGTGTCCTTAACCTCGTTGCTTACCGACACGGTTGCCTTCCCACCATGATTTACCCCGCCACCTGGAAAAGTAATCTTGATACCCCCAAAGCCCAACGAGAGGATATTGCTGCTATTCTTGAACATATGTTCTCCCTTAACCCCTTAAAATTAGACGCTCAGGTGGATGCGATCGCAATTACTTATGCTGCATGGTCTGGGTTGGGATAACATTAAACATTGAACATTGAACTGCCGACCCACCTCGAATTGAATTCGAGGTGGAAAGCGGCAGTGCATTCCGCACATCTTTCATTTTTGTTTCAAGCCTACTTCCAAACGAATGATAAATGAAATGACTATTAGAATTAGGCACATATTTTTTCAAAAATTCTCAGAGTCTCTTCTTCATGAAGAGTGAGATGAAGTGGATTAATCCTTGTCAAAGATTCTCGTAGTTGCTGAATTCTTCTGGTTAGATTTTCGTCTAATTGAGGTTTCTCAGCCAATAGCAATAACGCCGGATTATGCTGCCATCGGTCAGCAATATGAGCGTAGATGATGGTCGTTCTGGGGTCTGCATGGCCTAGCAAATCCTGAATTTGTCGTAAAGAGGCTCCTGCCCTTAAGGACAAGGTTCCTGCGGTATGTCTTAACGAATGTGCGCTAAGCTTTCTCCTTTGCGACTTATACCGAGTCCTTGAGGAGCTATAGTCTTTTTTTTGTCGAGATTTCCTCTCCTTTCCCCCTATTTTCGGTGTTTCAGTCAGCTTTGGGGGCAACTCTTTCAACCCGATTTTCTGTAAATATTTATCCACAACGCGCCGGATTGAGCGGCGACTCAACCTTTGCCCTCTTGTGCTATGAGCCACTGAAACAAAGAGCGGGGTCTCCTTAGTGAGACTTTCACCATTTTTTCGTCGCTTACTCAAGTATTTCCGCAGTAATGAAGCTAAATCAGGAGTCAACGGAACCACTCGAATCCTCTGTTTTGCCCAAACCTGCAAACCCACATTGGGGCCATCCTTGACAATATCCCCCACATTTACACGGTGCATTTCCACAGTGCGGCATCCCTCTAACACCATCACCGAAATTAAGAGGCGATCGCGTAACGAATGAACCGAATCATCTTCAGGCAAACAGAAAAGTAATTGCCGCATTTCCTCCCTTTGCAGATAGTTGAAACGAGCAGCTGGATCTTTAACCTCCCGTGGTGGTTTCAGTCTCAAGGCCGGATTACTCAAAATATAACCATTTTCCAGCAAAGCATCATAAAAACGACGTAAAACGCTCAATTTAAGGGATATAGTCGTCTTTTGGTATCGAGAAACTAACCAATGTCGATATTGTTTTAACTCAGCAAAAGTGGCAGAAATGGGATGAATTCGCTCTTGTTCACACCAACGAAGAAACTGCTTGAGGTTGGAGCGATAGGTTCGGATTGTGTCATTGGCCGCCGCACCATCTCCCACATCGGTGGCCACAAAGCCATCAAAAAAAGTCAAGAAATGTTGCTCTTCAACCAGGACGAGTTTGGTCGGGGAAGTAGGGAGCAAGTTAGACATGGCACCGCTCTTTTACTACAAGTGTCTTGATTCTAGCATTTTTAGAGTCCGATAAAACCGATTATCGGACTCTCTTTATTTTTCCCCCAAAATCCCTACGCGCGAACTCGCCGCGATCCCGAGGAGCGAGCAGTCAATTAATCAGTAATATGACTACATTAATATTGTCCAAATTGTCACGTCTTCGTCGGTTTTAACTTTAACCTGATAATTGTATACACTCCACTCTAATGCGGTTATCTCTTGAGGGTGATAAGGATAGGTTATCTGAATTTTTAAAATCTTATTCTTATCTTCTTTATAACTCTGAAAAAATATTTTTACTTTCTCATTTGCTTCATGACTATCAGCAATGTCTAGAACTTCATCAATCATTTTATGTAAAAACTTTAACAATAATTTAGAATCTAAAGAAATTGACCACTCGTCTAATTGGAAGTAACATTGAGTCTTTGAGTCCCAATCGTAGAGATCGTAAAAAATTTGGCGAAGATTTCCTAAAACAATTTCAGGAATTAGTTGCTCAAGAGTTTGATTACTTTTTGTCATATCTAATCCTTCGATATCAAAACTAGCAATGTCCATACCAGGGAGACTTCGACTTAAGAACGCACCAAATAGTTTGATTTTTTCATCCGCTTCATTGACGGTTACTTGTTGAATTAAATTTAAAGAATTTTCCAGTTTTCTATAAACAGACTTATCTTCAATTAGGGTTTCCATTTCAAGAAATACTGCTTTGATTAGTTTTTGATAAATGGTTTTAAAATTGATGAGAAATTGATAATCATCAAGAAGATTCTTGGAAATATGACTACAAAAAGCCGCAAATTCTTGATAAATTTTCGACTTTTCAACTCTGTTTTCTAACTTGGCGTTAATCTGAGAAATTTTCTCTAATTGACGTTTCTGATTTTGCTCATATTGAACAACAGAAAGAATTAAACAATTACCCAAAAGAGTCACCAGAGAAGGGACAATCGGAACCCACCAACCTTTGAGAAATAACCCATAGCTAGAAAAAACAAGAAGGACACTTCCTCCTAATATTAATAAAACTCTGCGCATCAGGGGACACTGAAGCAGACTTGCTCCTATTAAGCCCGAAACGATGATCATTAAGGAAATCCAAGGTTCTTGCAGAAATTGGATAGTTGGCCTTCCATTTAAGGTGGCACTGAGGATAAAACTAGCAGTTTGTGCGTGGGATACGACTCCAGGGACAAACTGAGGCGAACCTTCAAGATTCAGATTAAAAGGTAAATAAGTGATATCTTTTAAACTGGGTGCAGTGGCACCGAGTAACACAATTTTCTCAGTTACTAAGGTGGGATCGAAATCAGGATTTAAAACCTCAGCAAATGAGTATTTTATAAATTCTGATTTACGCCAATTGGGAATAATCTGATATCCACGATCATCTACTCTGATATAGGGGCTATGCCATTTCTTCACAGGATAAAATGTAATTCCATTGAGACGAAGCCATTTACTTTGTTCTGAGGGAAAAATATTTTGTCTAGCTAAATATTTTTTGGCCATTACCCATGCTAAATTGGGTACAGGGGGGTCGGTTTGTGCATACAGAAAACTTCGTCTTTTTATGCCATCACCGTCTAAAATAGCCGATACATCAGCAATCGCACTTTCAGGAATAGGGGGTGGAGGAAGAGGGGCAAACTGATTATTCTTTTGACTACCTGTTATTTTGGCTGCGGCAAAAACTTGGTCATATTTAGTAAAAATGTCCAAAAACGCTTTACGCCCTGGAGGTTCAGGAATATCTCGCAGAAAATCTATACCGATAACTACAGGTTGCCCTTTTTCTAATTTATCTATGGTCTCAGCTAACATCAGATCTGACGGGCGACTACGCTGAAAATGATAAATATCACTCTCTTCCCATCCCACTATAACGATTCTCTCATCAAGGTCTTCTGAAGGTTTTAATTGGAAAAAAACGTCCATTATTGAAAGTTCCACTGCTTGCAGTCCTCCCATTAGTCGCATTAGACAAACACAAAACGGCAATATTGAAATTTTGAGACTTTGTTGAAAATATTTATTCACTAGGCGATATAGTAATCAAATTATTATCAGAAACACTTCGATATTTTTGAACCCAATGATCATAAGGGGTTTTTTGAGAACCAGAAACTATAATTGTTTGTTTTAATCTCACTCCTTTGAGAGATGAACCTTGACAGGGAATAGAAGCTCTAATGATATATTCCTGGTTTCTATTTAATTGGGGAAGTTGATAATTTAAAAGCCCTTCATTTAGAATAATATGTTCATTTTGTCCAATAATTGTTCTGTTATCTTTAGTTGTAATAGTGATTTTTATGTTTTGTGTTTCTCTCAATTGAGTTACTTCAAAAACAAGAAAAGGTTTTTCTTGACTGGTACTGATATGATCTGTTGGAGCAACACCGATTAAGGTCAATTGCGGTAAATAGTTGGGGCAACCTCTTGACGTTTCTCCTTGGGTGTTTTCAGGAGATTCTTCTTTTGGTGGTTCCCAAGCTGTTACTTTAGATAAATTTAAGTTGATCAAACTTAGAAATACAACCAAGTTTATGAAAAATTTTTTTTGCTCAATCAAGCCCATAAATATGATCTATTTTTTTCGACTTTTAAAACCATGTCTTGTTTTGCTCTGCTTAGTTGGTTTGGGGTATTGTACACCATTGGTTAAGGCTTCTCCTTCGATTTCCGAAAATCTACGTCAATTCTATCTATATATTAACAAGGGAGATTATAATCAGGCAGCTAAGAGACTGTTTGTAAAGAAAAGATAAAGAAATTAGGCGGCACAGATTTGTGGTTATAAAACTATGGAATAAGTTTTTATGACAGTTTTATGAAGAGACGTTCTTATCCGTCAGATATAACAGATTCCCAATG
>NZ_JASJEB010000016.1 GCF_030064895.1 Crocosphaera sp. | reverse complement strand
TGTTTGTGGCGATCGCTCTCTACTATCTCATTCAAAAAAATCAGGAATTCTGGGTGTCTTGCCACGTAAAATTAGACAAAAAAATAGCATTCAATCATATCACAAAAGACTTTTGCAAGAGGTCTAAAGTTGATGATAAGTATCTTTCGGTGATAAGATAGCTACAATGGGGCTAGTATCTATTAAAATTTGTTGTTTCATCATTCACCAAATCCCTCAAAATGACTTTGGTTGGTACTTAAATCAGATGGTAAATCTTCGGCTACTCCAATCACCCCTAATTCTATTGCTAAATCATAGCAAGTTTTTGTAGTAGGGAACTGTTTTAAATGGTTTTCAAGGGCTTCTAAGATTAATTCTTGTTCTGTTTTTTGATTCATTTGAGCAACTTCTTTTAATCGTTGTTCTAAACTGGGACTAAGAGGAATACTAATATTATTTGGATTCGGTGGATTCATGTTTTTACCTCATTGATAAATACTTGTTGTTTTCGTTGTAATTTTTTTTTATATATCCTTTACTCAAACTCAAATAATTCCCCCTGTTGATAAGTAACTTTCGCTTTAATTTCATCAATACCTAACCACAAGTTAACTAAGGTATCTTTTTCTTTAACTTTGGTAGGAATAACTTTAAATGCCACTTCTAATGTCTTCATGAATTTATCGTTATTCACTAACCCTGTTTTCTGCATAAACTGTCGCACTTGTTGTAAGTTTCCTTCCTCTTCATAAATGGCGATCGCAGCGTGTAACCCATCCACTAAATGAGTCACGGAAAACTCGTTAACATCGGTGGTAAATGCCCGTTTTTTCAGTCGTTGTTGAGGGGTTAATAGTTTACAAGTACCACTGGCTGAGTCTAACACTTTAAACCCTTTGGCTAATTCTGTCACGTTGAACCCCCCAATGGCTAAGGCTAACTGTCTGGCTTCATCAAAGGGGAACTCTCGCGCTTTAAAGGCATCCCAGGCGAGTAAATACCATTGGGTTAAGGGGTCAAACCCTGCGGTGTCCGTTTGTACTAAGGTCTGGAAACGGTAAGAGGCGATCGCTTTTCGGGCTTCGGCGAAGGCAGCTTCGGGGCGTACTTCATCCCCTGTACTGTCTAAGATGGGGTAGGAACGGCTAAAGACGTTTAAAGCGGGGCCAAACGCGCTTAAATAGAGGTCGATGCCTGTGATATCATTGGCTTCAAATTCGGGGGCCCGTTGTTCGACGAGGTTGGCGACTTCGGGGCGTAAGTCATCCCACCATGCTTGTTGGGCGTTGGGATCTCGTTTACGACAGACGAGGATAACGGTACTAGAAACGCTGTTTTTCTTGGCTTGATGGAGGTTTTGAGGGTTTTCGGTAGAAACTGCCCAAGATGCGGTAATTTCAAACCCTGCGTCGATTAAGGCT
Source organism: Crocosphaera sp. (assembly GCF_030064895.1). GTDB lineage: Bacteria > Cyanobacteriota > Cyanobacteriia > Cyanobacteriales > Microcystaceae > Crocosphaera. The sequence continues at coordinate 57,615 of NZ_JASJEB010000016.1, read as the reverse complement.
TTGGCTAGGGTGTCCCATGCCCCTGAGTCTTTATGGTTAAATTGTACCGTTAAGACTCCTTCATCCCGTAAGACTCGGTAAGCTTCTGACCATGCTAAGGCCATTTTAGCTTCATAGTCTCGTTTGGCTAAGAAGTCGGGGCTTTCTCCCATGTTACGGAAACGGGAAGGGTTGGCGACGGCTTCTCTGTCTTTGTCCGTTAATTCTTGATAGAATAGGTCGGGAAATATATCTCCTAATGTTCTGCGTTGCCAGACATAAAAAAAGTCGCTTAATTCTGCATATTGGATGGTTCCATAATAGGGGGGATCTGTAATTATGGCATCTAAAGTGTTATCGGGAATGTGATATAAACTATCGGCTGATTCTAGGTTAATGTTAACAATTTCTGGTGCATAATTATTGTGTAAGTTGTTTTCTATTTCTACATCGTTATTATTTTGGTCATTATTGGTGATGGTTGAATCATTTTTTTTTCTTTCTAGTTTTCCTAATGGGGTATCGGCAAAGGATGATGAGTTAGTTTTAGATGTTTTATCTATAGTGTTTTTAGTTAATAGCGTTTTATAGTAGTTAAATAATTGTGTATAACCATCTGCAAATTTAGCCATTTGATTCCATAGTTTTTTATAGCCTTGAAATTCTGGATAATTCCAGTTCAAATTTAATGAATGTGTCAAGCTTGCTTTGATAGTTGTTGCTGTTCCTGTATTCCATACTGTTAACCTACAGTTTAAGTCAACGCATCTATCCATAACTAAACTTAAATAAGTACAAATAGCTTCTACTTTTTCTGGTTCATATTCAATATATAATTTAGTTTTAGCTTCGTTGATGATTTCTAGGTAAGTAACGAGGGTTAGAAGTTGACGGGGGTTAAACATATCTTTCCAAGTTGGACAAAATATTCTAATTTGCTCATCTAAATCTTGTCCATCAGGTAATAATTCAATAGGAATAAGATTTAATTGTTGTAAAATATCGTTTTTTTCTTTTAAATAATCTTCTGCTTTCTTAAATCCTTTCAAGTCCAATTCATTAGGAATTCTAAATTGTAAGCTACTTTTACCCTCTTTATACGCAACAGCATATAATTGACAACCAAGAGTTAAATTTTCAGCAGATTGCATAATTATTTCATTTTCAATTACACTATCACAACATAAACATTTACCCACACCTCTACTAATAGTATTATTATCTTTGGGATCAAAATCTCCATTCTCAGTTTGAATTGTTGTCCCCTTACCTTTTTTTCCCTTAATTAACTCAAAATCAACCCGTTTATGTTCAATATTAGGTATAGGTTTAACTGCACACCATTTATGTAAATTCTGCTTTTCTGGACGTTTATATAACCACCAATTAGGAGATAAAGGAACAACCGACTGACAGTTTGGACAAACAACGGTATGCGCCCAAAGATAATTTTGTACCGTTTCACCTTCAGGAGAAGGGAAAAATTCAGCCAGTCTTTTTTCAGCTTCATCACCTACCCATTTCACCCATTTATCAATATCCTTTTGTAAGTCTGCCCCAAACTTTAAGGGATATTCCATCGCAGCTTTCATCGTGACAACCGCCACAGGATTTAAGTCAGAAGCATAGACATTTAACCCATATCTAGCTGCTTCAAAAGGAATACTACCCCCACCCGCAAACTGATCTAAAATAGTGGGTGTTTTACCCCATATTTTCTGACATAATTCATGAACTCGGTTAATTTGTTTTTCAGTGGGAGGTGTTTTATATAATCTAACCTTATTCTTATTTCTTAACTCTTCTTTTTCTTCCTTTGATAATTTAGAATTTAACCATAATTCTAACTCTTCCTCTGTATGTAACCCTAATAAATATTCAAACTCTTCCATAGAAATATCAGCAGGAAGAATTGACCCCAAAACCGACGCACGGGAGAAAGATAAAGGTTTGCGTGAATACCAACGATGTAACCCTTTAAAGGGGTTGCCTCCATGTTCATAATAAACCTGTTCATTTAACAACTTAACAGGCATAATCTTTTCAATAAAAACTCTCGGACGGTTGGGGTTAGTCATGGATTTAATTACTTTAAAATTGAGGTTTAACGTATAAATTCCAAACGTTTAAAATTGTTTGAGAATCTTGAATAGAAATATGTCCAATTTTTCCCAATAAAAGAGAATTTTCTAAACAATCTAACCGAGATAGACGAACTGTTGAAGGTAATCTTAAACCACTCATTGCCCAATCATTTAATTTTACATCAGTTTGAGAACGAGGTTGCGCAGAAGTTACAACAGCAACAACAACATCATTTCCATCACACCAAAGAACTAAAACAGGACGCTTTTTGCTACTCACACCATTAGTAAAAGGAATTTCTGCTACCCAAAAATCACCGGGTTGGATAGTCATCATATAACCCCTCATCTTCAGGTGAATAACCATTAAGAAAAGCTTGATGGTTACGAGTCGTATTTATGAGAGAAGCAGACTCAGTTACTTCTTGTAATTCTATATCTTCTGCATAAACTTCTGTATAAAGTTTAGCTGATTCATCTAATTCCTTATTCTCTAATTCTTGTTTTAACTTTTCTAAAGCAGATTGGATCATCGATTCTTGACTATCAAAACCATAGTCTTGATACTGATTTAAAAAATCAGTCTGAGATTCATCAAAAGTCAAACTTAATTCTAAAGTCATGTTAATACTCTCCTGAAAATCTAATCTAAAACTTCAACAGTTCTTGATTTTTGTCTTTCTTTTCTTAGTTGTTTTAATTGGGTAATCATATCACTCTCCTAATAAAACTCTCATTGCTTTTAAAGCAGGACTCCGTTTACCATTAGAAATCTTAGCAAACCAATAATGTGCCTCCTCATTACTCATGGCCATTATACCATCCCGAATATTAACAATTTTAGACTCTTTTCTTAACGGTTGTACAGCTTGAAACAAAATAGCTAAATTAACCCCTGATTCTTCACTTAGAATGTAAGGAGTTGAACGCTTATAAGATAATGTTTTAGGGTCATAATTATTTGCTTTTAAAGTTTGATAAACTGCTTGACGAATCAATACTAAAGAATGACCTTTAACTCGTCCAATGCGTTTAGCTGCGGGTCTTTTTTTCTCCCCTGCTTTTTTGTAAGCACACTGATATAATTCTAACGCAAAGTCGTTATCTTTTAATGGTAAAATCCTTAGTTGAAACTCTTGCATATCTAGTGAATCAATCAGTAAAAAGAGAAATATAATACTTAATCATTATACCTTTTAACCTCGTCAATAATTAACTTTTGTTGTTAAATTTAATCTTTCCACAGGATTACGAGATAAAGCTTGGTGAATCATATTAATTTCTGTTCCATCAAACTTAACAAGATCCTTAAACTCAAAAGATAAAGCCAAATTAATAGTAGCTTGAGCATTGGGACTATTCAGTAAACTATTAATAGGATTAAAGAAACTCATAAAACCTCGATTATCTCCTTGATATTCTAAACGAACAAATTGACCTTGTGCTTGAATGGTAACAGTTTGTTCAATCATTAAAGTAAAAAAAGGTCGATTTAATAAAGATAAACTGGTTCCAAGCTTCCGATAATCCATAATAGAATTAACCGTAATATCTAAACTTTCAACCCCTTGGACTTTATTATCTAAACATTGATCTTTAAAATCATTAAAGGTTCTATCAACTGTCCCATCAAACGATAACGTAGGGGGTTTATAATCAGCCATAGGAATACTAATAACTGACCCCCCAGTATCATAAGTTCCCCCCTTTTCTCTAACTTTTCCACCTCCTAAAGATACCGTGGTTTCTTTTTCTGCTATTTCCCCACTACCATAATCAGCAACTACCTTAAACGTCGTAGATTGATTAATTTGACATTCATATTCATCACTAGGTAAAAAGCTACCCGTTATCTCAACATTATTTTGATATAAAGTAATCGTTAAAGCTTCTTTTGCTTTCCATCTAACTCTAACTTGTTTATTCTCATTTCCAGAGATAACTTGTGCGCTTAATTCAATAGTACGAGGTTCCGGTGGTTGTAGGATTCCCCGTCGATATAAAATAAAGCGATCGCTAAATTCAATGGTGTTAGGAAGGGTTAAACTTTGTCCTTCTGTTTTAATATATAAACGAGGATTTCTACGGGTTGAGGATGATTCTTTCTTAAGGGAATCTTCTGACCCCTGACTGGTATTTTCATCCTCTGGATTAACCTTATTTTCGTCTTCAAGCCCTACTTTTAAGTCCCAATGACCCTCTGCTAATCCTTTGCGTATCGTGTCCCTTAACAGCGAAATTTCCCCTTCTATGAGAAACCGTAATCCTAAATCTTTGGCAAAGGTTTCTTTTAATGATTTAGTTGTCCAATACTCTAACCCGACTGGCCATACTTTCTGTAGAATAAAAGCAGGTGCATAAGCTTTTAATGGTTCTTCGGGACGTATTTTCTGACAATCTTTTAAGGCTTTAAAAACAACGTCTTGTTGATTATTTTTTCCTTTAACACTACTCGATTCTTGTGCCGGTAAGGTATAATGTTTTAAGCCATTGGGAGCTTTAACAGGGTCTGAATCAGGGTAAAATAAATGACGATAAGCATTAGTTAAACTAATTCTTACTTCTAAATCTTTCGCCCCTTCTCGTTCTCTTAATTGTTTCTGTTGACTTTCGGATAAATCTTCTAAACGAGTTTGTGAACCTAATATATTTTTAATTGCTTTATATTCTCTAGCAATATCAATGGCATTTTCAATTTGAGTTTGATTAGCTACTAAAAACAATAAACGATTGCGAAATAATCTAAACTTACCAGCATCCCCTGTATTCCCAAAAATTTGTGTCACTAAAGAAGGTGGTTCATCAGTGGAACTGTTAACGGTTCCTTCTTGAAAATCAATGACACATAAGGCAATATCATCGGGACGATCATCTACATCTGAAGGACTTTCAGGAGACGAAATTAAGGTAAAAAACTTTTTAGCAAAAATACTATCCCGACGATTTCTTAAATCTTCTTTAGCCTCGGTACGCCCCACTTGTTCCTTTTCTTCTGTTACTATTTTATTGATAGAAGGTTCCTCTTTAAACCGAGATAAATTAGTAACAGGATCATCATCTAAATACCAAGCTACTGAAACCAACTGGTTAATCACTTTATCTACAAAACCGATCTCGACACCAGGGGTTAATAATGATAAATTTAATTCAGCCCGTCGAATACCGGAACTTATTCCTTGGGTTAATGAATGCAAAAAAATCGTTCTTGCTACCCAAGTAGAAAAGGGAGGTTTTCCTGCTAATAACCACTCTTGATCTTGGACTTGAGCATAAGCTTCTCGTCCGTTAGCATTGTAAATATCGGCCCCAATGGGGTTACGCATGGGGGAACGTTGCAACCGAGACGTTAAATCATTGGTCACTTCTTCATCAACCCCAACGGGAATATGATGAGTATGGATTAAATAGACCCAATTAGGTTTATTTTGCCATAAGTGACGGACAATCTGAGCAAATAACCTTAATGCACCCCTCGTCTTCTGAAACTCAGGAATAGAAGCTATTTTCTTGGTTAATAAACTAAATAACTCAGGATGAAACGGATAACTTTGGGCGATCGCTTGAGCATAGTTAGCATCTTTAGACGCATCGGGTAAATTAACTTGACTGGTACGATACGCACTCAAATATTCTGTGGCGATCGCTTCTGCTATATTGATATCTACAGCAGCAAATAACCGTTGTTTGACAATATTATATATTTCTATATCATTACTGGGGGTCAACACCCGTTCTTGTCTAGCTGACGCACGGGAAATTTCTTGTAATTCTTGCTGAATTTGCTCTCTAAATTCTTCGGTTTCTTCAGCAAAAGTATCCGTTGAAGAAGCCAAAGAATAAACAAATACCAGATGGTTACAGGCCGCAGCTAAGTCCATTAAAGAAAAGAGAAAATTAATAACCTGCTTAGCTAAATTACTATCTTTAATTGCTTTCCCTTTAGCTGCACTTAAATAACGGGCAATTTCATCTAAAATAATAACAGTAGGCTTATCCTGCATCAATCTTTCCATAACCGAAGTACCAGGACTTACCCCAGATTGATCACTCGCTTGTAATAATTGATAACCTTCAATACCTCCTATTTGATAAGCGAATTCTCCCCATAAAGTATAAGTGGTTATGCCTGTATCTTCGTGGTAAATGCCATTAATTGGGTCTAAATCTCGACCATCAACGGCTGCCACTTGAACAGGAGATGTAGGTAATAGTTCAACGGACACAAAACGCTCTAAACCAGTAATATTTCTTCCTTGTTGACAAATATGCCATAGAGCAATTTCATCGTGGGTTTTACCGCCCCCGAAACTGGTTTCTAAGCGAATGACAGGGGAACCTGAACTTTTGCCTGTTAAACGACTAAAAACTTCTCTTAGTAAGGTTTTTATACCGTCAGTAGCAAAGGTATTAGCAAAGAAAATATCGGGATTTTGATAAACTTGGGGAGCTTTTTTTTCAACAACTAAACGAAGTTTCGCTGCGAATAAATCAACGGTTAATTCCCCTGATAAAATTTCCGCTCTGGGTTCGCACGTCTCAAAGATAGAAGATAACATTAATTTGAATAATTAAATTATTTTAGAAAAACTCAGACTTTCTTGTTCTGGATGACTATTTATTCCAAAGCCAAATTCTTTCAACCAAGATAACATTTTCGGTCTTCTTTCAATTTGCTCTAATGTTAATTCTCCGTATAACTTTTTCCATCCTTCTTGAGAAGCTAAATTTTTAACCGTATCCCAGAGTAAAAAATTAATTTCTTCAGATGAATCAGTTGAACAAGGACTAACCATATTTAGCCAAATTTCTTCGGATGAAGATTCTACTTCTTTAACTAAATCAATTCCTGCTGTAAATTTACCACGATTCAATCGATCTAATTTCCTGAGAGAAATCCGCCATAGATTAAAGCTATTTCTGTATTCTATGGATAGCATATACTTATTACCCAGACTGTCAATGTATTCTTTCATTATGGGTTCCTTTTTCTTGAATTTCTTATCAAACTTAGGCAGATCAGAAGTTGGCTCATGGGGCATTTCCTCAATTATTTGTCGAATCAATTCAGAACGAGATAATCCGCAATTTGCGGAGTAATGTTCGAGCTTTTCATCTTGTTCGTCAGTTATACGAACTCTTAACCACTTTTGTTTTACCATGTCCCTATCGTGACACAGTGGGATACATTTAAGGAATTGGTATAATCACGGATTATTTGGTTATATTCCTGTCTGTTTTGAGTAATTACCGTATTAATAAATTGCGGTGCATGAGTTGAACCTTGTGGGTAAAGTAATCTCTACGTCTAAGATTTGGAAACATACAGATTCTATAAAAGTAAATTTGAAAAATGAAGCACATCAATTGGGCATTTCGTCTTCAAGAGAATCGAGAACATCTTCAATATATTTCAATCGAGTTTTTATCTTCTTCCAAAGGTCTTTATTTTCCCATAACTTAGCTTTTTTTATACGTTTGCTTAAATCATCTAATTGACGACTAGGAGACGATGGCGTTTTACTTTTATCTGAAGCTAATGAGAGAATTTCTTTAACTCTGTCAACAATTTCTCGTTGACTCCATTGCTGTGCGATCGCTTCGGATAAAATCCGTTGTCGGTCATCGTAATTTTTTACTTTGGCAATAGCTTTAGCTTTAGTATAAGCAATTTTACCTTCTCGTAAAGCACTCAAAAGGTCATCAGGAAGATTGAGTATTCTTAAACGATTACAGGTAAATGAGTACCAATTTTGTCCGAGTTGCTCAAAGATTTCCAAGATTTTTGATTCATGTTCATTACGGATAACGTTATCCGTAACTTTATTTTCTTTCTTATTTTTCAGATAATTAAGCTCAGAAATAACGTCGGGGACTGACTTTTCTAGAGACAGTGAAAGAAATTGTAAAATCCCCTCAACTTCATCCACAGGATTTAAGTCTTCTCGATGCAAGTTTTCAATTAAAGCTAACCGTTGAGCAACGGAATCATTGAGTTCTTTAATAATGACAGGAACTTCAGTAAACTCAGCTTGTTTTGCGCTTCGATAACGACGCTCCCCAAAAACTAATTCATAATAGCCCTTGCGTTCAGAATAAGGGCGTACAACTAAAGGTTGAAGAATACCATCAACTCGAATTGAATCAGTTAGTTGTGCCATTTTTTCAGGGTCAAAATAGCGACGAGGTTGGGAAGGAGGAAGTAGAATTAATTCAATAGGAATAAAATGAGGGGATTCTACTTCCTTTTCTAACTCTTCTCCGAATAAAGCATTGATCCCTAATGGTTGAAAAGGCTTATTTTTCTTAGACATAGTTCACAGGTGAGATAAGAGAGTAATTTACAAATTTTCAAGACAGTAACGAGCGATCGCTCTTAAGGGTTTAACGGCCGGATGTCTAGATTGATATAAAGCTAAAGGTAAATGTTCCTCCACCGAATCAGCAAAAGCGGTTGCACGGGGAACCGGTTGAAAGATATGTCCCACTTTTCCTAAATAGTCCCTAATTGCTTGTAAAGCTCTCACATCTTGAGAATTACTTTTAGCATAGAGAATGGGGACAAAACCGGCCAATTTCAGTTCTTTATTAGCCCGTGTTTGAACTCTTTTGACTGTCTTTAAAAGTAATTCCGTTCCCATCCAGGCTTTATATTGAGTGGCAATGGGGACAAGAAGATGGGTAGCCGCCACTAAACTTATGTAGCTTAAAATTCCCAAGGAAGGAGGACAGTCAATGACAATAAAATCGTAAAGTCCGTGAATTGACTCTAAGGTATCACGTAAGCGGAAGTCTCGTAAGTCCGCATTGACTAATTCAATTTCAGCCCCAGATAAATTGATATTAGACGGAATCAAATCAAATCCGGCACCATCAATAGACTGTATGGGTAGGGGTAGGTCTTGTACTAAAGATTCATAAATAGTTTGCGGTAAATCAAAAGGTGTTAGTCCACAAAATAAGGTTAAAGATGCCTGTGGATCTAAATCCACTAAAGCGACTCTTTGGTTTAATTGCTGTAGATGATAACCTAAATTCATGGCCAGAGTGCTTTTTGCCACCCCCCCAGCTTGATTAAAAATTGCGATAATTTTGCTCATTGAGATATTTCGGAGTTTCCTGTTTTTGCTCACAATCAATTACAAAGATAAACCAAAATGGGTTAATTTTTTGTCCGTTCCCTGTTGTTCTTGGGCAGCAATCAGTTTCAGTAGATCAAAAACTTACTTGCTTGGGCTGCAAGGGAGCAGGGAGTGGGGAGAAGGGGAGATTATTTTCAAACTTTTTCGAGTAAATAAAGTTTTTTAAGGGATATAAACCTTAGTTCTCTCACTTTAACTCGTTATTTTTGGTTTTTTGACTATGATTGTTTTCTCCCATGCTCCGGTCTCCCTGCTCCCCCACAATCCCAACTAGGATCTTTGTGATCTACTGAGTTTTTCTCTCGGTTCGAGACGTTAATTGGCAATGCTTTTATTTCAGTAAAAAAAAAGTTTCTGTTTAAATCTGGTGGATTACTTTTACCCAATCGCCCTAGTTTGGGGAGCGAACTTCGTTTCCCAAATACACTTTTTTCAAAAAAGACAAAGAACTAATAAATTTTCATCGATATCAGTGTTAAGATTGAATACAAAAATTTAAAGAAGAATTGATAAATGGATAATCAAGAAAGTTATGGCTTAAGAGCGCAGTTCGATTTTATTGTTAAAGAAGATAATTTTAGTCGCATGAGCGCGACACAAGATGCTTTACGAGGTATAAGAAAAGAACTAGAAAAGTTAGAAAAGACCTCTGAACTTACTGGCTTTCAAAAACAATTTGATGCGATGGCAAAAGCAAGCGTAAAAAGCACTGACGCGATGGGAAGAGGTATGGATAATTTTGCGGATGATAGTAAAAGGGTAAGAAATGAATTATCACCATTAAGAGCGGAATTTAGAGCATTAAAGAAAGAAGTTAGGAATATTGAATTTGGAGAAATTTATGATTTTAAGGCTTTTAGAAAAGCCGAAAAAGAAACGAGAAATTATATAAAACAATTTGAAAGATTAGAAAGGCAAATCAAAGGAACCACCTTCGCAGAAAGAGAGTTTACCGCTTCCCTAAAACAGCAACAAAGAGTATTGGACACTAAAATTGGGATTCAATACCAAGAACGTTTAGCAGCCCGTTCTGCTGAAAGAGTAGGGCAATTTCAAGCAGCAGAACAAATAGGAAGAAATATGGTGCTTCCCTTTGTTAGAGAAGGGAAAAAAGCCACAGATGCTTTAATGGCTTTGAACGATCAACTTTCCTCTGTCGAAGCTAAGACAGGGGCAACGACTGAAGAGATGAAGAAATTAGAAAAAATTGCTCTACGGTTGGGAGCAACTTCATCTTTTACAGCTAGTCAAGCAGCCTCAGCAGAAGTGTATTTAGGGCAAGCAGGATTTAATGCCAGAGAAATCTATGCAGCCTTACCCTCAGTTTTAGGCTTAGCCGGTTCAGATTCCAGTATTGACTTAGCCATGAGTGCTGACATTACCAGTAACGTACTGAGTGCCTATGAACTGGATGCGATGAAAGATACCGCTAGGGTGGCTGATATTTTGGCAAAAATTGCTTCAAAAACCAATACTAATGTTGCTCAGTTAGGGGAAGCCTTTACCTACGGTGGTACACAAGCTAAGATGTTCAATGTTTCCCTGGAAGAAACATCTGCGTTGCTAGGGGTAGCTGGTGACATCGGTATTCAAGCATCATCGGCTGGTATGGGGTTACGTTCCGGTTTAGCCAATTTAGCCGATGCTTCCAAGCAAGCCAAACTGAAAAAAGCTTTTGGGGTTGATGTCGTTGATCAAAAAGGCCAAATCAGAGACATCATAGACATTATGGGAGATTTGTCCATTGCCTATACAAAAACATTTGAGGAAAGGCCAGCAGAATCATTAGATGCTTTAACCAAGGTTTTTGGAAAAACAGCAGTGGGCTTTTGGTCTGCACAAATCAATAATTATAGTAAGCTGCAGCGAGATACTTTAATAGGATTGGCCTCGGGGGTAGAAGAACAAAAATTAGCAGATATTTTGGGGATTAATATTCAAGAAGGTCAGAATTTATACGATCAGTTGATTAAGCAAACGGGGAATTATAATCAAGCGGTTGAGGTTTTGAAGAAAGGAATAGACGATCTTATTCAGAGTGGTAGAAGCGGACAAGGGGCTGCATTAGCCATGTCTTCAATTATGCAGAATAATCTGGGGGGTGCATTTCGATCGCTTTCCTCGGCCTTGGAAGCTTTTAGGCTGGCTTACATCAAACCCTTAGAACCTCTGATTATCACCACAACTAATGCGATCGCAGGACTCCTAAGATTTTTTGCTAATCTCCCAGAACCCATACGGTTTGTAATTAGCAGCATGGCGTTGCTCACAGTAACTATGGGAACGGCATTGGTAGTTATTGGCAGTGTCTCCGCAGCATTATTCGGTTTTTCTCAAGCAGCAGCTACAGCAGGTATAGCAACCACGGCTCTGGCTCGGGGAGGGATGATTCCCCTAACAGGATTTTTCAATGAGGCCATGGGGGGACTTCGGGGAGCATTTGAGTTGGATAGCATTATCCCTTCTCTTTCTAACGCTTTTGGAGATTTACAGAATGTAGTTGTAGGGACAGGTGGAGCAACTTTAGTTAGCTTTGGTAAAGTTTCTACTGTAGTTAAACTTCTTGCTTTAGATTTTTTACAATTATCTCGTGCTTTTTTGCTGTCCCCATTAGGATTAACCATTGGAACTTTTCTTGCTTTAAATACGGTTGTAGAAAAGCTAGTCCCAGGACTTAATCTGATGGGCATTGCTTTAAGTGGAATAACCGCGATCACAGGTTTTTCTTGGGGGGTGGTTAAAGGTTTTACAGAAGCTATTTTTGATTTTCTTGGTGTTACAAGGGCAGGGGGCTTAGGGGTAATTAGTCCTATTTTTGAAAGTATTGGTAATGCTATTTCAATGGCAGCTAAATCTTTTGAGCTATTTAGTCAAACTGGAGAAAATCTGGGAAAAACTTTTGGGAAAATTCTTGTAAGTCCTTTTTTATGGGCTGGTAGAACTATTGTTAGTATTTGGCAGATGACCATTAATGCTATTCGTCAGCCTCTACGTCCCTTTGCTGATTTTGTACAATCTATTGGGAAATTATTGGTTAGCTTTTTAGCTGAAAATTCCCCTGGACCTACTTATCTGATTAGGGAAAAGTGGGGGATGACTATTGATTTTCTTAAAACACAATTTGATAAGCTCATTCACTTTGCTAAATTAGTGAATCAAGCTTTTCTTGGGATTGGTGATATTACGGCGGAAGAAAGGGGAAATGCAAGAATTGAATTATTGCAAGGCACGTTAAATATGTTCATTGGGGGAATCAAGTTGATTAGTAGCTTGTTCTCTCTTTGGCAACAGTTTAGGAATTGGCAAAATCAGGTTATCAAGGAAACTATCTCCAATATGGATTTATTGGGGTTTAGTTTACTTACTTTATCCTCCCTACCAATGACGCTGGCGGATCAACTACTGCCTACGGCTAAAAACATTGTCAAGGAATTAGCTTTATTGACTGATGCCGGTATTTTTCGAGGCTTGATATTTACTTTCCCTGGTATTATTGCTAGTTTGATTTTTACCGGCACATTAAATGAATTTGAACAAGGGTTTTCAGATTTCTTAAAACAAGTACCTTCTGTTCTTTCTAATACTTTAGACAATTTATATTCATTAATTAGCGACGAATTTAAGACTCAATTTAATCAGGGAGTATCTGATGCGGTTACTGATTTGGTTAAAAGTGCGCCTAGTTTATTTCCTGGATCAGAAACTTTCGCTTTTGCGTTTGACTTGGATACTGTTTATCAACAGACGCAAAATGCAGTTAATACGACTTTATCAAGCATTGTTAATTATTTACTTGTGGTGGGGACAACAGCGCAACAAGTTGGACGAGAATTAGTTGCGCTGTTAAAGCCTTTATTAGAATTTAACGTATTAAATATATTCCCCCAGTTGGGCAATATTCCTATTATCTCTGCATTAGCTTCTGTTCCCCTTGTCCCTAATTTTACTGTTGTTCAACCCTTCATCAAGGGACTTCTCGAAGTGTTGAGATCGCCTGAAATAAAAATGCTGGTTAATTTTTTGAGAAGCAATGTTTTAGATGTCTTTTTAAAATCTTTAATCAGTGTTTATGAAACATTACAGCTAATAACTGGGGTTAGTTTTAGCCCTGTTATTATCCCTCTAATGTATGGAGTGGACCAAGTTTCTTTGCTACTTAGATCCATCATTTTAGATACAGGTATATTAGTCAAAAACTTTGCTGATTTAAGTGTTACAGGTGTATCCATAGTATCGAGACAATTAATAGAAGTAATACGCACTATTCCTTTTGTTGGAGAAGGAATTATTACGACATTCATCAACGTATATCGTTTTATTTCTAATATTAGTAAAATCTTTAAACCTTTTGCAATTCAGTATGGAAGATTCTTATTAGGATTAATTCCTACACAATCTTTTAAAGATTTATTTTTCTCTTTACTTGATTTAGCTAAGGTTGGATTAGAGGGTTTTGTAATATTTACTCAAAAAAATATTGCTCCTTTAGCCAATATTTTACTTAAGGCATTTAACCCTCTTAGCTTTTTCAAAATTTTGAAACTGTACTTTACAACAGGGGGATTTCAAGGGTTATTGAAAAAGGGTCTTTTTTCCATTACTCCTTATGACTTCTTATTTGGTAATCGCAATATAGCCTTTTTAGGAAGAATCTTTCTCGACACTGTATTTCCTGCCAATATTATTCGTAAACGAACTACAGAAATATTCCAAAACTTGGCCAGTCCCCAAGCAGCAGCAGAAGCTGCTAAAACTAGCCGTAGGTTAGGTAGAACTGTTCTTGTTCCCCTTGAGGAAATTCTGAATTATGTACCTGGAGGTACAAAAGTATTTATTCGCTTTGCCCAAGCAGCTATGATCATGAACCCAGTCGTGCAGATACTGGGACGCATCGCCTTTACAACGATGTTTTGGTACTCTGTCCTGAAACCCCTGACCCCTGAAATATTTGATGCGATCGCAGCAACTCGCGTATTTGGTGTTCAACTAACCTATCTTGCTCATACCCTTAGAGTAGCAAGGTTTTTGGTGGTTAACTTAACCGATAGTTTTAAGTATCTGGCAGTTAATTTACCTCGATGGGCAACCCAGATTCACAACACTTTTAAAGTAATTGGGGACGTAGTAGGAACCGTCACACAGTTGATGGTAGGTGTTAGTGCGGTAGGATTCAATGTCTTCAAAGCATTGGTTGTCAACCCTCTCCTACTTATCCCCTTGGGCATTTTAGAGGTGATGAACAATGCCTTGAAAATTCTACAGTCAGGGTTACAGCTAATTGTTCTGAAAACCACTCAATATGGAGATGCCATTAGTGCGGCCTTAAGAGGGAATTTTGTCCCCCTAATTAAGCAAATAGCCTCAGATGTGACAGGGGTTGTTTGGGGTATGACAACTGCCATTGCCAATGCCATTACTTGGCCGTTTCGGATGGTTGCAAAGTACACATACATGGCAGGGGCAGAAATTATCCGTTTCTTGCAGAATCCTGTACGGGAGTTGAATCGGTTAAATGATGCCCTCATTAATATGGCAGGGAACTGGAGAAAGACTTTTTCTACTTATCTCCAATACCTGCCAATGGAAGATATTATTAACTTCCTCCAACGCTTCAAAGTAGAGATTTTAGGAATATCGGTTCTCATTGCCCAAATCACGAATGTGTTTGGCTTGGCCGCCATTCGATTCAACCCATTGCTATTGGCCATTGAGTCGATTGGATTCTTGATTTATGAGTATAAGACAGGGTTCAAGGTATTACATGGATTGATAGATGCTTTATCTCACCCCATTGCTGCCCTTAATTTAATGATCAAAGGAATATTCGGCACGATGGGTGCATACATTACCCCTGGTATGACCAACTTTATGGCTAATTTTGCTGAGGGGTTTGTCAAAAATATTCCTTTGATCGTTAGTGGTATTTTTCTCATCGCATTAGTTATTAAGCGCAATATTGGACAAGCATTTATGTTGTTTGTGGATGGTATTCGCTTATCTATCGAAAAAGTCAGAGCATTGGGGACAGCTATTGGACAGTTAAAAAGTCCTCAGAATCCTCAAGTACAGTCCTTGATGATGAATGCTCGTTTACAGGCAATGAGGGCTGAATATGCGGTCAGGGGACAAGATCGCATCATGGGAATGGCAAATCCTCTGGCATACAGCACCAACCCTCAACTGCAAGAAAGGGCTGCTTTTATTGGCTCTCAGATTGAACTTGTTAAGGAGTTAATGTCAGTAAATAAAGAAGCAAATCAAGAGCTAAATAAGTTAATTAAGCAGGAAGAAAAACGATTAATTCAGATGGCGCGATCTCGTAATGAACAAGATCGTATTGATGTTTTGGGATATATAGAAAGGGAAAATGCTAAAGGAAGAAGTTATCGTCATCAGCTAGAACAAGCGGCCAAAGTTACTCAGGTTCAAAGTAGTTTAGGAAAACGATTTGAGCTAACCGAATTGGGACGAAAAACAGCTAGAGAGAATGCAAAAAGACTATATCAACAACAAGATGGTAATGAGAATATTGAAAAAAGTATGAATATTATTTCTGCATACGAAAGAATCCTTGGTCAAACACCTGATGTAGATGTTTTAGGGCAATTAGGGGATATAGCATTAGGGGTTAAAAATCCTGCCAACTTAATGGATCAAATTACCAATAAATTAGAGATGATATCGTCTCCAAGAATGAATGTTGATAAATTAACAACAGGAGTTATTCAAGTTACTAAACCTGGGGGGTTTGGAGATGTAAATCAATCGATACAAGACGTATCCAAGATGTTTGATAGTCAGATTAAAAATAATTTAGATCAAGTTGAAAGATTTGCATATTGGCGGTTAGAGAGCGAGTCTGTTTCTACACATTTAGATGGAGAAGTGATTAAAAATATGCTGAAATCTTCTTCAACTATTCGAGGAATAATGGATGACTTGATGACAGGTACAAATATCACTACTGGGTTAGAAGCAAGTTTGAAAGAATATAACGAAATTTATCGACTATTTGGTGGGAATAGAAACTTTTTAGACGTAGAAGGTATTATGAGCGAAGCAAGCTATAGTGCATTATCAGAAGGTAATAGAAAGGGAATGGCAGAGAAAGTCAGTCATCAGATTATGTCTGGCTTTTTGGACGTTTTGTCCCAAGAAATCTCTGGAATAGAAGACTCCATGACAGCAGATTTGAGGCGGTTACAAAGCCAAAATATTAGGAATTCTGAACGTATTGCTACCAGCTATCAAGATATGCTTATGCAAGGGGCAGAAAGAATTTATAGTAGTAATAGAGATGCGTTCAATGATCAGTCTTTAGCAGCTAAAATATTCCGGTTAACTGGCTTACCCCAACTATATCAACAAATAAAGTTCAACAGACAATTAGGAATTAGAGCGAGACAGTTAGAACAGAATGCCGAAAACCTCCGCTTTGGTGAATCTATGCGTGAAGCCACTGCACAAAGACAGAGACAAGCAGGATACCAAGCTTTACTAAGCAACTTGAGAATAGAAGGAAATTTAGCAGAAAAAGAATCCTTCCTCAAAGCAAAATTAGGCGATCGCTTGCATAATATTCTGCAAAATTATTTACAAACAGGAGAAAGATTTAGAGTTGATTTATTCCAGATTAATAATGGTTATAAAGACATTTTAAATGCTATTAGAATTCCTCAGTTAGCAGACTATGCAGAAAATCCATTGATGGGTATGCACAAGGTGTTAAGAAATGCCATATCTAATGATGAATTTGGTTTAACTCAAGAAATATTAGATGATTTTCGCAAGAACTTGGTCAAAGGAGGTTCTGACTGGAAAAAATTTATTGACGATCTTGATAGAGGTGGACAAATTGAAGACGTTTTAAACATTAATTTGAAACGGTTAAGAGCGTCTTTAATTCAAGCTCAAGAACGTACTGCTAATGACAGTATCTTATCTGATATTGCTGATGTTCTTGGATCAGGGAAATTTAGTGCTAAAGCAACAAAGGAAGAAGAAGAAGAATTACTGGCTAAATTAGGGTTGAATTATCGTCAATACAAAAATTTAGGTGATTTTCTACCCAATGGATTCTTTGCTCCAATTTTAGCTAAATTAACTAAATGGCAAGAAAATATTACTGATAATTTAACTATCGCAGATCATCAAGTCAACAATATTTTTGAATTTTTAAAAACAGGTGTTAAAGAATTACCACTAATTGAGCAAACAGCTTTGCCCACATTGGAAAAAGCACAATCTTTATGGGGAAAAACTTTTGAAACCTTAAACAAAGTAACAAAAGGAAGTTTTGAATATGTGGCTCAAGAAATTACTCAAATCAGAGATAATATTGCCGAACTATCAACTGTTCAAGCAGTGCAAGGATTGCAATCAGAAGTAAAAGCAGCTAGAGAAAATACTCTATTAAACTTAATAGAAACTAGAGGCAAAGGACAAAGACCTCAAAATGTTGCTCAATTCCAAAAAGCCTTTGCTAAAGAATTAAAAAATCAAGGGATTCAAAAGCAAACAGACACATCTAGAATTATTGCCACCTTCTTGCAAGCAGGACAAGAAGATCAGTCTTTATCTCAAATGTTGTCCAGTGAGTTTGCCGACAATTTAGACACCATTAGACAAGCTTTTTCCAAGGCAATTGGTGTGACAGTGGCCGAAGCATCGGAGGCAATGAACGATTCCAAATTTACTGCTCGGGCTGCTACTCCTGTTCAGTTTATCTTCCTCCGTACCTTACCCACTCTGTTTAGTAGTTTCGCCAAGGATGTTTCTAATTCATTTGTCGGGCGAGGGGTGAAGTTTATTACCAAGAAAGTGGCAACAGATGTCTTGAGAGGATTCTCTGCCCCCAGTTTAGAAGCGATCGCATCTTTCAGTCGGAGAACATCGGCTGTGCTAGGAAGAGGGTTCAATATAGCCTCAAATTCTTTGATCCGAATGGTTGGAAATAACAGTATTAGTAAGAATTTACAGAGTTTATCTCAACTAATGCTGAAATTTGGAGACAAGACATCAACTTTCGTTGATCAAGTTAGAAATACCATAGATCAACCTTCTGCTACTCGTTTTATTATTCAAAAATTGTCAGGGTTATTCGGAGTCATCTCTGAAGGGGTGCAAAATCTCTATGACAATGTAAAGCAGGAAGTTGAGAGGCAAGGAAGCGTAGGAAATTTTCTCAAGAATATGTTTAGGAATATGGTAGGAGGAGTAAAATCCTTTTTCCAAAACCTATTTAAACCTTCCGCGAATGTAGTTAGGATGCAGAGCCGGATCGACAATCTTAGAATTCGTGAGCAGTCGATCATCAACAATCCTCGTTTATCTGCTGAAAATAGACAAAACGATTTTAAAACTATTTTATTGCTAAGAGGAAGACAAGATAGGGCAAGACAGGAATTAGAACGAGAAATCAATCAAACTTCCATTATTGGCAAGGCAGATAAACTATTGAATAACCTTATGTCTGGTTTGGGTAAAAACTTGCCGAAAATGGGCGATCGCTTGTCTCAGATAATGAGTGGCCGTTTAGGCAATCTACAGACGCAACGTTCTAGAGCGCAGCGAAACGAAGGACAGGAAAGTTATTACGGTCAAACAGTAGTACCTGTGTTAGATCAAGCATTTAACAGCATTCTAGAAAAAGGGCAGAGTATCACCAACCAAATTGCTAACTTCTTCAAAAATACAGCCGAACGTTCCCGTCGCTCATGGGAAGAATCGGGACGAGGTATTATTGGGAAAGGTTGGAAAGCGTTGGTTGATGCAGCTAAGCATACTGGCCAACGCATCAAACACTTCATTGCTCATAACTCTCCTGGGCCAGCTTCTGATGTAGAACGCATCTACCGAGAAGAAGTCCCCAGAGAGGCAGCTAAAGGATTCCATCGTATGGAAGTTCAAGCGGCCCATACAGGACAACAAATTCGACAACAGATGTCCCATGCTGCACAGCAAACAACGGGTTTCTTCCGTCATACTTCTTCTGCTATATCAGGATTTTGGCAAGCTGGTTTGGGAATAGGTGCAGCCTTATCTGCAACAGGATTTGGGTTACAGTCGTTAGGATATTCTTTGGTTAATTTAGGAGTTCTCGAAGATGGAGATCGACTAATTGCCATGTTTGACAAAATGGGTGAAGTGATGGGGATTGTGGGTGCCATCGGCTCCGTAGCATCTCCTCTTCTCTCGGCAAGTCTATCTTTGGTCGGTGCTGTAACAAGTAGTGTTTTTGCCTTGGGTGGTGCCATAACTGGGGTAGGAGGTGCGATCGCAGGAATAGTAGGATTATCGGAAGTGGCGTTTGCACCGTTTTTACTAGGAATTGCTGCGGTGGGTGTGGCGATCGCAGGTTTATATTTCGCTTTCAAGCATAATTTTCTGGGCATTAAAACTATAGCAACGGTTCCCATCAACTTTATCAAAGCAGCATGGCAGGGATTTGTTAATAACTTCGGTGTGCTACTATCCCCTGTTAAAGCTTTTGCCGAGAATTTAGGAGGGGATTTAATCAGAGCATTAAATTGTCATCCCACCATTCGCATAACCGAAGCATGGTCAAATACAGTTGATAATGTACAAAACTTTATGGGATCTTTGTTGGGGTCAGCGCAAAAACTGGGGGCATTTATTACCTCTAAAGTTGCAGGAGCTATAAATAAACTTGGTTTTTCTACAGATAGCAAAGGGATAAAAAGTTTAGACCATCTAGTATCTACTAACAAGGAAAAACACAGATGGTTTTCTTTATCAGAAATATCAACACAGTTAAAGTCTATAGGTGAATCACTAAATACTCTTACTATCCTGCAAGAAAATCAGATTCAAAATAAAGATTTATCTCATTTAAAAACCATCAATTCTCAGATACTTAGAGAGTTGATGGCTTTAAATAATAAAAGTAGATTGCAAACTACTGGTAAAGAAATTGGTGATACCACTGGTCACAAAGGACAATTAAGTGTACAACAATATCGAGAATTTCGCTTTAGTTTACCTCAAATAAAATTCTCTGGGGAACAGAAACCAGAACAACAATTATTGAATGAAATGGGAGCATCATATAATAAAAAGAAATTATTCGGATTAATTGATACAAGTGGAGGGTTTGGATTAAATAAAAAGGCAAGGTTTGAATATAAAGTTTACGAGCAACTATATAATGAGCAAGCAAATATTATTAAAGAGATTCTTAATAAGTCACAATCTGCATCTGCCCTTGTTCGGGAGAAGTATCAGGGACTAATTCAACAAATAAATGGAAAAACAGTTTTAAGTGACCAAGGACAAAAATATATAGAAAGACAATTAGCTCAACAAATTCAAAAGGGAACTGGAATTTTTTCTAAAAATAACTTAAGCCAATTGGCACAGACAAGTGGATTGACAAATAGGCTGGAAAAACAAGGATTAACAGTAGATAGAGCAACCTTGGTTGACATTGCTCTGAGAAATCAAGGGGCTTTATCTGATGCTCGTAATCTCTTTGGGTGGGAAAACAGTATACCTAATCAAAATGCTATTAATACTGAATCTAATTGGAATACGAAGATATCTAACTATTTAGATAAAATCACAACAGCAGTAACAGCAATTGCTGAATTAATATTTAGCGAAAAGAATGTGTCGAGCCGCCCATTGCCTAGCGTGTTAACTTCAAGTGGATCTAATAATATTGTTTCTTTTAAACCTCAACCTCAACCTAGTGTAAGTCTCCAAGAAAAAGTAGGAGCAATGATAAAAACTGAAGTGAACGCTATAGGGAGTTTTTTGAAAGAGGGAATGACTCCCAGGATTGGCGATCGCAAGCCTGTTCAGTATAAAATAAATGATCAAATATCAGTTAAAGACCAAATACTTAGAGATATTGGTGATCAATCTCCAGTTTCTTATAATTCTTTAAGTGACAGCATTAAAGAAAATTTACTAGATATTGAAAGAAAAACTAAATCTACAGTTAACGTTATTGAATCAATCTTCTCTCAGCTATTTGATAATATTCAAACGGCTTGGCAGAGTACCACTCAATTTATTTTTAGTAAGGTTGGTTGGCTAATTAACATCCTTCGTCCCCAAGGGTATGAAATCCAAAAAGCGTTGTCAGAAGGTTCTCCGGGGCCATCTTTGTTTACCAGAGAAAATTGGAGTAAAACTTTTAAATCGATTAACGACGGATTTTCTGATTTATTGGCAAAGGCTAAGGATACAGGGAGGAATTTATTTGCTGCACTTGCTGTACCGGAAGATAACACCTTAAAAGACCAAATTGCTGAAAGCTTAAACACTGCGATCGCCTTAAAACTACCCCCCATTGAAAAACAGACGTTTAACCCATTTAAGGGGCTGCATAAGCAATTTGAGGAAACCACTTGGCAAATCAAAGAACGCATGGACTATCTACATCAGTACGGATTAGACCATGCAGGAAGTTTGTTGACCCCAGGTATTCAACAAGTTGGGAAAAGTCTTCAAATATTCGGTGGGGACATCCTTAGTTTCGTCAGTCGTTCAGCAAAAGCGATCGTTACTCTTGACTTCTTTGAACTGGCAGACGCAGCCAAGGATTTTGGGGGTAATGCTATGTATGCACTCAAGGGAGTTGTGGGAGGATTGACCAATGTAGGGATGGGAGTTATTGCTATTACTGCCTCTTTACCTGCATTACTTGCTCCTTTGGGTATTGCGGCCTTAATCTTTGGAGGAATTGTTTTTAGTTCGGCTGTTCTTACTTCTAATATGTTAGGATTGAGGACAATTATTAAAGGTGTATTCCAGGTATTTATTGGCTCGGGAGAAATAGTCTGGAATGTACTAAAAGGCATAACAAAGACAGTTAAAGCCCTTGGGGTCATAGGCGTTGGTGTGTTTAAGGCTCTCAAGGGTGATTTTATACCTTTGTATGAGGGTATTGATATGTTACGCCATGCTTTAGGTGGCATGGGTGAAGGTATTCTGCAAGGGCTAAAAAGAATAGGGTTCGGATTCCAAGATATTTTCAAGGGAGTTTTACAAGGATGGAATCAAGTATTTCCTACCTTGAGAATTGACATTGATCGATTTTTTGAAACTGCTGGTTTTTACTTCAATTTAATGAAGGATGGCCGTGTTGCAGGGGAGTTACTAGCTTCTGCTTTAGTTAATGGTATTCGTACTGTTATTAACAGTTTTAAGTTGTTAGGTAACACAATTATAACAACCTTACAAACTAAGTTTACAGAAAGTATTGCTTATATTAGAATCAAATTCAACCAATTAAAGACTTTCTTGTCTACGTTCCAATGGCAAGATTTATTGAAAATTGATATAAAAAATATTGTTGGCAATCTTTCTACAGTTGGAAGCATAATCAAGTCAGAAATCACTCAAGCTTTTAATGGCTTACCTGATATATTAAAAGCTCCTTTTATATACTTAAAAAACTTTGTTGGGGGATTTAGCTCTCAGTTAATTAAAGAATTAGGCATACAGAAGTTCATTGACCATCTAAAACAAGAATGGCGAGTATTCTTGTCCGTATTAGATATCGATCCTCAACTACTAGGAAATTTTGGCGTTATAGCAGACAAAATCCGTCAATCTTGGACAGCACTAAGTAATACCATCGGTCAAAAAATAAACTATATCAAACAGGAGTGGAAAGTATTTAGCTTCATGATTGAAACAGGTACATTTTTGCCCTACCTTTCTACTGTTAAAGAAAAGTGGCGTGATGTCTTTACCAGCATGGTTCCTCATTTACAAAGACTATGGACTAATTATGATGTGACGGTTACGAATATGTCTTCATCCTGGATATCTTTTAGAGAAAAACTGGGCGCAGATGACTGGGTGACAAAAGCATTAAATAATCTTGTTAAATTTAGCGATCGCTTTCACTCCAAAATAATGCAACTTGCTCAAATTCCTATATTTTATAACATAGCTGTTAAGTTGGCTGCTATTAATAATAAATTTAAAGATTTTGTGATTACAATTGCCGAAAAATGGCAACGGTTATCAGAACGATTAAGAACAACAAATATAATTCCAGATATATTAAATCTACATCAAAATTTTCCAGATAGATTTAATCAGTTTACTCAAGACATTCAAAATAAATGGTCAAAATTAATTAATTATATTCAGACTGAGGGGTTTGCAGAAACATTAATTGTTGGCATTAATAAAGTTCAAGTCAAGTGGATGCAGCTTGTTGGTTGGTTAAATCGCACTCCCTTGTTCCTGAATATTTTCTCCGAAGTCAATAATTTGTCTCGTCGCTATACCGTTGCCATGAGACAAATGAGACACAAATGGTTACAATTCCGTGAAATATTAGGCTCTAGCGATTGGATAACTGAGTCTTTGTCCAAAATTAAAGCATGGGCAACAGGGTTTGAAGAAAGGTTAGTGAATGTTGCCTCTAATGTTCCTATATTTGGTCGTGTAATTGATGCTCTGTTTGACCTTAACAATGTATTTATCAAAATTATAAATTGGATTGAAAAGAAATGGCAAGGATTATCTAACTTCCTTAGAAACACATCTTTGATACCTAACTTTCTCAAATTAAATCAAGAAGTGGGAAAAGGAATGGCATGGTTGTCAGAAACCGCTAAAGCAGAATGGCAGCAATTCTTGAACTGGATCAATAATACTAATTTATTTGATAAGTTTTTTGATAAATTAAGAGCGATCGCACCTCAGATTCCTGGTATTTTACAGTCTGTAATTTCTGAGGTTAAAACGGGATGGGAACGACTCATGCAAAACCTTCCTAAAACCACAGATGAAGCGATTAATCGTGTTATCGGAGCATGGGTTGGATTAAAGCAAAAAGTCAGCAATATTTTATCAACATTACTGACTTTTATTAAGGATGTTATTGGAAGAGGGATTATTCGGGCTTTAAATTGTCACCCGACTGTAGTAATCCCTCAAGCATGGGAACAAGCAGGAGAGAGAATTAAAAATACCCTCATGATGGTAATGAAAAAAGCAAGAGGAATTGGGAAACGAATAACCAAATCCCTAACTAAAACATTACCATACTTAAATACCTTTTGGAAAGGGTTTAAAGATGGATTTGAAAATAGTATTAAACCTGCGATCTCAGAATTAAAGCCTACAGTTATATCCACTTTTGACGCATTGGTATCTCGACTCAAACAAACAGGACTATTTGCTGAAAAACTAAAACAATACTTCACAGATTTAAGACAGTCTATGAGATCCATCTCTCAAACTCCAGTAAGTGTTCCTGGGGGGCAAACTAACTTAGGAGAATTATTTGCTAAAGGTTTAGGAACAGGGATCAGACTACTAAATAAGACCCTTAAATTACTAACTCCTGTTGTTAGTCTCGTTGAAAAATTAACGATCGCAGTAGGTGGCTTTTCTGTCTCTGTTGTTGCGTCAGTTACGCAAAGGGTTTTACCTCCCTTAATGGAGTTGTGGCATTCGTTCAAAAAGATTTTAAGAATAGCTAATTTAATTGGAAATGGAGTACAAGCAGCCTTTAATTTGGTTAGTAATGTAATTGGATTGGTAGTCCCTGGTATTCGACAAATTAACACAGAGACTAGGGAAACGAGACATCAGTTCTCTTTACTTTTCAAGGCCGGAAAAGCGTTGGGCGCATTCATTGGGGAAATATTTGTTTTACCCATTAGAGCTATTAACCTATTGGTAACGGCTATTGATGGCATCGTCTCATCGGTTATTGGCGTTAAAAATACTTTTACCACTACATTTGATGTAGTTCAAAACCAAATTGAGGGGTTTAAAACGAAAGTTGAAACCGTTAAAGAGACTGTAAATACTTCCTTTATCACTCCACTCAATGCGGTTAAAAATAAATGGGCAAATACTACTGATTTTATAGGTAACACCATCAATAAACTTAGAGGCAGAACTGAAGGCGTAGGCAGAGAAATTCAAGGAAATATCGCAGAAGCATCTCCAGGGCCTACCTTTATGATTCGTAAATACTGGGGGCTGACCACAGATTATATTCTTAATCAGGTCAAAACCATCGCTAGTTCATCCCAAAGAGTAGATCGAGCGTTTGAAGGAACTCGTTCAGCGTTGATGCGCCTCAATCAAGAATCTAGGCAGATGGCCAATCCTTTGAAACATTTGGGTCTATCTGCCATGCCCTCTTCCTTGAAGGAACTAAAATCTGCTTATGGTCAAATGGCGAAGCTGGCTCATCCTGACATGGGGGGTAGCTCTCAGCATTTCAATGAGGTGAATAGGGCTTATGAGCAACTTAAGTCACAGATGAGGGGAGGTATTAATGTTCCTCTAAATGCTGATACTAGGTCATCCGTAGGAGTTGGTACAGCCCAAATGAGGAACATGGCAAGGTTGAGCCGTGAACAAATGGGATCGTTGCGTCAAGGCTTTACATCTTTGGGGATGGCCTTGAGTAATTTTGCCCCTCAGTTAGCCACACCGATGTTTATGACACTAGATTTGGTGGACGCATTTGCCGACCTTAAAACTGCTTTACCCATAGTTAAAACCTTATTATTTGGGACCCAAGCCGCGGCCAACGTATCAAGTACAGCTATGGTTGTTGGTAATACTGCGGTAGCTGGTTCTGCAACAACGACGGCTGCTACTGTTACTACTGCTAATACGGCCATGGGGGTATCTTCCCTCACTATGGGAGGGATTTTCACTTCCGTTCAAGGTTTGATTACCGCAGGGTTCGGTGCGATCTCTTCGGCTGCAACTGCGACATGGGTAGCGGTAACGGGGCCATTATTTCCATTGATTGCAGCATTAGGTTTAGTGGCCGGAGTCGTAGGGGGACTCTATCTAGGATTCAAGCACAATTTTCTTGGTATTCAAGATATTGTTTTGGGAACCTGGAAAGTTCTTAAGACGTTCTTTGATACTCTGTTTGGAGGGGCTTGGGAGATTATTAAGTCGGTTTTAAAAACTTTTGAGGAAACTGTTAATGTTATTTTTGAAGCTTTTATAGAGTTAGGCAAAGCAATTATTAGTCCATTTACCGCAATCTTAGGAATCAATACAGAAACTGCTAATTTCTTCAATATTCTTCAAAAAGGAGCAACTAATCTTGCCAATTTTTTGCTACTTCCATTGAGAGCCGTAGCGTTTGTTATCAACACTATTCTTAAAGGAATTCAGTTAATTACTAAAATTTCAAGTTCTGTTTTACTCACAATAATTCCTTATATTTCTCCTATTTTAATTGGATTAAAAACTATCGTTACAATAGGGAAAATTCTTTTTAAAGTTTTCAATTTTACCTTTAAAGTAATTTCTGGAGTAATTTCTTTACTGATTCAACCTTTACTAAAAGTGGGAAACATAATACTAAGACTATGGCTACTTCCAATTCAACAAGTTCAATCGGCTTTAGGGTTAATTCTGTTCCCATTTAAGGCGATCGCAAATATAGCCCAAAGTATTAGAGGATTTATTTTCAACCTCATTAGTCCACTTAGAGGGATCTTTGGATTACTTGGCAGACTTCCTATTTTAAAGGGACTGGTTACTCCACTTTCACAGACAGAACCAGTTCAAAAGTTTTCTACAGGGGGGTGGGTTAATGGGCCTGGGACGGGAACCAGTGACAGTATTAACGCCTTTTTATCTAATGGTGAGTTCGTTGTTAATGCTAGAGCGGCGGCTGATACCGGACCTTTACTAGAAAAGATCAATGAAGGGAAATTAGAAACAGTCTATCGAGACCCCTACGATGCCATTATGGTACGTCCTATCTCTCCTGCTGCAACTGCTACAAAGAAAGAGATAGGAGATATAAAAGTTAATTTTGAGTTTTCTGGGAATATTATTATTCAAGGGGAAGGGAAGGATAAGCAACAGTTAGCTGCTGAAATTCTAGAAGAGTTGGTCGTTCAATTCGGTCCCCAAATTGATAGTATACTGAAAGAAAGATTGACTTACATGACCGAATTAACAAAAGGGTAAAAAAACAACAATGTTCAAATTGATTTTCTTCTGCTAGAAGTTTGGGAAACGAACTTCGTCTCCCAAACTCATATTTTATTTCAATGTTTAGCGTAAGAACTATGGATAAAGAAAGCCTCTTGATTACTCAAGAGGCAAAAAATCCAACTATTTAAGGCAATGGAAAACTTTCACAATTTTCAGCTATAATCTAAACTAAATTGCCTTATTTAGAAAGTACCCTAAAATCAAAGATATATATCATTTATTTTTAAAATATGTCATTTTTTAAACAATCTGAATTAATAGAATTAGCGCAAGAGAAAGGCGATCGCGTAGAGATTTGTCAACAAATAACAATTCCTGGTAATCCCAATTTAGGAATTCCTGATGAAACAAGTTTAAACTGTAAGACTGTTATTGGACATATTGGAAGAGGACAATCTGTAAATATTCCTTTGTTGGGTACTCAAGACAATTATCCATCTGACTCCACAACCCTTTATATTAATAATGTTGACAATTTTGATCCTTTATCCGTTGAACCGACTACTCGTTTTCGAGTAAATAATCAAGTATATAAAGTAACAAACATGGGAGAAAATATAATTTATCAAGGACATATTTTATACTATGTTTATAATATTAAAGATACAGAAAATTAATAATTTTTCGATTAATTCTGTTGTTTTCATTTTTCTTAAAATAAAATATTGTTAACTTCTTCAACAAGAGAAATTAAGCCACTTGCTAAACAGGAAATGTTTCCTGTTTAGCAAGTGGCTATTTAAAATTTTGTCCGCTCATTTTCTTGTCAGCTTCTTTTGTGATAGCTTTAGCCGCTTTCGCCCAGTTATCTTGACCGTCTTGCCAAACTTCAATTAAGCGACAAATTTCCTCGACTTTTAAATCATCAATTTGCGAAATTTCATCAAGATCAAACCAAATTGGGCAACCTTCTATCTGAGTTAAGTTTCTTATTACTTCATCCTTTGGTAACTCATTTTTTAGCAGAACTGTTTTGGCTCTCTGAACAATATAGTATAGCGTATCAATAAGCTTTAAGTGCTGCTCAGATGTGATTTTTTGGTGGGGAATCAAAGATTTGACCTTAGTGGAAAAATTTTCGATTTCTTGAGGGGTTGGCAAGAATGCAGATCCAAATGTTGTATCCATGCTTTTTATTGCTTTCAACAATTACATTATATTAACTTACACACAATTAGTCAACATTTACACATTATTTCTGTTTAAAAATGTGTAAATATGATATAGTGTGATTAAGACAAGAAAAATTATCACCAGCCTTTGTAGCTAGGGCATATCATGAAAAATCTAACAATTAGTCTTTCACAAGAGGAAAGAAGCTTTTTGGAGTCTTTGGCTAAACAACATAAGTTTTTTTGGGGTAATAAGCCAAATATAAATGGATTAATAAAAGAAATCGCTTCTGGAGGAATCAAAATTTCCCTTGACAAAGAAGCTTATGAACTGAATCCTATACAGCAAGATGCCTTAGTACAAATTCTTAGAGATGCTGTAGAGGCAGGCCACGGTGAAGCAGCAAGAGCATTAGCAGAATATTTTTCAAAATTTCCTTTACTTCAAGTTCACTTTGAAGCGATCTCTTCTTTGATAAAAAAATCTGATTTACCTTTTCTCGACAAACTAGAGACTTATATTGCAAAAAAACAAACTTTTCAGATTAGCTACAATAATAGTGCAGGAGAAGATGAAGTTTTTCAATGTACTTATGGTCATTTTCAAAACATCGAAAGACACCGTTATTTAGTAGCAAAAGTCCTCAATACTGCTGAAAAATCAGAGCATCCACAGATTTCTTGCAATCGATGCTTTCGACTTGATAGAATTAATGCGATTAAAGAAACTAAGAGACAATGGGAAAGTTTAGGAACTGTTGTAGCTGTATTTCAATTACGTGGTAATTGGACAAAAAAATACGAGACAAAATCAGGCGATGTCAAACAAAAGTGGATAATTATGCCTGGGGAGAAAAAAGAAGCAATTTTAGAAGTTTATCGGGAAATTTGGTCGTTTTTTTGGTTTCTCAGAGAGATTGAAAAATATAAAAGCGTCACAATTATAAGCCCATTAGAATTGAAAGAAAAACATATCTATCAGTTGCGAGAAAAGTTGGAATTATATGAAAAAATTGAATAAAGTAATTTTATCAATTGTCAAAAAAAATCTGGAGAAATAAATGAAATTAGTAACAACAATTACGAAAGAAAACTTTATCAGTCTTTCGAGTACAGATAATTGGTATCGTTGGAGAGATAAAGACTTTGAAAATTTGAGATTATTATCAAAAACGTCTAACCCTTGGGGGAAAGTTATTGTTCTTCCTACCTTTAATTATATGAAAAGCAATCAAACTAAATACCCTTATAGACTAACTCTAAAAGTTTTTCCTGTTGAAAAAAATACAGAATATCCAGAAGTTATCATACACAGGCAAATAATTAAGGCTCATTTTCCTAGTACCAATAATCCGAATTTATTATTTGCGGCTTTTCCCATTGATAATTTATTATGGTTGACTTATGAATTTTTACAATTAGAAAAACAGCTTTATTTAATCAGGGGAGCAAGTGGCAGTGGAAAAACAACCTTAGCTAAAACATTAACTCAAAATAGAGTTATTTCTGCTGATAATTACCCAGGCTTGTATATAGATGGCAAATATCAATTACATTTACAAGAACAATCTCATCTTTGGTCTATTCAAGAAACAGAAAAACTATTAAAATCAGGAGCTAATGTTTCTGTTGCTAATACTTTTTCTAGAAAAAGATATTTAAGTCCTTATGTTGAACTAGGTAAAAAATACAACTATAGAGTTTCTATTATTCATTGTGAAGGGAATTATGGCTCAGTTCATAATGTCCCAGAAGAAGTTCGTCAAAGACAATTAGGAACATTTGAGGCTTTAGAAACTGATGGTTTAAAATCTCTTGAAATTCGGT
Source organism: Crocosphaera sp. (assembly GCF_030064895.1). GTDB lineage: Bacteria > Cyanobacteriota > Cyanobacteriia > Cyanobacteriales > Microcystaceae > Crocosphaera. The sequence continues at coordinate 27,495 of NZ_JASJEB010000016.1, read as the reverse complement.
TACAAGATGCTTTAAAAAAAGAAATTATTACAAAAGAAAATCTACATCAATTGATCGATAAACTCACTCAAAATTATGACTCTAAGTCAGTCATTAATCAATCTAAAAATAGTGAAAAATCCCCAGATGTAAATATAAATAGTGATAAACGAGGTGATGGTCGTGTCAATGAAAATAAAACTAATGATCAACGAGCATTAGAATCTGTTGAATTAGTCAAAGAGGCTGTTGATTATCTAAAAAAAAATCAACTTTGGAATAATAAACTAACGGCAAGAAAGAAGATTGAATTAATACAAAATTATACTAAAAAACATTATAAGCGAACTATATCTTCAGGAACACTTTATCGAGATTGGTGTCGGGAACTTTGGAATGATAATTGACAATTAATTCAAGTGGTATTTATTATCCTTCTAAAAAATCAATTGCTTCTTTTTATGATAATTAACTTTGATTTTAGTATTAATTTACTAAAAATTATTTCAACAAAATATTTCAATGTATAAAGCAAAAACCCATCCCAAGAAATTATCTTGGGATGGGTTTATTTTTATGGGGAACCACTTTTGAGATCGGCAAAAGCTCCAGATGGATATTGCCATTTCCGGTTTTTAGGAACAATAATTGTATCGTATTCGCTGTAATTAATCATTGTGAATACATAAAAATACGCCTTTTAAGGCGTATTTTTGCTTATTTAGTAATTGGACAGGTTAGGAAAGAACAGGGAGAGTAGATAATCCCCTCTGGGGAATCGATTTGTTCTGAATAAAAATCTGGATCTGTTTCACGATATTCTACAAAGCTTATTCCATATTTTGAGATGAGGTTGACTGCGAAACCCATTTGATGAGTGTTAATATTATATTTCAAAAAGTTTTGAAATTTTTTTGCTAACTGTGCATCAGAAAGTTTGATAGAGTCAACCATCACATAATAATTGTCATCAAAACGAATATAGTAATTAACATATTCCTCAAAAACACCTTCGCAGGGGACAAAGAATGAAAAAAGTTGACTATCTATTGTAAAACTATTTCTTCTTTGTGGGGGAACTGCTCCAAGAACAAATTCATAGCTTTCTTCTGTTGTACTTTTAAAAGTAGTACAAAAATATATTTTGGACATGATGTCACAGCAAATCTGCGCAAACCACCATTGGAATATATCGGCATAAGGATGATATATTCTAAGCTTTTTTAAGCTGCCATAATCAACTGGTTGCTGAGTTTGTGGATGAACAATATCAGCCACATGATAACTACCCATATCATAAAAAACATGGGTGTATGTTTTCGTTGTTTCGGACATTTTATTTCTGTAAATTAGTGATAACCTTCTGCATTTTCCCAGGCTTAGGACTGGCTTTTTCTTTGTAAAAAGGCTGCATTAAACGAAATCCTGTCTAAGATTTCGTTTTATTTTAAATGATTTAAGTTTGATTATTCTTTAGGAAGCGATGGTTCTTCAACAAAATATTGAGAGCGATCGCTTAAAACATTAGCAATTACACAGCAAGGTGCTTGAATAATTTCTTCTGTTCTGATTTGTAACTTAGGTGAATAGAAAAGATCGACTTCATTACTACGATTACTATAAAGATAATTAGTTGCAAATGCGTTTTGCTTAATATTTCCGTAAATCAAGAAACTTATTAAACGTCGAACAATATCTTTATGACATAACGTATGTATATCACTCATTTGGTAATAATGTGTATCACCTTCAAATTTAACTTTGATAAAGATATTTGTGTATTCACCAAACAATCTTTCTTTTGCTTTAAAAATATCAGTTCTAATATAATCTAGATCAGAATATATATAATCTTCATAAAGCATTACATTGAGTTGTAAATTCCATCTTTCTTCTGTAATAAGTTTTGGCTCTTGCTTAAAAACAATTTCAAGAACTTCTTGTATACAAAATTTAACGAATTCTAAAGGCATTTTTTCTGCTAAAGGATACTTTGCTTTTAATTCTTTTTCAGATTGATAATTTATCGGCTGATATGTTTGAGGATTTACATCACAAATTACTTTGTCACTTCCCATTTCGTAATAAACTTCTGTAACTGATTGTGTTTGAGTGACCATTTTTAAATTAAACTCCTGTCTTACTAATTATTTTTAACTTTGTAAAGACTAAAATTTAGCAACTTTAAATATATTAAAGTAAGCAGCATTTTTACTACTTTTGTTAATATATTTAAAGTGCAAATATTCGCAAAACAAGTTTTTAGTCTCTATGGAAAAGTGCCATTTGGACACTACCTTCTTCATTTACAAAGGATTTGTAAAAATAAGGAGAAATAAAATCGCTATCCTTAAAATGCTCAAGATTAAAACACTTTTCAGGATTGATTGGTTCAAGACTTTCTATTGCTTCTATATAACCTTGACGATTTAATTCTTCAAGAATAAACTCGTCGAGTGAATTGTAAAGACCAATAAACGCAGCTTTGAATTTGTTTTTAAATTCACAAGCATCAGGAAGATTTAAAATCCCTATCAAATCTGCAACATAAATGCTAACAACTTTGTTGTCATAATCCTCACAAGTCTCCGCGATCGCTTGAATCATTTCAAGTTCAGAAGGAAACTCCGTAAAGCCAGGTGGAGAAATTTTAACTTCCCATAACTTTTCACAATCAAGGCTTTCTTTTCTCCATTGTTCTAAAGCTTCTGGTCTAGAAAGATGACTGACTGAATTTAGTTGCTCCTCAAGAGACTCAACTTGCTCTTTAGTTAATATCTTTTTTAATTCTTCTTCAATAAAATCCAGTAAAGCATACTGAAAACTAGGGTCAAAATCAAGTTTAGTTTGCTGTCCTGTTGTTGTTGAAAGTATTACAATTTCAGACATTTATTTTTGAGAATAAGTTAACTTCTATTTATATTATACCAATTTATTTAAATTAAGTAAATATGTATTATTTAGATAAATAAATTGATTATCTTTTTGAATAAATTAGATTTATTATAGCGTTTCTCGGACTCATGAGGTACACCTAACTCCTGCCTCAAAGAGATCATCTATGTACCTCACAAGTATGAGATGTGCCATATTTGATATTTGTATTATTTGTTCTATTTGTCCATCAGTAAAAGTTTCCATTGCTTGCTCCTATGACAACACCTTAATTTTATCATTGCTTGGTATTTGACAATAAAAAACCATTAAGCAGTAATTGCTTAATGGTTTTAAAAATGTAAAAATTAGACAGTAAAATTAATTTGGGATTGTATCCTCAAAAATATCATGCTGTTCTCCAACGACTTCCAGTTGATTAACTTTTGGATCTTCGATCAAAACTAATCGTAATTGAAGATTATTGTTTTTTACTTGATTGCAAACCCATCCCACACATGGAACTTGATCACTTGAATCATGTTCATGACAATTCATCACTACAAAAGGTTTAGAATGAATGCCAAAGTAATCTTCTAAAGTGGGGTTTTGGGGAGCAATAGTTGTCTCCAATGCTTGGTGTTTTTCTAGACTGTATCCTCCTGGAATATCGAAAGGATTAGTACCTTTTCTCCAAGGACATTTCGGACATTGTTTAGTAATTTTCAGAAAAGACATAACTTACTCCTTTTATTTGCTGAGGGGCGACCCCCTTTGTTTTAATGTTTTGAGAAATATTCGCCAACTGCTTCATACTCTTTAAAATGAACGTCTTCAAGTAATCGTTTTATTGCTTCACGATCGCTTAAATCGTAAGATGTAAAGAGAAGGAGATTTGGTTGATCAGAGAAGCAGACTCCTAGTAATTTAGGCTGAATGAACTCAACGAAAAATACTTTAGGCATTTGGCATATACTCAAAAAGTTCGTTGACGCATGGGACAACTTGCTGTCCATTTAGGATGAAAATATCAACATTTTCAAATCCTGCTTTACTTGCACATTCATAAAATTTTTGATAATCCCAATGTGCAATTTTCTTGGAACGGATAGTTTTATCATAGTTGTGAATTTCCGTCTTACGTAAGCGTTGAGAAATAGTGTGAAAAGTTTCTTTTTCACTAAAATTTCTGTAAGGAATAAAAGTAAATTTATTCCATTGAAATGATTTGGCCATAATAAGCTCCTAGACTGTTAATTCAATGAAGAATTAGCCATTTTTTTCAATTGCTTTAGTCGGTCTGAATAATTGTCTTCATCGATAGCGTATAATATCTGATAGTTGGTTCCATTCTCGCCCCAGGTGATTGAGGAAAGGCAACTACTATTACAATCTTGATAAAGGGCAGTGCGACCATTTCTTAATGTGATCGCTTGTCCTTCTCTCCGTAAAATACCACGCTTTCCTACTAACTTTCCAACAATACAATTCGGAACAGAGCAAGGGGAATCTTGCTTAATCAGAACGACGTAATTTCGAGAAGTGTTTTTGACGACATCTAAACGAAGGCGTTTAGATGAGTCTGGAAATTTAGCTGGAATTCGAGTTGGATACTCAAAATCCAGGCTAAGCGATCGCACTAAATTGATTGGATTGTAAGCGATCAAAATCGATAGTGTCAATGGAATTAACGTCATCATTCACTCAATTAAAACTTGTCTAAATTGTGAACATAGTTAACCCAAGTTGGGAACTTTTCTCCCTTTTCAGCTTGAAGATTAATGTATTCTTTTTTGATTTCATTAATTTCCATATCTGGTAGAATATTAGCTGCCCAATTAATAGCGTCCTGGTCATTTCTCCAAAGTGTCCAAGGGTAAATCCAACCCAATAAAAGATTACAAAATTCGGCTCCAGGCTTAGGAAATGTTTGTCCTGAAATCTTAGAGTAACGAGATTTTTCAATCTTTAAATTGTTCTGTAAATCAAGCTTGCCCCATAGGTCAAATTCGTACTCAATTCCGCTTGCCTGAATCGGTGAAGTACCAATTCTCCGAGGGACTTGCTTCCCTTTTTCGTTCTTTTCCAGAGTATAATCTGTTTTTTCGCGCATAGTTGCGATCAAATGACACTTGCATTCAACAATGGCTGACAAAAGCTCCCTTTCTTTAGGACGCACAGAACTCCATGCTGTGTACGAGTTTTTTTGGCTACGAACATAATCAAGTTCAGCCAACCAAGCGTGACTCAAAGAATCAATAATTAAAACATCGTAGCAATCTTGAGCAGCCTTTATTTCTCTGGCATAAGAGTCAGGTTTGTGATTTTTTAAATCTGATATGTCGAAACTAAATTGGTCGGCATATCTCTCTGAACTCGCATTTTCAGTATCAATTAGACCAATTTTTTTGCCTAAGTATGAGGCAATTAATAGTGATGTCCAGGTTTTGCCTGAACCACTAATACCACTAAGTGCAATCCTTAATTTAATATCTTTCTTTGTGGCCTTTCGGAACATTTTACTTATTAGTTTACGACAAATATACTTAACTTTTGCTATTAAGTATATTTGTATTATAACATATTTTTATAGCATAATATATTATTTTGAGAAGCGAAGTTCGTTTCTCAAAAAGCAAAAAGTTTTATTGCTCAATTTAGCTTAAAGTAAATATATACTTAACAAAAAGAAAAAGCCAATACAAAAGTTGTATCGGCTTTTTTAACTAATAGATTTATTCTAGGATTTGTTCCAGCAAGCTCCAGGGATCTTGATATAAAGCTTGGATAGGATCAACCTCTGATTCGTCTAAATCGTCTTCTTCGATGTCATTTTCCTCTTCAAAATATTCAGAGGTGTCATCAAAGTCATCATCTAATAAACTCCAGGGGTTACTGTACAATTCTTGTAAAATATCACCTGTCAATTCGTTAGACTCAGTTCCATTTTCAATGGATTCCGAAGAATGATTGAAGTATTCTTCTACTACTGAAATGGAAGATTTAATTTTTTCCATCCAGTCTGGTAATTCGGTTAACAATTGCTCTTTGAGATCGTCAATTAAAACAGAAGTGATATCGTTTCCTGATACCTTGCCTCGTTTTAATTCATATTTATGAGCAATGTTGGCAGGAGACTCAAATTCAACTTTAGGAGCTTCTAAAGGAACTCCATTATCATCGACTTCTTGTGCCATCCCTAACTCTAGTTCCAAAGCTTTAATTTGAGCCTCTAAAGAGTTAGCTTCCTTTTCTTTTGGGAAAGTGGTTTCGATTTTAGGAGAAGCAGCAATTTTTTCAACGCATTCATCAAGTTCTTCTTGATTATCAGACTGATAACCAAGAAGTTTATTGACAAAATACTGTCGCTTTTGATCAACAATATTTTGCTTAGTAACTCGGTATAATCCTTCCCCTTTGAGATAATAAACCATTTCATCTCTCAATCCTTCTTTTCTAACCATTAGAGTGAGATCACCATAATGAGCAATGTTTTGTTGAGATTTAAAAGTCTTTTTAAGAGCAATTTCTTGCTCTTTTAGATACTTTTTGATCGCCTCCTTCGTTTTATAGACTTTTCCAGAAAATTCCAAAGGAAAGTCCTCCCGAAGCGATCGCAAAGATTTTAAATCGTCTTCCAAGTCTGGCAAGAAGAAGCGTTCTATATCTTCCTTCCTGGATTCTAGCCCTCGAAGTTTACTCATTTGATAGCAAACATTAGAGTACCATCCATCAAATTCAAGTTGCAGAGCAGAGAACTCTTGTTTAAGTTCTTCCCTTTTCAAGATGCGTTCGTCGCCAGTAGCAATAGCCTTCATTAAGGCCGCAGAAGCCAAAAATGGGTCTGCGTCTTCGATAACACGATTACCGAAGGGATCGTTAACAATCATGGCTGGACCAGACTGTTTTTGTTGGATTTTTTGCCACAAATAGCTATCGAACCCAGGAAAACCATTGACTCCTTGAGTGAGATACCTGAACATGAATACAGTGGGAAAAAGATTGCCTTGACGTATAGTTCTGCCGTCTCGTTGAGTGACATCACATGGTCGCCAGGGACAATCGATGGAATGTGAAGCAAGCATGAGCCGCTGCATATTAACGCCAGTCCCCATCTTGCTGGTACTGCCAAGAATAACTCTGATCTGACCGTTGTTAAGCTTTTCAAAAAGAGCCGGTCTTTGTTCCTTTGAATAGCTATGGATAAAGGCGATCTCCTTATGGGGGATGCCCAATTCGATCAAAACTGCCTTAAGATAGGCATAGCAGTTAAATTCGTGCTTTTTAGGAGTTGAAATGTCTGAAAAGACCGATTGTACTCCTTTGATTGATTTGGATGCTAACCAAATCCTGTAAATATTCAACGCACATTGATTGAGCTTCGAATACTGAAAATTATCACCATTTTTCAAAACTAAACGAATGTCTAGATTAGATAGCCTACCCTCGTGAGTAACTTTTAGGTGATTATCTACGTCCGGCTGAACTGATCTATTTTCAATACGGTGTAGTCGAGCCGTCAAATACAGTTGATATGCCTCTTGCTGTCTATTCATAGGTAGCTCGATAGGAATTGTCTCAGCTTCTGGCAACTTAAGTTTTAGCTGCTGACTAGAGATGACATCGGCTATTGAATAATACAGCTTACAGACTTCGGGAGCGTTAAAAAACGACGAAAAACGCTCTTTAATCTTAAAATTGGAACTATGGGTAATTTCAACCCCAGTTGTAATGTTGCCAAAAATTCCCATAAAAGCATCTACTGAGTCTAAACCTAGTGGTTGCAAAATGGAATCGTTGGCAAGAAATTTCAGGACAACCCATAGTTCGATCAAAGAGTTAGCAATAGGGGTTGCTGTGGCAAATACCACTTTTTTCCCTCTGCGTAACATCTGTTGGATTTTGATAAAGGCATCCAACGCCCTCCCTGATTTGTTGTTGGTAGGTAGTCCTGCTACCTGTAGTTTTGTCTCGTAATACAGATTTTTGAGTTTATGAGACTCATCAAAAACCAAGGCATCAACTCCTAGTTGTTCTAGGAAGATGCAGTTATCTTGATGTTCTTGAATTTCGGCATAATGAGAACGAAGTTTTTTCTCTATTCTCATTGCACGACGTTCAGCAGATTTTACGCCATCTACTTCTAAACTTTTTAATGCCTCAAGCTCTTGATCAAAGAAGTTTTGATAGGCTTGAGGGGAAGCGTCAATGGCTTTGAATTGCTCGTAAGTGACAATTACTGCGTCCCATTGCTGAGAAGCGATCGCACCGCAAAACCGTTTTCGATTAGCTGCTTTGAATGATTCAGAATCAGGTACCAAAATACGGGCTGTGGGGTACATTCGTCGAAAGTCTTTGGCAATTTGACCGATAGTGGCGTTTTCAACTACCATCATGGGCTTATGAGCTAAGCCCAATCTTACCCACTCCATCATAGTTCCTATCATGGCAAAGGTTTTTCCTGCACCTACGAAGTGATGAAATAAGGTAGTTTGGTTTTGAATAGCGCGCCAGATAGCATTTTTCTGGTGGGGCCTGAGAGTAATGTCAGGGTTCATAAGAGGAAGGTTTAGATGAGAGCCATCGTATTTCCTCAAAACCTCTGAGTTGTACTTACCGTTATAGAGCTTGGTTAGCTCTAAACATCGATGGTAATCAGTCCACAGCCATTCCAAAAAAGATTTTTCAATCTCCTGAATTTTTGCTTTTACCGCAGCCGTCGCTTTTGGGTTAAAAATGCTTTTTGTTTTACCATCGATAGAAATGGTGTCGCAAATTCTGACTGTTCTAAGGTTCAAGGCCAAATCGAAAATTTGGTAAGCTTTTCGATATAGAGTGTTAAATTTATCATGGTCAAAAGAACTGGTGATTTGATACTCCCTTAAAGCAGGATAATAGTTTAATCCATCAAAGTATCGATTGTTAATCATTTCACCAATAAATTTACGCTTTATATGGACAGGAATCCACTGAGAAGCCAGCCTAACTCGAATACTTACCTGTGGGTCAATTTCACATTTTTCTTCTCCCCCTAATTCGATAATCAGGTCTGCTCTTAATTGAGGTGAGCAAGGAGGCAAAATGAATTTAGGTTGAACCTTTTCCAATGCTGCTACATTGGTAGTTAGACTATATTTGATTGCGTCGTCCAGCTTCCTTAGAATATTGCCAGATAGGTAAACCTCGGCCGTATGCCAACGATCCTCTAGGGGATCGAAATAGATTAACTCTTCTGCTTGTAACTGGGCGATCGCTTCCTCTTCTTCTATGTCTAAAAGCCATGCGATATAATCCGTATCAACTTGCCCCTTGTAGTTAAGAGAATAAATCAAAGCGTCTTTGGCCGTGTAGGCCATCTCTGGTTCCACAGTGGGCGAAGCTGTCCGCTTGAAAAATATATCAGCCGGACTATAATGCTTCTTAACTTTTTTGGATTTGGGGATATCAGACAAGTCCCAGTAAGGCTTTTCTGACTCTACCTCCAATCCATTGAGCAAGTAATAGCGAGGATCTGTCTTTAGTTTTTTCTCGTTGTCCCGAAGATACCCAAACTTTTGGATAAAACCTTTATAAGCATGAAGTAATTTTTTTTGTTCTTCGTACAAAAAGTCATCATCGTCATATTTCATTCTCTCAACCACAGACAAAAAATTGTCATGTATGGCCAAGAAATGCTTGATGAGTTCGACTTGTTTAGAAGGTACGGGGACTAAGTTATGTTCTCCCCTTTGATAAAACAGTTCCTCATATTGGACAAAGTAGTCCAGAGGAATATTTTGCATCTCTGGGGGTATAAAGTGAATAGTAGCCAAGTCGGTGACAGTGGTGTCACAAACTAGCCCCATGCTGTTAAAGGCAACCTCTAGGGCTAAATCTAAAGGACGCTCATTAGGGGCTACAGCCATTCGTTCTCCCCCGTATAATATATCCTTAGTAAAGTTACCAAGAATATATTGGGGGTTACGGACGTAATAGCCATTTACCGGTAGAGCAGCAACCTCATGAAGACTTTTCTCTCGGAGAACTTTTGCTAATGCGTCCCAAAGTTTATTATCTTCAACAACTGCTGGATTTAAGCCAATGGCTTCCCATTTCAATTGTGCAAAAGGTGCTGATTTTGTCCATATTTGCTCTAGTTTAGTGGCCTTTTTGTTGCGACGCAGAATAATAATATCTGTCGTTACACAGGTGCCGGCATAAGACTTATGCGCTGTGTTGGGCAAACGCATTGCACCTACAAGCTCTGCTTTTTCGGCGATCGCTTCTCTAACTTGTTTATTACCCTTGCTATCCAGAAAACCAGTGGATGTGATGGCTACCATTAGACCACCTTCTTTGAGTAAATCAAGTCCTTTCAGAAGGAAATAACAATGAAGATTGGGTTTAAGGTGCGCATACTTGAGATGGGCTACTGGAATATCGCCAAAGGGGACATTCCCAATGACAAGATCAAAGTCAGTTGGCAGATCGATATTCTCAAATCTGTCGTTATAGATCATTGCACGGGGATTAAGCATCTCTGCAATGGATGCAGCGATTGGATCATATTCTACCCCAACCCAGGTTGACTGCTTTTTAAGAGAGTCGGGTTGATAGGACATAAAATTTCCGTGACCGCATCCAGGTTCAAGAATTAATCCTCCTTCAAAACCTTTTCCAATTACACCGTCCCAGATAACTTTAATAAGTTTGGGGTCTGTGTAGTGTGAGAAAAGCGTTGCTTGTCGGGCGATCGCTAACTCTTTGGGAGTCAACAATTCTTCTAATTCTGCATAGGCTTCTTTTGCCCATTTGTGATCAGAATTAAAAACAGAGTACACCGTACCCCACCCTACAAAAGAACCGAGAATTTGCTTCTCGGTTTCTGTCACTTTTCTTGGGTTTTGTTGTAAATCTTTGATAAGCTTAATAGCTTCTAATTGCGTTAAGCTTGTTGTTTTATTCATATTTTTTACCGAGAATAAGCTGTATAGTATTATTATACTATATTTGTTAAGAAAAATAAACGTTTTAAGCTATTTAAAAGTTGTTATTAAAACAAAAATAGAGCTTATCATCTTAACTTAGGCTATAGTTAAAATGATAAGCTCTATTTAATTTGTAAATAAGTCTATTATCAATTGCTGCACTTTTTTGTTAAATTTGTGCTTTTCCCATCCAAAGAAATTAAGCAATGTTAATACATTTATTTGTTGTTTTTCTAAATTAACAATACAAGGGTAAGAAAATTCATTTATTTTCTCTTTAATGACAACAGTAATATGTTTGATATTTGGATCTTTATTTTTATATTTTCCTAATAAATTTATTTCAATTTCAACTCTTGTTATTTCTGGGTAAACATCAATTAATGTTTCTTCTATTTGTTGTCTTACTTGTTCGTGTTTTGACATTTTCTACTCTTCAGTGCCAGGATTTTAGCCACCTGACAGACAGACTTGATTCTGTTTCGTTCAGCTTAAATTGTTGCTATTTAGCAATTTTTTATTAATTTATTGTTTAATATATTCCTATTATATCATATAATTTTATTTACAAGGGTTTGACAGTCTAGAAAGAGTTTATAGAATTTACAATGAGTATTACTTCAGAAATTAAAAACACATTAAATAGACTAGAAGCAAGCAAAAAGGTCAAGATACTTTATGCTTGCGAGGCTGGCAGTAGAGCATTTGGATTTGCTTCAAGACAAAGCGATTACGATGTTAGGTTTATTTATGCTCACAATTTGGATTGGTATCTAGGAATCGAAGACAATAAAGAAGACGTTATTGAAGCATTAGTTAATGACACGATGGACATCGTTGGATGGGATTTGAAAAAGACTTTTTTCCTACTATCTAAGTCAAATCCTCGCTTAATGGAATACTTGTTTTCTCCTATTGTTTACCAGAGAAATACTGTATTCTTAAATGAAATTCAAGAAATAGCGACATCGTGCTATTCTCCTCAGGCAAATATGTACCATTACTTGAATATAGCTACAGACAACTACGAAAAATATTTATGTGAAAATAAAAAAGCTTCATCCAAAAAGTATATCCATGCAATAAGAGCAATATTATGCTGTCAGTGGATTACAACAAATCACACAATGCCCCCAATTTCTATCGATGCACTACTTGCTGATACGTCTCTACCTTCTACCGTTAAAGATCGTTTTCTTACATTATTAGAAAAGAAAAAACGAGGAAGAAAAGATGACATTCTAGATGAAGTTTTAAACACCTATATTAAAGAACAAATTAATGTTTTTGACTTTTTACTTGAAACAATACTGTCCTCAACTATTGATAAGGAGAAGCTGAATTCAAAATTTATATTTTTATTAAAAATTTTCGATAAATTATTTACCTAATTTTTTATACAACGACATTAATACCACCAGAGTTTAACAATAAAAAGGCAAAAAGAAAATTTTTGCCTTATTTTAATGTAATCTCTAACCAAAAAATAGTTAGATATGAATATTTATATTTTAATATTTTAAAACATAAATAACACGTTGTTACTTAAATCTATTTTAAGTCGCAATTACCTGCGATCGCAACTTATTTATTTATTGAATATTTGGGGAACGAACTTCGCTCTCCAAATATTTGATAATACTCTCCCCCAAAGAATCTATCGATTAGTCCGAGAACCCTTATCCTTATCGAAAAAAGTGGAGAATCATATTGGGACAATTGGGTAGTTCAATCACCATTGCAAAAGTAACATTTCTTAATATTCATTAATATCGGCTTTTTGACAAAAGTTTGATACAATGTAGGGATTAAATTATTAAAAGTGGATAGAGTTAAATCTATTTGTTCCACCCATTTTAAACCTAAAAATTATAATAATCAATGCCTTCATCTTAACTCTATCCTAGCAACTGGAAAGAAATCAGTTTAGCACTGAAGAAAAAAGCTAATTGGACTTGTCAGAAATGTGGACGAAAATGTATTGAACCTGGTCAAAAAGTCCCTGAAGATTGGACAGTTTCCAAGCGGATGCAATATACACTACAAACTCATCATTGGGATAGAGATCCCAGTAATTCATCAGAAGATAACTTGATATGTGTCTATACTGGGTGTCATCTTGATTTACATCGTGGTTACAAAGGGAAACTTAGTAATAGACCTCTTGCAAAAGTCTTTTGTGATATGATTGAATGCTATTTTTTTGTCTAATTTTACGTGGCAAGACACCCAGAATTCCTGATTTTTTTGAATGAGATAGTAGAGAGCGATCGCCACAAACAAAAATGATTAAAAATGGGCAGCACAAATCAGTCTAGCTAATGATTAAAAGCTCAAATAACTAGAAATTTTATGCATTTTTTTACAAATTAATTAGCCAGATCGTAGTTATGAAGTCCAGCTATTAAGTTCGCTCTTAATCCGAATCTTTTACCACGATTTCGATAAGGATAAGAAAGAATTTTAAAGATTTTTAGTCGTCTATTAATATGTTCGACTGTGATTCTTAATCGATTCAGTTGCCGATTATATTTCTTCTCTTCTTTGGTCAACTTTTTCCCTTTCTTTTTCTTGATTGGAGTTTCACTTAATCGATGAATTTTAGCTATACCTTGATAGCCTTTATCAGCAATGACTTTCATTAATGTTCCAAATTTTACCCCACTATTTTTAAATAGTTTAAAATCATGAGTTTTTCCTTTTCCGTTAAGTAAACACATAATTTGACCAGTTTTTTGTTGAATTACTAATTGTGTTTTGAGGGTGTGTTCTTTTTGTTTTCCACTATAAAACTGTTTTTGTCGTTTTTTAGGTCTTTCGATTTGACTTTCCATAACATCCATTACTACCAGTTCTCCATCTGAAGAACTTTGCCATAAGGCTTTCTTTCCAGGTAATCTAAATTGACGAGATTTTATTAATACATTTTCAATTTTATGAATAATACGACAGACAGATGACTCGGATATTTTCCAATCTTTACCAATATGATAATAAGTTCTATATTCTCTTAGATACTGAAGAGTCATTAAAATCTGGTCTTCAATAATTAACTTTGGCTTACGACCTGGTTTCTTTTTTTCTTGGTCTTTAGCTTTGATAATCCGAACCATTAAACTAAAAGTTTTTTTTAACCCCTGTCAAACGCTTGAATTCAGTTTGCTTTAACTTTTTAGCTTGCCAATATTTCATCGTTAAATCAATTTAATTAGCTGAATAATTGTCTTTAATAATTATACAACAATTCTTGTTTTAAAACTTAATTAATTTTTGGGGATTAGGCGATCGCTCTCTGGAGTGGTGGCGATCGCTTGACCAGAATGGCTGCTTTTAAAATAAATAGCTTTTTATTATACCACGAAACACTTTTGCAAGAGGTCTTTTGTGTTGATACTCTCAAAACCTTACAACCACCTTTGATAACCTGTTGGGCAGTCATAACGGAAGTTCTTTGGTTAATTCGTAAAAATAAGATAGGAATTAATGCTTTATTTACCATGATGGAAGGAAACTTATTACAAGTTATTCATTTACCCCAAGAAGCTACCCCTTGGTTAAAAAGTTATATGATGAACTACCCACAATCGTCGCTACGCTTTGATTGGGGTTTCTGTCGCTTCAACTCCCAATCTTTAGCAAACCCTCCACACCGTTTTGATGTGTGTTTTTGCTCAGAGGACTGAGATCCACGATTGAGGAGGTTAGTTCCTAACCCCCGTGCATAATTGAGCATTACGGTTGCGGCCGCTGCATCGCGATCCATGACACATCCGCAGTCACAGCGATGCACTCGTTCGGACAACTCTTTTTTCTTTCTCTTACCACAATTAGGGCAAGTTTGCGAAGGGGCTATTTTGATAGGAACTTCAACAAAAACACCTCTGGACTCCTTCACTTTATACTTGATGAGCTTGGTTATATTACTTATACCTACATCAAGTAAATTGCGATTGAGTCCGGTTTTTTGCTTCTTGCGCTTACTTCCTTTCTTAGCCTTGCGAGTCATCGCTTTTATATTTAGTTTTTCGGTAGCTACCAAGCTATTACTGCTTACAATTTGTGTAGATACCTTATGTTGCCAATCTTGTCTCTGATTGGCAACTTTATTTTGTAGTTTACTAACTTTGTTACGAGCTTTCTTCCACCGTTTAGAGGCTCTAGTTCGTTTCTTTCTATTAGGGGAACGCTTGCGTCTTAATTGACGAGATGCTTTGGCTATCTTGTCTTTAGATTTAGCTAAAAACCGAGGGTTTTCAATACCTGTTGAATCATCAAAGGTTAAAGCTCTTAACGTTCCAAAATCGACACCACAAGCACCCGTTCCCGTCTCTCTAGATACCTCACATTTAATCGTAATGGAACAGTACCATTTATGGTTTTTCCAAACAACTGTACAAGTGGTAGGTTGCCCCCAAGTTCGAGCTTTTCCTCGCATTCGGATTTGACCCAAGTTTGACAATTCTAAAGCTCCGTGATCTCCTGTTGTATGGGCTTTCCATCCTGATTTAGCAGGGTATGTCCACCCTCGGTATCTTTGGAAACTTTTGAACTTAGGAAACTTGGCTAATCCCTTGAAAAACCTTTGAAAAGCGTAATCAACTCTTTTGCAAGTTGCTTGCAGTGCTTGTGAACCTAATTGTTTATATTCAGTCCAGCACTCCTTGAACTCAGGAAGACAATTTTGTTGGTCGAAGTAACTAATGTTTTTACCAAAATGTCGATATTCAGTTATCCGATGAGATAAACAGGCATTGTACAAGTATTGGTGTAATTTACGCCAATCATGCAGTATTTTTTCCTGTTTCTTTGTCGGATATAACCTGAATGTAACTCTTCTAGTAGTTAGCATTTTTCGACCCAATCAAATATGATAATCAGTATAACGTCACCTAATGTAAAATGTCAACCTCACTAAATAAGAGTTCTCATTGTGCTTACGCTATTCACCTGCACATTATATTTATCACGAAATATAGACGAAAAGTTTTGACCGCAGAAATGATAAAACGACTTGAAGAGTATTTCAAGGTTTCCTGTAAAAAACAGAAATGTGAGTTATTAGAATTTGGAGCCGAAAGTGATCATTGTCACTTATTGGTATCCTTTCATCCCAACAACAATATTTCTATTTTTGTCAAAAACCTAAAATCTTCTTCAAGTCGTCTTCTTCGCAAGGAATTTAAGATAGAATTATCACAGGTCTATTACAAACCTGTATTATGGTCAAGTTCCTACTGTGTAATTTCTACTGGTGGTGCGCCCTTAGAAGTTATCAAGAAATATATTCAGAATCAAAAGTCTCCCCAGTAAGTTCTGCCCTGGCTTTCATCCCTCGATTTTCGTTCCTCAAGCAAGACCTGCTCTTGCGGAGGAAACCTCCGCGAGCTTCCTTGCTCAATCGGGGATTTCTCGCCAGGAAGAGGTTAAAATACCACGATATAGGGGCGCAAATTGCTGATGTTTCCTTATGCTATTTAGCTGAAAGTCTTAACATTGGGACAATATTTACTTTAGATAAAAGAGATTTCAGTATTTATAGGATTAAAGATAATCAAGCCCTTAAAATCATCCCCTAAAACTCTTTGTTTACTTTAATTATTCTACATTTTTTTGTAAATATTCATCAATAGCTGCCCGAATAATATCAGGGACAGTACATTTCTGTTGGTCTGCTAAATCTTTTAATTGTTGTTTTGTTTCCGGCAAAATTTGGGCTTTAACTTGGGCTGATAAAGGCTTTTCACGCCCATAGTCAAAACGATACTTTGTCCCAAAATCTGGATTTCCCCCTGGTCTTGGCATGGTTTCCTTACTTACTATTGACCCATCTTTATTATACTTGCTCACTGCAAACAGTATGATTTCTTAATCTTATAGTGACGTACTACGCTATAATAGGATAAGGATTAGTTGGCATTGACGATGGAACCAACAACAGAAATAATACATCTTGATCTCGAAGAAATTCGCAGAGATGGTGGTACGCAACCCAGAGCAAAAATAGACTTACAGCATATCAAACGCTTAGAAGAACAGATGGAAGAGGGTCAAGAAATTGAGCCAGTTGTTATATTCTATGATGGGGATGATTACTGGTTAGCTGACGGTTTCCATCGCTGGAATGCTCATCGAAACCAAGAAGAACCGACGATTAGAGCTATTATTTATCAAGGCACTCGACGGGATGCTGTACTTTATTCTGTTGGGGCTAATGCAGACCATAAACCAGCGTTACCCAGATCAAGAGCCGATAAACGCAAGGCAGTCCTAACGTTGCTCAATGATCCCGAATGGCATAATTGGAGTAACCGCGAAATAGCTAGAGTCTGTCGAGTGAATGAGAAAACAGTGCGGAATATCCGCAAAGAACTAACTGCGGAAATCCGCAGTGAGATAACAAACTCTACTTTTACTCCAAAAATCCGCAGTGACAAATCCACCTCTTTAACTGCGGAAGTCCGCAGTGAGGAACAAGAACCAACGAATGAAAATCTGCGGACTTATCGAACCAAGCACGGAACCATCGCTACCATGAACACTGCTAATATTGGGAAAAACCCAGAAGAACACCTAAATACGACAATTAAAGTGACTACTGATGAGATATTGATTGCATTTTTGAGCAACGTTGAACAGATGAGTCCAGAACAAGTTAAAGCAGCCCTTAAAGCGATCGCTTCTTCTCATCCAGATATCATCAAAAATATGCACCTAACCGACTAAGGTATTGAATAACCTTGAATTAATCAATTATTAATTGATAAAATGGGCATATTAAGGATAACCCTGTTAATAGTTCACTTATGGTTTTCCTTCTCCCCTCTCATTCCTGGCGTATTAGCTACAGTAGCAATGAAAATAACCCCATTGCGGACTTTTACATCCCTGCATTAGAAAGGGCGGTACAGTACGATCGCAAGTCAGGGTTTTTCAACAGTGCCATACTTTCCAAGGTGGCCAGGGGGTTAGGAGCCATGCTTTATAATGAAGGGAAAATGCGGTTAATTATGGGGTGTCAGTTTGCCCCTCAAGACTTAACTGCTATACAACAAGGGTATGAATTAAAAGAAGCGATCGCAACTTGCTTAGATAGAGAATTAGATCCTCCAAAAACCTTTGTTCAACTCAAACATTTTGAGATATTAAGTTGGTTAATCGCCCATCATTATTTAGAAATTAAAATTGCCATTCCCTTGAAAGATAATGGTTTACCCGAACCCGATAAACCGTTAGATACTCGTCATATATTCCATGAAAAAACAGGCATTTTTACTGATCTCGAAGGTAATCAATTAGCCTTTAACGGGTCAAATAATGAGTCCATTAGTGGATGGGAACAAAACGTTGAATCATTTCATGTTTATTGTTCTTGGGAAGGAGTCAGAGACTTAGAACGAGTTAATGAAGAACAATATCGTTTTGACCAATTATGGCATGATTTAGCCCCTAATGTACGAGTCTTTAATATTCCTGAAGCAGTCAAACAGAAATTGTTACGTTATACCCCAACCACAAAACCCAATTGGACAGCAGCCATTGAACAAAATACTAGACCTATTAAAGCAGGAGATATTAATCTTAATAAAAACAATAAATATGCTATCGTATCAGATAAATTAAAATCTCTACCTGATCAAGAAATAAATAAGCAAGAAATTGATAAAGAAGAAAATGAAGCCATGATAAACGAGGACATTGATAACAAAATAAATGAAGCAGAAAAGCAAAAATGGGAAATTTTGAGAGAACTACATAAACATCCAGGTTGTTTAGATTATTGTCTAAAATCTATTCCTATTACCCCCTGGATACATCAATTAAAAATCCTCAGACAAATGATAGATAAATGGCCTCAGTCTGTCATGATTTGTGATGAGGTGGGTTTAGGAAAAACTATTAGTACCGGAATTTTAGTCCGCTATTTATTGTTATCCAAACAAGTTAAACGGGTTTTAATTTTAGTCCCTGCAAGTGTGCAACCCCAATGGCATGAAGAACTTAGAGAAAAATTTAACCTTCATTTTTGGAGTTACGATAAGGGAATATTCAAAAATACCTATGGTGAAACTTGCCAACCCATTGATAACCCGTGGAATGAAAAAGAATTAATATTAGCCTCATCTCATTTAGTTAGAAGAAAAGAAAGAAGCCAAGAATTATTAGACGCTGAAAATTGGGATTTAGTAGTTCTTGATGAAGCCCACCATGCCCGTCGTCAAAGTCCGCAAAAGCGAGATGATACGCCTAATTCATTATTACGTTTAATGAGGGAATTGAAATACAAAACAAGGTCTTTATTACTATTAAGTGCTACCCCGATGCAAATTGATACAGTAGAAATATTTGACTTACTCAGTTTAGTTGATTTAAAAGGAGAATGGCAATATCAAGATAATTTCTGTGACTACTTTGATAGTTTATCTTATCCCCCTGACCGTTTACGCTTAGAATTTTGGCAAAGGATGTCCAAAGATTATTTTCAACAGGGAGGGCAACTTTGTCCCCTATTAGAACAACAATTAAGTAACGAAGATCGTTTATTGCTGTATCGTTTAAAAGATATCTGGCAAAGTGGAATGACTATGGTTAATCATAAACAACTTTGTCAGGATAATAACTTTATCAATGCTTCCCGTCAGTTTTTAAGTAATAATACTCCCCTCAAAGATTTGATGTTTCGCCATACTAGAGATACTCTTAGAGAATATTATCGACGGGGTATTTTAGATAAAGATGTACCCAGACGAATAGTATTCGATAATGCGATCGCTCTCGAATCTAACCGAGAAGTTCCTCTTTATCAAGCAGTTAGTAATTATGTTAGGCATTTCTATAACTTAGCCCAACAAGAACAACGACAGGGACTAGGTTTTCTCATGACCTTATATCGGCGACGATTAACCAGTTCCTTCTACGCTATCAAAAAATCTTTAGAACGTCGCTTAGAAGGTATCAGCATAACAGAAGACGACTTAACCGAATTAGATGAAGCTGACGACGCTGTTATTACTGGGTTAGAATCCTATATGGAACCAACAGATCCAGCCGAAATTGATTATTTAGAAGACTTACTCAGACAATTTGAGAATACAGGAGAAGATACTAAATTATCCGCTTACATAGAAATTTTGCGTCAAGAATTAACCCAAAGAGAAAGTGCAATCACCTTCTTTCAATATACAGACACAATGGACTATATTCGAGATACTTTAGTTCAATTATATGGTTCCCAAGTGGCCTGTTATTCGGGGAGAGGAGGTGAACTGTATCAACAGGGACAATGGAGAATCGTTAAAAAAGAGCAAATTAAGCGGTTATTTTTTGAAGGTGTTATCAAAATACTTTTATGTACAAAATCAGCCAGTGAAGGGCTAAATTTACAGACTTGTGGCGTTATTTTAATGTATTCAATGCCCTGGAACCCAATGCAAGTTGAGCAGCAAATTGGGAGACTGGATCGCATTGGTCAAGTTTATCCTACTATCCGTATTCATAACTTTTATTATGATGGAACCGTTGAAGCTAAAGTTTATCGAAGATTACGCGATCGCATTCAAGCCTTTGAAACAGTAGTAGGAAATTTACAACCTATTTTGGCACAAGTCCCTACTTTCATTGAACAAGCTGCCATGGCCGCTGATCCCGAAGAAGAAGGGGTTTTATTTTCACAATTTGAACAAGTTATGGACATTCCTATAAGTCGCCCTGATTTAGAGGCAATGGTGGCGATGAACGTCGATGCAGATTTGGATAAAGTTCGGCAACCTATCCCTTCTTCACCATTGACTTGTGAAGATATAGAATTGCTATTCACTTACTCTCATATACTGCAAAATAAAGGCATAGAATTTAGGAAACTCAACAACAAAATTTGGGAACTTATTTATCAACAAAAAACGTATCAAGTAACATTCTATCCTGACAGTTTTGACGAGTCGCCTTCTTTAAGATTAATGACTTGGGGTGAACCTTTATTTGAAACATTGTGTAGTTTTATCAAGTTTTCTCCCTAGAAAGTGAAAGCTAAAAATAAGATAAAGATTGGCTATTAGTGAAGCATCTAGGGTATGATTTTCGTCAGACAAAGGGAAGACTATTATAGACGAATGCCGCTAACTTAAGAGAAAAGCCTCATCAATTCTAGCTTTTAAGACAAGGGAGACAAGGAAGACAAGGAAGCAATGATACACAAAAAACGAATTTCCCCCGTGTCCCCCGTGTCCCTCTCCATATCTAGGTTACAGCGTTAACTTAGCGGCATTCCTTTATGGTCGCCTAGTTACTTTGTCTCTTCTGTTGGAGGTGCGCCCTTAGAAGTGCTAAAATCTTATATCAGGAAACAAGAAAAGCCGTCCTAAAAGGACGGGGTTTTAAACCCAATTTTTTGATAATTAAGTTAAACTTATATTTCTGGCCGTAACCTGAAACTTGACTTGAGGCAAAGATCCTTTGATAAAACGATCGCTTCTTACAATGCTCAAAAGTGACGTTACATCTAAATCAAATTCTAGGTCATATAAAGGCAAATGAACCGTGCTGTTTTCTTTCATATAAACTACCAATTGTTCAGCGATCGCCTCAGATATTTTTTCTTCCTCACTAATAATAATTATCTCGTAAGGTTGATCCCTAATTTGAGATATAGAAAGAGATTGTCTCATATTATCTGGAGACATTCTTCTAACTAAAATACTAGGTAAACTTTGGAGTAAAAACTCTTCTTCCACACCTTCATATTTGACGGAAGGAGAAATATTTAGAATCATTTGTCCTTCTGTATTGGCTATATTTTGATCTAATGTTATCTTTCTATCATTAATAACGCAGGCAATAATATCACCTCCATAAACTTTAAAATGTGCCTCTTTCACAATGTTTTTATCAAAATATTTTGGCAGTATCCATTCCCCGTTATTTATACGAGTAGCATGAGTTGTTCTTAAAAAACATTTTGATAAATGCAAAGGCAATATATTTTCAGAGAAATAGGAAAGAATGCTTCCTGGTACCTCATATTCAACATAAACTTTATTCAGGACAACATCTTGAGGTAAACCTAAAGTGATAGTTAACGCCCCTAAATGTCTCACCAATAAAGATTGAAAATCTGCCAAAGAATGAAGCAAACTAGGTTCAAAACCAATCAATATTTTGTCATTCAAACTGGTGATAATCTCAAAATTTGTGTACTGTAAAACCCCTTCGGGATTTATTTGAGGTAAAGTTAATGAAGAATCGATTTTAGCAGTAATCCCTAATCCTCTTTTTTCAATCTCAAACTTCCCTTGTGCGATCGCGAGTCTGTACAGTTCGTTGCCTGAAAATGTTTTTACAATACGCATGATCTTAATTATTTTTGAGGAACGAAGTTCGTCTCTCAAAGTTTCCTTATATTTTTGAGTTGTTGTTTTCCTCTACGAAGAACGTCTCTATGTGTGTTAGTCCAACTATATCGAGCAGGAATAACAAAATGGGTCTTATCGCCTCGAATATAAATCCCATGTACAGCCAGGAACCGCCTCATTTTGAGGGTAACAGGGACAACGGCTCCTTGATCTTGTACCTTTGCAACTATTGTAGGCC
The DNA here is from genome assembly GCF_030064895.1 of Crocosphaera sp. Taxonomy (GTDB): domain Bacteria; phylum Cyanobacteriota; class Cyanobacteriia; order Cyanobacteriales; family Microcystaceae; genus Crocosphaera. The sequence goes on along the minus strand of NZ_JASJEB010000016.1, from coordinate 5,092 downwards.
GCCCTTCTAAGATTCCGAATATTCCGGTTGTGGAAGATTTTATTCGTTGAATTTCAGTCCGAATATGGTTGCGTATCCCAGAGCCATCTGGTTCCCCAATTTTAGAATAAATTTCTCTTGTCAACTGAGATAAGGGAGGGGGTTGACCACCCCTACCTTGAGTTTTCAGGTGTTGTCCATAGGTTCCCTCAAAATCATCTACACGCTCTCTTACCCATTGCTCTCCAATATCTCCAATTTCTTGAGACATTTTGTCGATCTTTTTTATCAAATTAGGAAATTCATCTTTTGTGGTTCTCAACATTTTTTAATTAAATTTTTAAAATCCAGAAAAGTAATTTGCACTTTCTATTTTGACACCAATAACAATAATTGCCCATCTTTCTAAGAGAAATATATAAGTCAAAACTGCGATCGTGAAGCCCAAGAAAATTAAACTATAAACCAATACTTTTATACCAAAAAATATTGGTTTATTAAATATTAAATAAATATCAATTTTTTAAAAGATTTTATATTGCATAAGTTACGTGAAATTTGCTAATCTAAGAACAAGTATTTTTACATTTAGTTCAAAAAATGATTACAACCCCAAAAGAAATAACTTTCAAAAACAATCCTCGATATCCATATAACATTGGAAAAACTAATTCTTTTGGAGAAAATAATAGTAAAGAAAACATTGAGGTAATAAGAAGAAATGGAGAATCAACTTCTTTAAATATTACTCGAATTAGAGAAGTGGTTGACTGGGCTTGTGATGGACTCAAAGTCAATGCGATCGCTTTAGAAGCAGGAATGACTGCAAGATTAAAAAACGGTATTACAACTTCAGAGATACAAGACAATTTAATTAATTGCGCTTTAGAAATGTGTAACCTAGACGCACTTGATTGGAGGTATGTCGCAGGAAGGCTGCATATTTGGAGTGTGTGGAAAAATATTTTTGTCACAAGAGGACATAATTATAAGAATTTTTGTGAAGTAGTTAAAGAAAAAATAGAAAAAGGAATTTATTGCGATCGCCTATCAGAGTACACAGATGAAGAATTGAGAGAAGCCGAAAAGTGGATTGATCCTCAACTAGATAAAGATTATGACTATGCAGGGGCAGTTCTTTTGACAAGCAGATATCTTCTTCCCAATGAACTCCCCCAAGAAGCTTTTTTGATTTGTTCCCTACTCCTTGCTCTACCAGAAAGCAAGGAGTTTCGCCTTTTTAGGGCAAAACAGTTTTATGAGGCGATCGCTAATCGCAAAATTTCTTTAGCAACTCCGATACTTGCCAACCTAAGAGTCCCTGGCGGATCTCTAACTAGTTGCTTTATTACATCTATTGACGATAACTTAGAGAGCATCTTTGAAGAGATTACCAATGCGGCCAGGATATCTCAGCACGGAGGAGGTGTAGGCACCAATATTAGCCGTGTTCGGGCTACCGGTAGCTGGGTGATGGGCAAAAATAACGCTTCTGGGGGGGTTATTCCTTGGATTAAGTTATTAAATGATACTGCGATCGCGGTTAACCAAGGGGGCCGGAGAGCAGGAGCTATCACTGTGGGCTTAGACATCTGGCACTTAGATGTTCCAGAATTCTTAGAAATGCAGACAGAGAATGGAGATCAAAGAAGAAAAGCTTATGACATTTTTCCTCAATTAGTTGTTCCCGATGAGTTTATGCGTAGGGCAAAAGCGAAGCGAAAGTGGACATTAGTTGATCCTTATGAAGTCCGAGAAAAACTTGGAATAGAATTAGCTGAGTTATGGGGAGAACAATTTGAAGAAGCTTATCGTTTAATTGAATCAGAATTAGACAAAAAAATAACTCTTTATAAGCGCGTAAATGCTCGTGATTTATTTAAAGAGATAATGCGCTCAGAAGTAGAGACAGGAATGCCTTATTTAGCTTTTAAAGATGCTATTAATAGGGCTAATCCTAATAAGCATGAAGGCTATATTCCTGGCGTGAATTTATGTGTGGAGTCTTTCTCAAATGTACAACCTGGAAAGTTTGCTCACTGTTGTAATTTAGTAAGTTTGAATTTAGCTAATATTGAAAATGATGAGATAGAAAATACTTGCAAAATTGCCGTTCGTATTCTAGATAATACCATTGATATTACCACCCCACCTTTTGGTGATGCAGCAGCCCATAATAATCGTTATCGAACTATTGGAGTGGGTGCTATGGGACTTGCTGACTGGTTGGCGAAAAGACGCTTGAGATACGAAAATACTAGAGAAATCAGCAATCTATTTGAAGAAATAGGTTATTGGTGTACCCATACTTCTATGGAGTTGGCTAAAGAAAGAGGCTCTTATAATGCTTTTGAAGGAAGCGATTGGAGTAAAGGTTTATTAATAGGTTCAAAACCTGTTGACTGGTTTCTTGAAAATGCTGCTAAAAAAGAGCGTTGGGTGCAGTTATCAGAAGACATTAAAACCTATGGTATTCGTAACTCCCATATTGCTGCGATCGCACCTAATACTTCTTCTTCTTTGGTACAGGGTTGTACTGCCAGTATTCTTCCTGCTCACAGCAAATTTTATTACGATAAATGGGCAAAAGGGACAGTTCCTGTAGCTCCCCCATTTATAGAAGAATCATTTTCTTTTTATCAGGAAAACAAGCATTTAGATCAGAAGAAAGTAGTTGAAGCAGTTGCTTCTATTCAGCAATGGATAGACACAGGGATTTCTATGGAATTGTTGTTTAATTTGAATCAAGGTGTTTACTTTGCTGATGAACCAGAACGTTGTTTAACAGCCAAAGATATTTTTGAGACTTTATTCTTAGCTTGGGAAAAAGGCTGTAAGGCGGTTTACTATGTCAGAACCGTTCAAAAAGATGATTTTAAAGATAGTACAGAGCAATGCTTAAGTTGCGCTAATTAGCCTGACTAGACTTTTAACCGACTTAACTAGATTAGTTTAAACTAAAATTGAGTATAGTTCTACTGATTCACAATAGTTGGTTTAATCCAAGTCCATTTACGTTCTTTTCGTCCTTCCCCTATAGCAACTCTTTTTATATGACCTCTTCTAAAATGAGTTTTAGGAGAACGATGAGAACCTTTTTCTTCATAGCTAATAGAAACTTTTTGCGTATTTTTAATCCATCGTGGAGAACGTTTAAGATTTTTTTTGTTTTTATATGAATTAATTTTAGAACTTTTATTAACTATTAATTCATTCAAAATTTCTGGATATACTTGGATAAAAAGGAGCATTTTTAGAATTAAATCGTTAATATTGTGAATAAATCTATCTTCTGTTAAAATATCAGCTTCTTGTAAATCCAAAGACACAGGACAGTTAAAAATATCAAAATTGCCTCTATTAATTTCTCCTTGATTAATTTCAAGAGTCGATTGATAAATTAACCCATAAAGAGAAGTAACCCAAGTGATTTTATCTACCTTGTGAGGAACTGATTGAAGAATATAAGGTTTTTTGTGTTCATTCCCCTCTATCTTTATGTTTACCCAACTTTCTCCTGCCGGTACATACTTAAAATAAAGCCATTGACAAGGGAATTTATCAGGAGAAATAATCAGATTATCTGGTAATAATAATAAAGCCTCATTAAAAGGAATATTAAAATCACCAATAACCGAAGGTAAATCAGTTGACAACATCATTTTTAGCCAATCTTTTTCTAACCAGTAAACATGGTCTGGGTTGGGATAACATTAAACATTGAACATTGAACATCTTTCATTTTTGTTTCAAGCCTACTTCCAAACGAATGATAAATGATGAATGAAATGACCGTAAGAAGTTAAGTCCTGATCTGCTAAATCTGTTTTTTCTCCCTGACGAAATTCATGGACAAGTGTTCTAAACTGCCATTGCACCTTAGAATCTTGATTGAGAATATTATCTATGTTTTGCTTATTCATTTCCATGAGCATGAAGATTAAGGTCAAGATCAGTTATCTTCTTTTTCGGAAAAATCAGGACAAGGTAAAAACTCTAAACCTGTAGGATGAATAACACATAAAAATTGTTTTCCTTTATCTGTACTAAACGTTATTCCACTTCGACAAGTATTACACATTTTTTTCTGTTTTCTTTTAGCTTCTATTTTATCTTTAAACTTATAGTAATGATCAACTAATTTATCTCTTTTATCTAACCATTTGGCATATTTTTCAGCATGATCAGCTAAATATTTTTCTACTCTCTGACGACTATATAATTGCATAGGAGTGGCATTAGGATAATAAGGATTTTCTTTGGTTAAGTCAGGTTTCCCTAGCCTTTTTATCCATCCTTCAGAAAGTAGGTATCTTTTCTTGATAGTGCTTTTTGTTAAATAATTATCTCTAGCTTTCCATTCACAATCTTCAACTCTGTATAAAAATTTCCAGGAATAAGTCTCTGTGTCTTTATCCCACCACCGTACCATCCCTGCTGGTTTAGTATTTTCAGATGGTCCCAAATTAAGCTTATTTAATTCCCACTCAAATTTAAGATCGCCTCTGTCGTGATAATAATAAACGTCAGGCATATTAGGATCTAACTTTTCACAATCTTCTTTATTATATAAAGGTTCCCATTTATGACAACAGTTGTATTTATCGAACCATTTTACTACACCTGAAATTTTGGTAGTTTCAGTTGCTTTTAAATTTGAATTTTCTAACTCCCAACTGTACTTTAATAGTCCTCGTTCATCATGCTTTAAAATAGGAGGGAGATTAGGATCTAAAATCGTTGTTTTATTCGGATCGTATAAACCTACCCATTCACCTGTAGACCGATAATATTTTGCCCCTAATGGATTTTCTATCGGTTTAAGATTTTGCCATTTTAAGTCTTCTTCGCTAACTAAATATTCTGGGATTTCTGAATAAGCTTTAACCCCTGGACATTTAGGGGAAGATTTTTTAGGTTTTGATTTCCATCGTTTATGACAATTCTCACAAACCCAGTATCCATCAATTTTCTTAAGTTGATGTTCCGTAAGGTTTAACATTTTAGCTACACATTTTTTCAAAAATTCTCAGGGTCTCTTCTTCATGAAGAGTTCGATGAAGTGGATTAATCCTTGCCAAAGATTCTCGTAATTGCTGAATTCTTCTGGTTA
>NZ_JASJEB010000053.1 GCF_030064895.1 Crocosphaera sp. | reverse complement strand
GACCTGGCTTCCCCACTATTAATTTTCCTCCATTCTTAAAAACTAATAAACTTCTCATAGGTTTATTAGGGATGATTTTTTAAAAAAGTCTTTTCATTTTCTTTTTACAAACAGTCTCTAATTCTTCACACTCAGTAAAATATTCTTGAGCTTTCTCTGGAGTTTTAAAAATTAGCTCAACCCTCTTGATTTTTCCGTCCCAAAATTCGTTATAACTCTTTAGGGTTTTAAAATCATCTACACTGAACTTATCGTGAGGATTCGTTTTCCAAGGAAGATACCAACGACCGCTAGTACCATGTTGTAGACAAATTCTGTCTTTAATTTCCTCAGTAGTAGGCTTACCTTCTTTATCAACTTCATCAAATTTAGGTCGATAGACGGTTAATAGGTGTACGTGAGGTCCGACATATTGATTCAAATCTTCTTCACTTATTGAATTAGCAGATAATCCCCAAGAACTTTCAAAATATTCCCTAATAGAAGCAAGAGAAGTGAACTCTTCTGTTGCGGTATTATCTAAGACTTGTTCCCAAGGAATTTCTATATCTCGTTTACGCTGAAAAGAAAGAATAGGAGGAGTTTCTTTGAGATTTTCAGGCGGTTTATCCACTAATAAAAAAGGTTGAAGTTGATTGCTATTACCCTCCAAACTGAAAATATCTTCACGTTTCGGTATTTCGGGTAAGACTGGATTTAGGGTTTGAATCGAACCATTTTTACCATTACTACTCATAATTTTGTCCTCAAATCAGGCTAAAATTTAGGAATATTAAGATAAGTTATTTATAATTGACTTATCTTCTTTTTTATGTGTAATCAGGGTTGATTAAATGAGCTTTTAAAAAATAGAAAAACATAGGTCCACCCCTCCCATCGAGTTGATAGGAAATGTAACAAACTTACTACCCCACTTTTGTCTAAGGAGTGAAGTATTATTACCTGTCATCTATGAGTCTATTTTAGTAATTTTTTTAGTGAGTTGTTGCCTATAATTGTCCAAAGATTTACAAAAATTGATAATTCAACTTAGAGAAATATTTGACAGTGTGTTCCTTACCATAGAAATCAGGTTTCATTTATGAGATTAGGAGTAGGGTGTAACAGTTTTAAACCCCTACAAATCACTCTTGTAGGGACATAATATTATTATGTCCTGACTGGTTCTCAAATTTCATTCCTGACTGCTATAAGTTGATCGTCTGCTTAGCCTCTCGGTTCCTTCCCCTCTCGAAAAATTACTTAATACAACAAGAGACGGTTAACGAGTAAAACTACGGATACTTAAATTATATCCGTAGGTAATGCCGTATTTTTTCGGCTGTATTCAGATAACTATTTACCTACAATCAAGACTAGAAAAATCTAAAAAATTAGATAATTGATAGTAAGAGAAACAACTATGGCCAATGATTTACAAACACCACTTCTCGAATATTTACGGCATAAACTAGCTATTCCTGCTGATGCTTTAAAAATGGCTGTTAAGTTTACAGAAACTTCTATGGGTTCGCTGCCAATGGTACTTTGGCAATACGGATTAATTGATATACATCAGTTAGATGAAGTTTTAGATTGGATAGATAACCGAGATGTTAACGACATTGAATTAAGCTATTAAGTTTTATTCATTGTTTTATAGCAGTACCAAAATTATTTAGAATATTTTTTCTGTTTTTAATTATCATTTTAAGGGAACAAAAAATTCATCAAGACTACTAAATTTGGTGTATGATGCTATATTTATTCGATTTTTAGTTAAGGTATTTGTTTAATAAATTAGTGAAAATATTGATCATGAATAAACCTGTTTTACCTCCTGATGATCTACCTTCTGTTAATCCTATTTATCATGAACTTTTTGGGGAGTTAGAAGAAGTAACTGGCAAAATATTTTACAATAATTGTGATTTTTTTACACAAGATTTATTAAAGCAGTGTGGATGGGATGTCACTATTAGAAGTAAAGGATTAACTTTAGTAGTTATTTGTCCTAATAGTTACTTAAATTGGGAAATTTTGAAATCTATTCCATTATTAGCTGATAGTTTACAAGTGTTAAGTAATAGAGCGAAAATTAAAATTTATCCACCCCCAGGTACTGGTACTCCTATGGATATTATGCTAGATAATTCTTTTTTGTAACTCAAATCATAACAACATTGATTCGAGTCTAATATGAATTCATCCATGATTTTTACAAAACTTTGAATTTTATATGTTTGAACTTTAACATATCTTTACAAATACACAAAGATTTTTTGAGGTATAGAATTATACATAGATAAATAAATATTTTAATCATTAATTAATTTCGATAGTTAGTCCATAAAATAACACCATCTTGCTCATATTTAAGTTGAAAATTGTTATTATTTTTCAATTTGTTAACTAAATTATTAACAGTATTTTCTGAATTTTCCCATCCTGGATAACGAGTGTTTAGTAAGATATAATCAAACTTTTCTATATCAATAGGTTCTCTATCTTTGATAGCTAATTTAATAACAGGACGATGGGTTAAATGTGGTGATATTTGTGGTGAGGTTAATACTTTAACTTTTTCAGGAACTAATTGAACTGCTTTTCTCATTGCTGATACTGTTTCTATTTGTTCTAAATATCGAGAGGTAAAATAACCATATTTTCCTAATGCTAAAAAAGTAATTAATGACCAGATTATAATATATTTAGGGTTACGAATTAAACCTTTATTGGCTGCTAAAGTTGCTATAACTGACAACAATAAAAACGGTAAAATAGCAATTGAATATTGATGAACTAAATCTTTTTGTGGTTGATAATCCGTTAATATATTTAACATTAATGCAGGAATAGCTGCAACTAATGGGGTTAAATAACGAGGAGATAAACCCCAAATTACAGGAATAAATAATAAGATAATATATTCTAAATTAGCTAAAGTAAAAATACGACTCAAAATAATATTAGGTTTTAAGAATAAATTAGTGATAATTTCTGCTACCGAGTCTCCTAAAAATGAATAACGTCCCACTGCTGCTACTTCGTCACCACTAAACTGAGGAATAATTAATTGTGTGGTAATAATAAACCAAAATACACCAAGAAATAATGATAAAAATCCATACTTTCTTCTTTTTTCAAACAATAATAACCAGACTCCCATCGCTGCAACTGTTAAGGATAAAACTGCCTTACAACTTAAAATTAAAATTAGTGCAAAAAGAAACTGTAAAAAATTATTTTTTCTTCCTGCTAATACTGCCCAAAATATTACTGGTAAAGCAATTACCTCTGAATGAAAATCAAATAAATTAACATTAAAAATCAAAGGATAAAGTAAATAAACCCCAACTATAGTTAAAGCTAAATTATCTTTTAAACCTCCTTGCTTAGCCAATAACCATAAGGGTATAATAGAAGAAGATAAAGCCAATGCTTGCACTAAAAATAACCAATGAACGTTAGAGTAAATAACATAAAATAACGCCAAAGGATAAAAAATAAAAGCAGCATGATCCCCCAAAATATGATCCTCAGAAAACGAAACAATAGGGGGTTTTCCTTGACTAATTAAATAAAGAGATTGATCAAACCAACCTAAATCTAACGCATTGGATTGAAACAACCAATGACGGAAACTAGCACAAAAAAATAAAACTAAACTACTAATAAAAAATATTAGCCATAATAAACGGGGAATTTTCATCACTTCCACTTTAAACGACAGTAGAGACGCTTCATGAAACGTCTCTACATAGAGATAGATTTGATTATATCTAGTTCCTGATTTAAACTGATCATAAGTGTTAAGATCATTATAAATCATTGATCTCTGAACTCCGAACCCCTAACTCCGAACTCATACTAATTAACGATTTTCAGACGTATAAAAAGGCTTTTTAACCACTTTAGCAGAGTACAATTTTCCTCGAATTTCTACCTCAACCGTTGTTCCTTTTTTGCTTAACTCAGTAGGAACATAAGCCAAAGCGATCGCCTTTCCTAGTGTCGGTCCGATAGTTCCACTTGTCACCTCCCCGACAATTTTGCCCTCAGAAGCCACCGGATAGTCATGACGGGCAATATGTCGTCCTTCCATTTGTAAGGCCACTAAAAGCCGTTTAACCCCTTCTGTGGCTTGTTTTTCTAACACATCTCGCCCGATAAACTGCTCTTTTTTATCCAAATGCACCAACCATTTTAGACCAGCTTCTAAGGGAGTGGTGCGATCGTCAATATCTTGTCCATAGAGACACATAGCTGCTTCCAAACGCAGGGTATCTCTGGCCCCCAACCCACAAGGAGAGACTTTGGCCTCAATGAGCGATCGCCATAACTCTTGTCCACCTTCAGGGGCGATCATTACCTCAAAACCATCTTCTCCAGTGTAGCCTGTGCGAGCGATAAAAGCAGGGTATCCTAGTACCTGGGTTTCTATGTGGCCAAAGAAAGATAGTTGCGTTAGATCAGCTTCTACTAAAGGCTGTAATTTTTCTACCGTTTGGGGACCTTGTACAGCTAATAAGACTTTTTCGGCAGATAAGTCGCTAAAATTAACCTCATGTGTGCTTATATTAGATAATATCCACTCTTTATCCTTATCTTTAGTGGCTGCATTAGCAATAATCACCGCTTTATCAGGCCCTTGACAGTAAACAATAATGTCATCGATAATGCCGCCATCCGGGTTCAATAATACGGTATATTGAGCTTTACCAGGGGTTAATCGGCTCAAGTCCGAAGGAACAAGAGACTGTAACAGAGGAAGCCAACCTTCTCCCTCCAAGCTAAACTTAGCCATGTGAGAAATATCAAACATTCCCACCTCGTTCCTTACGGTTTGATGTTCTAATTTTAGCCCGGTAAACTGTACCGGCATTTCCCAACCAGAAAACGCTGTCATTTTTGCTTTCTGTTCTAAAATGAGATCGTATAAAGGAGTGCGCAAAAGAGAATTAGCCACAGGAATTTATTAATAATCAGCGAGTTCTATTTTAGCGTGAGTTCGACACAATTTAGCTTTTAAATAAGTTGATTTTTAAGCTACTACGACAAAACTTCACTGCTCAATTCTATCTTTTAATTATTAAGTATTATGGATCATTTTTTTGCATTTGAACAAGAATTTATCGAGTCTTTACACTGTATTCCCATGATTGTCCGTTTCAAGTTGGATACTTGTGGTGTGAAATTAAAATTAATGCACTGGAATCAGTTTACCTCTCAAGAAAAACAAGTATTAGTTAATATGGCTTGTGAAACCTCAGAAGAAGCAAAACTATATAGAGATTTTTTGCAAACTTTAGTCACTGAAAAAACAGGAACTCCTGCTAAAAATTTACCTATTGATGATAATCCGCCTTGGTTAAATAGTGAGCATATTCCTGTAGAAATTCAAGAAAAAGCAACAGAATTCAACAAAGAAATTACCTTAGAGAAATGGAAAGAACTGACACCATTACAACGATTTGCTTTACTTAAATTAAGTCGTCCCAGTCATGAAAATAGTAACTTTTTCCCTGCTTTACAGGAGTTTAATTTATAATTTATTATTGCGAGGTACTTACTATGTCCTATGATCTTAATACTCATATTACCCAAAGCGAGATATACCAAAGATTACAAGTTAACGCTGAGCAATTAAAACAATTTTGTAAATCTAATTATATTGCTGAATTAGCTGTTTTTGGTTCTATTTTAAGAGATGATTTTTCTGTTAATAGTGATGTTGATTTACTAATTACTTATCTACCTTCTGCCCCTAGAGGTTTATTAGAGAAAATTCAACTCAAAGAAAAATTTGAAAATCTTTTTCATCGCCCTGTAGATTTAATAAGCAAAATCAGTATTGAAAATAGTTCCAATTGGATTAAACGTCAGAACATTCTTAACCACTCTGAGGTTATTTATTATGCGTGATTTAGGAACTTTATTAGATATTTATCAATCCATACTTTTGGTTTTTAACTATAGTAAAAATAATCAAGAGAAACAGGATGCGATTTTGAGAAGAATTACTATTGTTGGAGAAGCAACAAAAAGATTATCTCCAGAGTTCAGAGAAAAACATTCTACTATTCCTTGGAAACAAATAGCTGGTATGAGAGATATTATTAGTAATAAATATGACGAGATAGACTTAAAAGAAGTTTGGACAGTTATTACAGTTAATTTACCCAGTTTACACGACTATATTCTCCCTTTATTACCTGAAGAATATAAACCATAATTCACTCATACTTATATCTTTAATTCATTTAAAGCTGACGAAACAATTGAGGAGTAATACCGGTCCAACGTTTAAATGCACGACTAAAATGACCTTGGGTTGAATATCCTAATACTTCAGAAATTTCTCTAAGGGTAAGATTAGATTCTTTAAGTAAGGTTTTTGCTCGTTCAAATTGTATTTGATTAATGATTTCAGTGTAACTTATTTCTGCTTCTTGTAATCGTCTTTGTAAGGTTCTAGAACTCATTCCTGTAATGTCAGCAAGTTCCTTAAGATTAGGGTAATTATTGGTAGAAAAAGATTGTATAACTTGTCTGAGAGAACCAACAAAATCTCTTGCTGGAGTCGATAAATTAATAATAGAAGAAACATCTGGGAAATATATTTGGGTTTGACTTAAACTTAAAAGAGTAGAATCAATTGCGAGCGCTGTTAATTTTTCTTTATATTTAATCTCGGTATTTTGTAAAGGTTTAAATTGTTTAATAGAAGAATTTTGTTTCATTTGTAAACAAATTTTTGACGGTTGCCAATGTTTTAAACCTGTTGTATAGCGCACTAAATTAATCATTAACATTAAAGTATAAGCTTCTACTGCCTTTTTCCCAACTGCAATTTCTGGAATTCCTTGACGACAAAACCAAATTTTAGAACCCTTTTCACATAACCATAAACTAGCTTGAGAACTATGTAATCTAGTGAATAAACAAAGACGGTTAAGAGCATCATAAGCGGTTAAACTAGGGTACATTAACCCTAAAACAAAATCAAAATTTCCCTCATTTCCTGTGTGTAAACCAAATTCAATTGCTGAACCATTTCCTTTCCCTGCTCTCTCAATAAAATCCCAAACTTGATATTCTGGTAATAATTTTTCAGGAGTATTTAAAACATCAATACTAATTTTAGATTGTTCTAAAAATTTGTTACTATTAGATCCAATTTTATCTAGAAAAGTTAGGTAAGGTTCTAATTGACTGGCACGAATTAGAGGAATGGCTTTCATTAAATATCTTTTTAAATTTTTACCTTGATTATTTTAAGTCATTTTAGCAAATTGGCGTGATCGGGTAAAGACATTTATATGTGATTGTGAGATCCTTAAATTTGCTGGCAAAAAATTACCAGTCAGGAATGAGTTGAAAGATGAAACAATCATTAATTTTTGCTTTGACTGCTTCTTTGGTATCAATTATATGCAATGATTATGCTGTTGCTGACATTTTTTCTGAGGAAGCAAAATTAGGGGCGAATGCAGGAGCAATGAACTATTGTCGAGGGAATTTTATGACAGAAGATGACAATGGACGTTATAACATTTTAGCCCTGAAAACCTTAGAAGATTTTAACCGTTTATCCAGTGGGGACAAAGTGAAAGCTCTTGTCTATAAAAAAGCCGCTGAAAATGGTGATTATTTAGGGGAACCATTAACTCAAGAAAGGTGTGAAAACTTACGCCAACTTTTATATGTTCAATATGGGAGACCTAGTGTCAGTAATTGATATATAGCAGTTCTCATACTTGTGAGGTACAGATTTTTCTAGTTTTAGGAGTTCGGAGTCAGATATTAGGTGTACCTTATGACTGTGGGAAATGCTATCTAGCAATCAGCTTTCAGTTGTGAGAAAATATTGAGCAGGGTAAAACACAGTTTTAAACCCCTACAAGGGTATATTTGTAGGGAAATAATATTATTATTTCCTGATAGATTTTCAGTTCTCACATATCATTACTGATTGCTATAGATTGGATCTAAGTTGTTTAGTTTGAGAGAAGTTATTGAACCATGAAAAATAGTTTGCGTCTTAGTTTTTCTGACAATTTATCTACACCTGATTTCATTGCGCTCGGTATTTCCCTTATTGCAGCTTATCTGGGACTATTTAGTGGTCATAAATCCTTCAGTAAAGAGTTAGTTCTGTTTCTACTATTTTTAAATAGTTTGGATTTGTCTTTAGTTTTATTAATGGGGAAAAGCTTTGCCCAATACAAAGAGACCATTAGTAGCTTTTTGCGATCGCCTAAATTTATTGGGGTTGATATTTTCCCTGCTTTATTAATTGCAGAATTTATCTATGGGCCTTTTCTAAAAGGGTTCTTTTTAGAACTCATGGCGTTTATTGTTACCTATTTAGTCATGAGAGTTCTGAGGTTAAAAATTATTGCCTCTCTTCGTTAGGACTTAATTGGACAAATAGTCAGGATTTATTATGACAAAAGCTAGTGATTTTAAAGCCTTAAAATGGCGTAATATTGGGCCATTTCTGGGAGGCCGTGGTACTTGTGTTGTCGGCCATCCCACTGATAAACAAGTTTTCTATCATGGTCATTCTTCGGGGGGACTCTGGAAAACCGAAGATGCGGGTCAATATTGGATACCCGTCGGTGATGGACAATTTAATATGGGTTCAGTGGGTGCGATCGCTATTTCTGAACAGAACCCCGATATCATCTATGTGGGTTTAGGGGAACCTCAAATACGGAATAGTGCATCCTGGGGAGATGGGGTCTATAAAACCACCGATGGTGGCGCAACTTGGCAACATATTGGCTTAAAAGACTCTAAGCATATTGCTAAAATTAGACTCCATCCTGATAACCCTGATCTAGTTTATGTTGCATCTATGGGTCATGGTTTTGGCCCTAGCAAGGAAAGAGGGGTTTTTCGCTCCCAAGATGGGGGTCAAACCTGGGAAAATGTCCTCTTTAAGAGTGAAAATAGCGGATGTATCGACTTAATTGTTAATCCTAGGGATCCCAAGGTTATTTTTGCGGCCATGTATGAGTTTGAGCGCAAAACTTGGGGTGCAAAAACAGGGGGACCAGAAAGTGGACTCTGGCGATCGCTTGATGGTGGCGATACCTGGGAAGATATTAGTGGTAATACAGGAATGCCGGCAGGACATAAGGGACGCATTGGTATTGCTATGTCTCAAGCTGATCCTAATCGTGTTTATGGTCTAATTGACTCAGAAACCAAAGCAGGTTTATATCGTTCCGATGATTTAGGGGTAAATTGGTCTTTTGTCTCTAACTTTGCCCAAATTATCGCTCGTCCTTTCTATTTCTTCCATCTTTTTGCTGCACCCCACAACGCAGACGAACTTTGGGCCCCAGCGAATAAGCTTTATAGTTCCAAGGATGGGGGTGAAACTTGGGTACTGGAACCGGGTATTAAGGATGACTATCACGAAGCTTGGGTAGATCCCAAAGATCCTAATCGTATCATTGTCACTTGTGATGGTGGTTGTCAAATCTCCTTAACTGGGGGCAAAACCTGGTCTAGCTTTAATAACCAATCGACAACCCAGTTTTATCGACTATTTTGTGATAATCAGTTCCCTTATAACTTATATGGTAATCCCCAGGATACAGTAACGGTTAAATGTCCCAGTGCATCTCGTTGGGGTGGTATTTCTGAACACGAAACCATTGTGGTTGGTAATGGTGAAACAGGTGCAGCTATACCCCATCCGACTGATCCTGATATTGTTTATAATCTTTCCACTGGTTCAATTTGTGGTACAGGTGGTTCTTTTACCATCAATAATCTGAAAACCGGACAAAATGAAATGCGGCCTATTTGGCCTGAGTCAACCTTTGGGACTCCTGCGACTGAGTTTAAGTATCGTTTTAATTGGCACTTACCCTTCTTCCTCTCACCTCATGATAACAAAACCTTCTATGCAGCCGGAAATGTAGTTTTCCGTTCCACTGATGAAGGGATGAGTTGGGAAAAAATTAGCGATGATCTGACCAACGATATTCAGGATAAACAGCAACTCGCGGGAACGTCTTGGATGGGAGAATATTTCGGTCAAGAAATTTATTCGACCATCTTCCGTTTAGAAGAATCTCCCCATGAAAAGGGTGTCATTTGGGCCGGGAGTGATGATGGATTAATTCACTTGACCAAAGATGGGGGTCAAACTTGGGAAAATGTTACGCCACCCAATTTACCGGAATTTTCCCCTATTTATGAGATTGAGTTCTCTCCCCACGATCCCGGGACGGTTTATATTGCTATTACGCGGTATCGCACAGCAGATGACTATTCTCCCTATTTGTACAAAACCACTGACTCTGGTAAGACTTGGACTTGTATTAGTGAAAGCTTCCCTCAAGACGAAATAACTCGTACTATTCGCGAAGATACAGTACGCAAAGGATTACTATTTGTGGGGACAGAAACGGGGGTTTTTGTGTCCATCGATGATGGTAAAGAATGGCGACGCTTAAATCTGAATTTACCTCGTGTTCCTGTCCATGACATTAAAATTAAGGATGCAGACTTAGCGATCGCAACTCATGGACGCAGTTTTTGGGTTCTCGATGATATTAGTCCCATTCGTCAATATTCCGAGAAATTAACCCAGAAAAAGGCACACTTATTTAAACCTGAAACCTATACTCGTTTTGGTTATAACTGGTGGATGGACTATGGTGGGGGGCCTGTTTCTGACAAAAAATATTACTTTGTTCAAAATACTCGTCCTGGTCACACTTTTTATGAGCAAGGTGTGGTTGATGGGGAGAAACAACGCAAATTTATTGATGCTGGTGATTCTCGTCCCATAGGTGTGATTATTTACTATCTCCTCAGTGAAGATGCGAAGGATGTTAGTTTAACCATTTTGGATGAGGAGGGTAACGAGATTCAAACTTTCAGTAAAGAAGAAATTCCCACCCAAAGATTTGCCAGTTTTGATGCTCGTGGGTATGAACAAGATTTAACCACGGGGAAACCTAAAGCGACGGTTAGTCAAGGATTAAACCGCTTTATTTGGGGTACTCGTTATCCTTCTGTTTCCTCTGTACCGGGTCGTCCTCCTGTTATTATCAACCCCTTTGCTAAACCTGGTATTTATCAAGTCTGTTTAAGGGTTGATGGGGAAACTCAGACAGAATCTTTTGAAGTACAAATTAATCCTAACGAGAAATATACCCGTGAAGAAACTGATACTAAGGGTGAGTTTTGGATGAAACTTTATGGGAAAGCAGAAGAAGGTATCCAAACTGTCTTGAAAGCGCGTGCAGCTAAGGAAAAAGTAGCCAATACTCTTGCTGATGTTTCCGATAATCAAACATTAGTTGATCAAGGAGCAAAAATAAATGCTCTGTGTGACGAACTTGAAGGTAGTATGATGCCGGTGGGTACAACTTTAGTGCAAATTATTAACGAACGGACTAAGTTAGTTCCTAAGTTGACATGGTTACATAATGTTTTGGAAACTTCTGAAGGTCCAGCGAATCAAGGTGTTATTAATGTTTACAACAAAGTTACGAATGAAATGGATGAGGTAATTGCATCTTTTAACGGTCAACTTGAAACAGAAATGGCACAATTTGAGCAACTAATTAGTTAATTTTGCTGGATATAAATTCGATTTTCAAACTTCTAATAGTATAGCAGTCGCCAAAGCTATTAGGACATTTTTCTGTTCCCTGTTCCCTGTTCCCTGTTCCCTTAAAATATAATTTATGTGTCCTAACTAGCCTGTCTATTGCTATAACTGAAATCAGCTAATCAGGGACTTCCATAATAATAATCATGCAGCCTTCATAGTTCATAACTTAACTAAGGCTGCATGATTATTTACTTGGATCTTCCTTATTTTTTTCAAAAATTATAGTGACTGTGTGATATTGAAATCAGGATTTAACCACAAAAATTATATCTGATTCAGTTGTATAAGTTTTTTCTTCCCACTGAAAATTAAGTTGAAATCCTACATTTTGATCTACTTCGTCCAAATATTTATTTACATTTTGAGCAATTAGAGGTCTTGCTCTTTTAAGCTTCCAAGAATCGAAAAAGTTACTTTTATCGATAAGTACCAAAAATAGGCGATTAGAAGCATCAAAACGGCGTACCCCTTGGTTTTCATATAACCATCGCACCAATACTTGAGGATTTACCATAGAATCATTTAATAATTGTTTTCGGCAATTTTCCAATTCAGAAATAAGTTCAGAAGCACGATTATCTGGATGATCATCTAATTTTTGCCATAAATCAGGTATTAAAACTGAATCAGCAGAAGATTGTTCAAAACTTATATCTAATTCTCTTGCCATTGCTTTCATTAAAGTTAATTCAGGTCGTAATTGGTGTGTTCGACGATAATTTTTAATGTACCCTTCTGGTAGATAAGTAACTTTAAGATCAAAAGGTCTATTGTTAATAAAAAAATCTATTTTCTTTATAAGTCCTATGGCTGGAATCACTTGACTATGATCCTTAAAAATATCTTCAATCATTATAGAACTCCAGTGATTATACCAAGAGGCAAGAACGTAAGCTCTCATACTATTATGAAGATCATTTTCTATAGCTTTACTTAATAATTCGTAAGACTTAATTTTTTTTACATAATTATCTACAATTGTTTTTTCCAAGCTATTTTGATGAAGACCTCCCCATTCAAAGGATTGAATTTTATACAATTCATTAACTAGCTGATTTTCATTGTTTCTTCTAACTTGTCTTTCTCTCTCATATAGGTCAAGAATTACTTGATCTACATCTTTTATTTTAATATTTGAATTATAAATTATTCTTAACCAGCCTTTTGATGTAATATCTCCGACATCAATATTATGCTTATCAATGAGGTATTGCATCTGTGATTTTCTAGAAAGCGAACGTAGCTTTAGAAATCTCATCCCATCTGTAGTCTTGGCAAGTTCTCCAATTTTGTCATTCTTAAAAAAAGTATTGGCAGTATCAAAATCCATCATAATTATTATTAATTTGACTTATTAGGATAGTTAGTTGACCATTCACGGATAGCACTGAATATATTAATAATATATTCTTTGTATAATTGGGTAGTGTTTTTTCCATAAAGTAAAACAAAATCTGTCTTTAGTCCTCCTTTTCGATTATCTTGAACTACAGAACCAGCCGAGTATTCCAGAGGATAACAGCCAATATACTTAAGCTCTGATGATTTTTCAAGTTCGTATAGACTATTCCAGTAATGATTGGATCGGGCATTAAACATTACTGCTAATAATCCATTATTATCGAGTACGCGAGCGCATTCATAAAATATACTAGATAATTTTTTTTGATAAACGCCAATATTTTTAGAGCGTTCTTTTGCATTTGATACAACAAGTTCCGCTTCATAATTTGAATGAAAACCAAGAACACTATTCCACATTTCACTTAGTTCTAGATATGGAATTCTATCACCATGAGGAGGATCGGTAAGAATAACTTTTATACTATTATCGGGTATCTCTTTGATCAGTGTTTCTGCATCACCAACACGAATATAAGTATCTTCACAATTATGTAAAAAACTAGATAAATCTGATGAAATAGAAGTTGTTTTTTGAGTATCAAGAGACTTAATTGCTTTTAAAAGCTTTCTGGCTTTATTGTGATAACAATTCCATGGGTTTATCTCAAAATGTTGTTGGGGTCGCCAGTAGCCAATTACCCAACTGCCTACTTCTATTTTTTCAATCGCTTTTCCTTTTGTTTTCCCTCTTTTTGAAACCGCAAAAACCATTTTTGACATTTGCCCAAGAGCAGCAGATAAAATTAAAAGTAATGCTCTTTTAATTTTATCATCATAATTTTCTATTTCTGCTTTTAACAAATCAATAGCTTGTAAAGCACGAGGAGTAAATAGATCAGTTATGGTAAGATTTTTTCTAGAGTTAATACGTGAATTATTAAATAGACAAAGATTTCTTATATTTTGCGGTTGATAGGATTCAATAGATTGAAATTGTATAATCTCATTGTGGTCTAAATCAATTTCAATTCGTCTGTTGCTTTTTTTTGTCCATACCTTAGTTATCTTATCATTATCCCATAAAAAGTGAGTAGCAATGTTTCCGTTGGATAACAAATACTTATGATTAATTGTATTCTTAAGTTTAGTTTCCAGTTCAGAAATCACGTTACTGAGTTCTATATAACTGGGTAGTTGTAAATATAATTGTGTTAATTCAATACTTATTGGATTAACATCAAAACCAATAAATCGTCTATTTTTCTCTACACATTCTTTTGCTATGAGTCCTGAGCCAAGAAATGGGTCTAAAATAATATCATCAGGTTGAGTAAGATTTTCAATAAGAAATATCCATGTTTCTATTGGCTTTTTGCCCCAATATTTATGAAATCCAGAAAGTCCTTTATACCCTTCAGGGGAAGTATAGACTCTTTGTATTTTATCACTGTCTAACTCTGTGCTTTTTAGTGAATTATGGAGCATTGACTAACCTAATTTGGAGTTGATGTTTTGACTAAGGACACTACATTTAAGTTTAACATTTCTTGATGGCTATTTCAACCATTGCTAATAGCTGTGTTGCTATCATAACAATTTTGAATGGCCTGTATGACTATAATCTTATAGTATGCTTAATACTATTTGACAAACCAATCTTCAAACGACCAAAAAGTGGCGTGAAATGGTAAAGATTTTGATGGAATTTGTCGCTATAATCATTGTGGAAAATTTTGCTTAACAGCTTATTACATTTTCTGACTTTATAAATTTGACTTATATCAAAACAAGATAAATGAATTCCAATAAAAAATCTGAACGAAAAAATATAAATATAATGCTTCTGCTGTTATTTTTTATTTCTGTTTTTGGAAAAATAAATTATATTAATTATGTTCATGCAGAAACCTTTCCCCAACAAGAAAAACCAGGTTGGAGTCAATGGAAAACTTGGAAAAATTTCCCACATAATCAAATTCAATTAGGGTTTTCTAATTCTGATTATGGTGGAATGATGGACTTAGAATATAAATGTTTTAATCAGGTTGGTTCGGAAAATGATGAAAAAAAAGAGCAAACTTATTGGTATCGTATTGCTGAACAAAAAGAAGCATCAGAATATTTAAAAATAGAAGTGGGATGTTGGCAAAATAATCAATTTACTGCGACTTCTATTGTTAATGGATTAATCATAAATTATAATTCTTCTTCTAGTTCTAATTCTAAATTATTAGGACAAACAATTAAACAATGTCCTAGAGAATTTAGAGGTTGGGATATTATTAAAAGCTTTGAAACCGAAAATTATAGTCTAGCACTTTGTCAACAAAATAATAATCTCTATCTTGTGGGACACGAAAAACAACAATATGAAGCTTTTATTACTGCTCAAGTTATTACTAATAATGATGATTTAATTATTGCCAAAGATGACAAGGGTTTATGGATAGAGATTAGTAATACTCACATCTTGCACCTGACATTGAAAACCCAATTTTGACCTAAATGGCAACGAATTTAATAGGGTTTCAGCCCTTTAAAATTCGGTTTTGTTTACTTTTTACGCTTGGTGCAAGATGTGAGTAATAATCAATTAAAAATCAGTCTTAATAATGAACTAATTGCCGAAGAAACTATTTTAAGTGACCATCAAGAAACTAATATTGAACCTTTATCTAATTATCAAAACGCTTCAGGTTTAGGAGGTCCCAGTAGTGTTAATAATGAATTAAGAGAAGATGCAAAGAAAAAAGAGTCTTTGTTTCCTGAAATAGACGAAACTTTTCAACCTTGGTTTGAATTTAAAGAAAATCTTGCTCAAGATACTGGTTTAACCTTTGGGATTGATTATAACTTTTTGTACCAAAATTTAAGCCAAAGCGCAGGGTTAGATGAAGCATCAGGAGGAATGTTTCGTATATTTGGGAATTGGAACTTATTAGGACGTAATACAGAATCTCCAGGATCTGTTGTTTTTAAAGTAGAAAACCGTCATATTTTTGCTAAAATTGCTCCCCAAAATTTAGGCTTTGAAACCGGTTATGTGGGATTAACAGGGACTCAATTTGGTGATTTTGGATGGGGAGTTACTAACTTAGAGACTGTTTGTAAAGAAAAGATAAAGAAATTAGGCGGCACAGATTTGTGGTTATAAAACTATGGAATAAGTTTTTATGACAGTTTTATGAAGAGACGTTCTTATCCGTCAGATATATAGCAATAGACAGGCTAGTTAGGACACATAAATTATATTTTAAGGGAACAGGGAACAGGGAACAGGGAACAGAAAAATGTCCTAATAGCTTTGGCGACTGCTATAACAGATTCCCAATGGGAAATAATTGAACCATTACTACCAAAGCCCAAAAAACGAGGGAGGCAAAGAGAAACTAATATAAAAGAAGTAGTTAATGCTATTCTTTACCTGCTTTGTGA
>NZ_JASJEB010000052.1 GCF_030064895.1 Crocosphaera sp. | reverse complement strand
AACTGTTAAGTTTAATTGTATCATATTAGGGTTTTAAACACAATAACCTACTTATTTATCAACTTTTGCTACTAATATAAGTAATTTTAGGGAATATTAGGTAGGTTTTTGGGAGCAGCATCAACCCCTTCAATTTTTCGCTGCTCCCGTAACTGTTCCCGACTCTCATCTAACCACTGTCGCAACAGTTCCCAATAACGTATTAACGCCTCATGAGCTACATCTATCACCTCATCCCCTTGCTGTGTCCTATCGGTAACAATTAACTTTTCATCAGCCAATAACTGTACCATTGCGTCAATAGAAGCTTGATCATGGTTTTCCGTCACTAAGTCAGCTTTTAAAACCCGTCTACGAGTGTCTTCTGTCTCCTCTCCCAACTGCGTCAGGTTGAGAAAAATATGTTTCGCTGTTAACTGTTGCGCATCAGTAAGACTTTGATAAACATCCGTTGCGCGTTTGTTAAGACTGCCGGCAACTCTGTCGATTTTGATATAGTTAGCTAAAGTTAACCCCTGATTCTCTCGTTGTTTCCATAACTCCCTTAACGCATCTTGCAGTAAGGGAAGACTACCAGGAGAATTTTCAATATCTTTGAGTATTTCCTTAAGTAATAATGGTTCGATGGGTAAATTAACCTGTTTTGCTGGTTTGGTAATAGCGCGCAACAGTTCTTTTTCCGTCATAGGAGTCACAGAAATAAGATTTTCCTCTATCTGCTGACTCAAACCGCTATAGGTTTCCTCCACACATTTGCCAAAAAAGTCAGCGCGCATGGCAATCATAACTTTAAGTTTGCCGTTGCATTTGTCCACTGCACCTAATAAACAGTCAATAAACCGCTCTCTTTCTGCTTTATCGGTATCAGGAGCAAAAATTTCCTCAAATTGGTCAATTATTAACAACACTTTCGGTGCGTCTGTGGTTTCGATGAGACGTTTTAACCCATCGGAACCCTTTTCTAATAAGCTTTCTGCTGTTTCTAACTGCTGCGATCGCTCAATACGAGACAGATCAGGCTCAAGAAACTGTTGCGCTATAGTAAACATGGGTTGATTTCCAGGAACCATGATCTTAATTTCCCAATCTGCCGAACCCTGCAACATCAATCCTTGTTTTAACTGATATAGCACCCCTGCCCGAATCACAGATGATTTACCGCTTCCTGATGCACCAAGCACCGCTAAGAAATTTTTTTGACTAATTTTTCCTAAAAGTGTTTTTGTCAGGTTTTCTCGCCCAAAGAACCAATGATGATCTTCTAATTCAAAATATCTTAATCCTTTATAGGGGCAAATATCGCTTGTTTCCGTAGTTTTGGGGGTTTCTGCTGCAATTTTCTGACCATAAGTTAGGGTAATAGGTTCACCTAAATTCGTAAAAATAGGGTGTTGTAGATTGCCTTTTATTTGTTTAATTTGTTCACTAATATAGTTACTTAAGCTGAAGGTTGTTACAGATTTTTCATTATATTGATCGGATTCTAAACCTTCTAAAATAAGTTTAGTTAAAACACTATATTTACTATTAATATCGATCAGTGCTTCTTCAAACTCTCTTGATGCTGCAATAAAACATCTATCTCGTCCCTTTCCTACTTCTTGGGGGTTGGCCTCACTAAAATTAATAAATTCTCCACTATGACAACAATCTAACCAAATAATTTGTTGTTTGATGGGACTTTCTTGTAATAATTCCCGTAACCATTTCAAAGATAAACCATTAAACTCCATGTCAGGATGAACATCGCTGGTACATAAAAAACCTTCTGTTATTCCTGATGTTTTTCTAATTCCATGACCAGAAAAATAGAACAAAGCAGTATCAGGAATTTGCTTGCTTTCTGGTTTAAACAGTTTGACTAAACTATCTTTTAACTGTTTTAAAGAAACTTCTCCCTTTTGACTAATGTAAGGTGATTTTGTGGTTGAATCAATGTTTTTTATAGCTTCAGGTAAACGACGAATAATATTGAACTGTCCATCATTTTCCAAAATAGAAGCGATCGCCTCTGCATCTTCAGCAGGAGAGGGCAAATATTTTAACCCTTTATAATCATAATTATTAATACCAACAATCAACGCATCTCTACTCATAAATCTAGTTTCTATTAACAGGTTTATTTTAACTAAGTTCTAACCAATTTTCATCAAGAACATTTTCTAAAGAAAAAGGACAAGTTTCAGGAAAATGATTTAAAGATAGTCCTGTTTCTTTTGCAGCTAACTTACGTCCTTCTTGATAAACTTGTAGAAAAATCTCTTGACAATATCTCTTTAAACTAGGACTGGTTTCAAAATCATGTTATGAACGTTGTCGATGTTCAGCAATAGAATAAATCCAACTTTGAGAACGCTTGTTAATTTGATAATTCCATTTTAAAAGATATAAGATAACAATTCTTAAATTACTTTTAATTGCTTTTTTTTCTCGCTTACCCAAAGATTCAATTTCCTCCAATAAATTATTGCAGTCTAAAGTTGTAAAATTACGATTAGCTAAACTTGTAGCTGTTTCTTGTAACCAGAGATAATAATCCGTATCATATAAACATTTAGTCTTTGCTGTAAATTCAGTGGTCATGATAGTTTACAATAACAACAGTCAATAATCTTAGTTTAAACTAAAATTATCTAACCCATCAAATATTAAATATCATGACAAAATTAACCCCGATTAAATTAGACGATAACACAATTATTTATTTAGAAAGTAACGAAGATATTGATATCAGTTCTGAAGATAAAAATATTGCTGAAGAAATAAGAGAAGAAACCAGAGAAAGCTTAGGAAAAGATCCCAAAGGACTCAAAGATATTTTTTCCAGAACATCTCCCACAGAAAATAACACTTCTGAACAAGAACCAATTGAAAATAATATTCCTTCTATTGCTAATACTATTAAATCTTATACAGAATATACACTAAATGCGTTCAAACAAGTTGACAACGCTAACATTGATAAAGTTACCTTAGAATTTGGTATTAAAGTAATGGGAAAAGTAGGAGTACCTTACGTTACAACTTCAGCAGATAGTCATTTAAAAATTACAGTTGAATGTTCTTTTATTGACAGCGAATAAATAATAATTAATGTAAATGCCAAAAAAAATTAGAGAACTCAAACAGATGTTGCAAAAAGTCGGTTTTCGTTCCCGTACTGGTAAAGGAAGTCACTCAAACTGGTATCATCCTTTATATCAAGGTAGAATTACCTTATCAGGAAAAGATGGTTCAGATGCTAAAACTTACTTAGAAAAAAGAGTTTTAGAAGCAATAGAACAAGTTAAAAGGAGACAAAATAGTGAATAACCTTAAATATACAATGATTATTCAATGGTCAGAGGAAGATAACTGTTATTTAGTTGGGTTCCCTGACTTTTCAGGACAACAATGGAGAACTCATGGTGATACCTATACCGAAGCTGTCAGCAACGGAGTAGAAGTGTTAGAATTACTGATTGAAGATTATAAAATAGCAGGAGAAACCCTACCCACGCCAAAAACATATTATGATCAAGTAGCTTAAATATTCTTTGATTGATAGTAGATAATTCTTCTATTTATTCTAAATCAAGGTTAATATTATCAAGTAACTTTTGAAGAAGAGAATAAATATCTTTTTTATTTCCTTCTTTTCTAATTCCTACTCCAATGACTAAGACAACAATTTTGTTTTTATCTACACGATAAATAATTCTATAACGTTGTCCTAATGCTCTAACACTACGATTTTTAGTTTACCAGAAAGAGCTTTACCCTGTTTTTCAGGATCATCTTGTAGCTTATCTATCCGTTCACGCAATCCATTTTGAACTCGTTTATCCTTAATTTTACCTAATAATTCCAGTGCAATAGGAATTAACTCAATATTATATTTCATTCCCAACCCAGTTGTTTTTGAGCATCTAACCAACTAATTCTTTTTTCTGCTTGATCTTGAGCGATCGCTTCAGATAATATAGAAGATAACTCTTCATCTTCTAAAATTTCTAGAGTTTCTAAGAGGGAAGCGATTTGTTCATAACTAAATGCCACCATAACAGGTTTCCCATCCTCCGTAATAATAGCTGGTTCATCTCCTAATTCAGAGGATAATTTTAATAAATTTTGATTAGCTTCAGCAATGGTTAGATATTTAGTCATGGAGAAAATTCTTACTTAAACCCTCATTTAATTATGACATATTATAAGGTGGGCAATGCCCACCCTACAGCTTAACGACGCACACTAAACATCATTTCACGAGGAAAAGTAGTAGGATTACCATTCCTTTCTAACCTTCGACGTAACTCCAATAATTTAGCTTCTTGTTCCGGTAAATTATCCACTAATTCATAGGGTAAAACCTTTTGTTCTAAAGAAAAACTAGCCAAGGTTCCAGCAGCAGCACCCACAGACCATTCAAACCCATGCACCCGATAAGCAGCAGCAGCAATGTTACTGGTAGCAATACTCTTACCCGAGACAATTAAATTATCGACTTTTTGGGGAATTAACGCTCTTAAAGGTATCTGCGCCGGATGCGCCCCACCATGAGCCACTCTAACCCCTTGTCGTTCACGGTTGCCACGTTTTTCTGGGGGAGATAAAGCCATACAAGGATGAAAATCGATCATATACTGAGCAACCCCCACAGAGTCAGGATAAACCGTTGCATGGGTGCGTCTGGTAATCATATAGGATGGGCGATCGTTCGGGGTAACAAACTTTGATTCTAAATTAGCAATAGTTGACCACACCAACTGATACATGGGACGGGGTAAGGAAGTCCGATAAAAGTCTCCCCAATAATCTTTTGTAGAAATATCGATCTCGTTGATGGCAAACCCTTGAGCATGGTCGTAAGAAGGTCTCCCGATAATCCGTCTTCCTTCCCGAATATAGGGATATTTCGATAACCCGTGAGCAGTTCCCATAGGGGAATCTAAACCTTGTAAAAAGCGATGATTGGGTGCTGGACGTTTGGTTCCATATCCTAAACGAGAGTCTGTCCTACCGGCAACCAACCAATAGTAATATCCTTTAGAGAGTTCTTCCCCTTTGCGCAAAGCATCTGTACGAAGTCCCCCTTTCCAACCCCCAGGTTCCAGTTGTCCGGTTTCTTCTAGTTGTCTACGACTATAAACCAGGTTATCTTGAGACGTTCCGGGACGATAATCATTACCCCAGATCCAGTTTTGCATAGAAATGTCCCCAGGTTGGGGTTGCTGCACTTTCATCGGCCCCACTCTCACTAAATCTGCTGGTTTGGGAGTCCAAATACGTCGATATGTAAAGACTACATCAAAATAGGCTAAACGGCGATCAGTGTCGTAACCGTAGTAGGGTTCGTACTGTTCATAAAAGGAGGGTTTTGTCTGGGGTTGCGGGGTTTCTGTCCTTTCCATAGCAAAGGGATAAGTGAACCCTTGCACACAGTAGTTATCGCCTTTTTCCGTGGGAGAAGAGGGGTTAAGGTGGTCACGGGGGTCTAGTCCTAAACGGTAAGGAATGTCGGTTAAAGCGATGATTTCCCCTGTTTCTGTGGCTTCGATCACAAACCAGTCCGTAGGACTTCCTTGTTTAGTTTTAGACTCAAAACGAATAATTTTTTTATTAAATCTTTCTGAGTTTTCGTAGCTATAAGCGTCTTCAATGTTTTTGGAAAGGGGTTCTTTATTGAGGTGACCGGTTCCAGCTTTGGGACTGTGTTGAATAGCGATCGCGCTTTTTATTAACTTCCCATCTTCACTTAATTCTACTTCTTTAATTACCGTGGAAGGAAACCATTTTAATTGTCCTCTTCCTTGTTGTTCAGCGTCTTTTAATTGTTGAGATAATAACTGATGACCATGATAAGGAATAAAACAACTTTCACTCACCCAACATTCTCCAGGGTTTTGTCGATTGTAGAGACGAGCAATATTATTTCTTAAAAGTCTATATCCTCTGGGAAAATGTTGTTGCGATCGCTGTTGTTTTCCTTCGTCTAATGCTGAGGTTCCTTGCGAGGAAATTTGTCCCCCAACCCAATCAGTAATTTCCGTTAAACAAACGGTTTTTCCTGCTAATAAACCTTCATAAGCTGCTGCTGATCCAGCTAAACCAGCACCGACAATTAACATATCACAATTGACAGTTTCTTCAGGTTTTCGGGAATTAGCTAAAACCGGCACAGTAGATTGTAAAGCAATAATCCCTAAAGAAAAAGCGGTTAAAATACGTTTTAATGCTCGGATACTATTGGGTGATTTTTTTGACAGTAATTTCCCCGATTCTCCGTGTTCTCTCCTCATTCTTTCCATCATTTTTATCGAGTGTGTAAGTGTAGTAAGTTAGATGATTAACTATTGTGAAGATAAATGGCCAATCATATATTTATGTTGTCTTTTGTTCTTTTAGTCTAGGAAAATTATTGGTCAAGATAGCTATATTTTAAGTCTTTTTTCACATTTACTAAAAATCGTCTTATACTTTTTACTTAGTCAATGGTTTGTATAAATATTTCTTAATTTTAGTATTTCTTAATTGATTAATTTTAGTTGTTTATATAGAATCACTTTACTCATTAAAAAGTTATCTAATTAATACATTTGTGATTAATTAGTTTCTCACTTTAAAGTAATTAGCGATAACTGGTAACTGCTAACTGATAACCGATAACTGGTAACTGATAACTGACATGATGCAACTCTAAGAGGTTTTTTGCGTCTCAACTGGTAATTGAGATCAAAGATATATTAATAAGTTGAAATTATGCCGCGTCCAACTTCTCCTACTACCTCTCCTCAAGCAAAAAAAACCTCACCTCGTCGGGTGAATGATAATCAAAAACAAGCTCATATCGTTTCAGGGAGAGGAAAAAATAGTACACAAAAACTATCTAGAGCAAAAACGGTTACTGAACCCAGAAAACCTCGTTCTAACCCTTCCAAACGTTCCCCCAACCCATTAACTCAATTGTTATTGTATATTTTGCGTATTGGTATTATGGGAGTTGGAATCGGAGCGATCGCAGGAACCACCCTAACGGTTATTAATCCTGAAGACATTTTAGCAGCTTACACCAAAGCTTCTCAACTCATTAAACCTTCTGCGGAAGAAAATAAAGAAAACAAAGAAAATAAAACAGAGAAAACAGAAAAATTAACTCCAAAAAGTTCCACAACTGTTCCTGTTAGTAAAGAATTAACCGCACTCAAAGAAAAAATACAAAAAATTGATGCTGAATACCCTAATGTTAAACCTCAAGCTTGGTTTATTGACTTAGATAATGGGGCTTATGTTACTTACAATGGCACTCAACCTATTCCGGCTGCTAGTACCATAAAAATTCCTGTTTTAGTTGCTTTCTTTGAAGAAGTTGATAAAGGAAATATTCACCTTGATCAAATGCTAACCATGACAAAAGACGTGATGGTTAGTGGCTCTGGGGATATGCAATATATGGGAGTCAACAAGAAATTTACAGCACTAGAAGTTGCCAGAAAAATGATAGTTATCAGTGATAATACCGCTACGGAAATGTTAGTTAAACAAATAGGTGGAAAAGAAGTTCTTAACGAACGCTTCAAAAAATGGGGCATGAAACACACTGAAATTAATAATATTTTACCTGATTTAGAAGGTACTAATAAAACCAGTTCAGAAGATTTAAGCAAACTCTTAGCAAGGATAGAAAGGGGTGATTTAATTAGTGCAAGATCCCGCGATCGCCTCATCTCTATTATGGAAGGAACACGCACCCGAACTTTACTACCTCAAGGGTTAGAAAAAAAAGCCAACATTGCTCATAAAACAGGAGACATTGGCACAATTATTGGGGATGCTGGTATTATTGATATGCCCACGGGAAAGCGTTATATTGGAGCAGTTTTTGCTGAACGAGCCTATAATGATGTAGCAGGTCGTCATCTCATTCAAGACATTTCTAGAACTGTCTATCAACACTTTAAACATTATCAACCTCGTCCAGTTCCTAAACCACGTCAAAAACCAGTTGAAACTCAAACTCAACCAGAAGAAACCCCAAATAATTAACAATTAATCAGAGTAAAATAGGAACCTAAAAAGCAGCTTCAATATAATCTAATAAAGTTAGCTGATAACCTTGCCATTGGATAGGTTTACCCAAATTAATAATAAAATCATTGTTTTGAGAACATATCTGATGACAAGGTTTATGATGAACTAAAGCGACATCAAAGCGACAAATAAAATTAGAAAAGTGAGGATATTCTCCTAAAAAATAATTGGCTGTTTGCCTAATTTTAGCCTGTTTTTGTGGGGTCACTGCTAAAATACCGCCGTGATCCCAATTGCTACTTTTTCTTGTTTTGACTTCAACAAAAATAACCGTGTTAATGTCAAGTTGTTGAGCAATTAAATCAATTTCACCCCAAGGCGATCTCCAACGCTCATTTAAAAGCTGCCAACCCTGAGAAGTTAACCATTGAGCCACGAATTTTTCACCTATTTTGCCTATAGAAGTCATTTCATTTATCATTTATCATTCGTTTGGAAGTAGGCTTGAAACCTCTCCCAAACTTCTTTCTCCCTAAAGGGAGAGGCTTGAAACCAAAATGTTCAATGTTCAATGTTTGGTTATTGCCTGCTTACCATTTAATTCATATTTTGTCAATTACTTGTCATAACATTTTACATTTGTTAACATATTGTTAGGGAGGGCGTTAAACCCTTTTGCTAATGGATACTTATGGAGTGAGGAGTTATGAATAAGTATAAATACACTAAAGCTACTATTTCCAACAAGAAAAAAGATGAAGGAATGAGCTTATTGGCTTTATTATTCTTTATGATGGGAGCAGTTAACGTTTATGGCCATTTACAGGGTAGTGACAATCAAGTAACTACTACTAATGATAATGAATTAAATGGCTTATTTAAAGTAGGTATTTTTGCTATGGTTTTAGCCAGTGTGATCGAGCTTTTTGTAATTTAATCTTGTTTCCAAGCAAGAATTATTGATGAAAGAATTATCATAACGGAGTAAGGAACAGTTCTGTTACTGTAATCTTTACTCCCTATACAATAACAATTTTTAAGCCTGTTGATCAATATTTTGGGTAAAAGTTATTTATATTTAGATACTTATAACTGTACAATAAAATAAGTATAGCATCTTAACTTTTTGGTTGTGTAAACCCATACTCTTGAAATACTAATTGAGCTTTTTCTGATAATATAAAATCAATAAAATCATTAGCTTTTTCCAAATTTTTACTGTCTTTTACAACAGCTACAGGGTATATTATAGGAGAATGTGAATTTTCTGGGGCTGTGTCTTTTACTATTACTTTATCAGATATTTTGGCATCGGTACTATAAACAATTCCAGCATCAACATTACCTGTTTCTACATAAAAAAGAACTTGACGAACATTTTTGCCATAGACTAATTTTGGTCTTA
This sequence comes from Crocosphaera sp., assembly GCF_030064895.1. Lineage (GTDB taxonomy): Bacteria > Cyanobacteriota > Cyanobacteriia > Cyanobacteriales > Microcystaceae > Crocosphaera. The sequence goes on along the minus strand of NZ_JASJEB010000052.1, from coordinate 7,007 downwards.
ATGTATCGTATATTTTTAATGAGTTTAAAACCTGTTTTGCATATTCTCCAGCCGGTACACTTTCTGTATTTCCTAAAGCAATTTTATCTAAATTTTCAGTAGATAAGGTTTCAAACTTTACAGATTTTTGGCTATCTTTTGGCATAATTAAAACCAGATTATTTTCTAATAAATCTTGACGAGTCTCTGTTAAGATCAAGCCTCTTTTTTCTAGAACATTCATCTGTTTAGGTGCAGCAGAAATAAAGACATCTGTTGGCGCACCTTGTTCTATTTGTTGTTGCAAAGAACCGGAAGAACCAAAGTTATAAATAATCTCTATATTTGGATTTTCTTGTTGATAAATAGTCTTTAATGTTTTCATAGCATCTTGTAAACTAGCAGCAACCGATATAGTTAAAGTAACTTTAGGATAATCTTGTTGATTAGAACCAGATGTGCTACAAGCTGTTATGAAACTTGTTAATATTAAGGCTAAAAAATATTTTCTTCTCATGTAAATTAATCAGACAATCGAGTTTAACTAAAGATCATAATAAAATTAATAATTGAAAAAGGACTATAAATTTAATGATAGTTTAACATATTTTTTAATTCATAAGATACTGATCATATATAGGTATTGATATAATCTAGGTATATTGTATAAATTTAGAGACTTTGAATTATGTCTAATAATAAGAAATCTTCTGGTCTTTTTGATTTTGGTTGTTTAGTAGAACTATTTATTGTTTCAAGCATTATTGGTGGTGGTTATTGGTGGTTTTTTGTCAAAAATGATTATCTTTTACCCAATTTTATTGTTAATAATCCAGTGATGATTCAATTATTAGAAAAGTATCCTAATTTACCCATTCCTATGGAAAAGACCGAAGAAAACACCATCATACCAAGTAAACAAGTTAAAACTGAACCAATAAATCCTAATTCCTCCCCATCAACTTCATATTCAAACCCAAAAAATCCAATTATAAAAGCACCTGAAAACCAACCTAAAATAACTAATAATAGCCCACAAAAAACGGCATCTGAAACAATTAAACCTGAAGTAAATAATAGTAAAAAAAAGACATTAACACCTTGGGAAAAGAAAAAAATTAGAGGAATTTATTTAAGTCGCTATCAAGTTACAAATAATGCCAATGAAGCAACCATTAGGCAACGAGTAAGATATTATAAAAGCCAAGGATTTAATACAATTATTCATGGTGTTTGGGGTAATGGTTGTACCATGTATAAGAGTGAAGTTATGCAGCAAACTTTAGGCTATAATAGTTGTCCGAATTACTTTAATCCCCAATGGTTAAATTGGTTAATTGATGAAGCACATAAACAGGGGATGGAAGTTCATGCTTATTTTGAAAAAGGGATAAAAATTGATAAAAATAGTCCAATTTTTGATAAAGCGATCGCCAATAAATGGTTAGTTCCTGGAGTAGATAGAACCTATAGTAATATTGAACATTATGTTTTAGATGTAGAAGTGCCAGAAATTGCAAATTTTTTCACTAATATTGTAGTAGAATTTGTTAAAAAATATCCTCAAATTGATGCTGTACAATGGGATGATTATTTAGGTTATCATGCAGAATTACCAGGAAAAATTGATCGAACAGCTAAGTTAACTAAATTTACCCAGAAGATGATTGCAGAAGTAAAAAAAGCTAATAATTCAGTTAGTTTTGATATTAGTCATCATAACCCTTATTGGTCAAAAAAATACTTTGCTGCTGACTGGGAGAATTGGTCAGTAGATAGAGTTTTTATTCAAGCATATAACGAAAACAATTTTAATGCAGAAGTAAACTATGCTAAAAAATACGATGGTATTGCTATCACAGATCAACAATTACACCGTCTCCAAGAATTAGCTAATAATAAAAACATTGATAGTGTTTTAGTCTTTCCCCTATCAGGAAAACCCGAAGAAATAGCTTCTCGTGTAAAAAATAGCTTTGATAAGACCCTGTAGTTAACAACGGGGTTTAAATAAGTATAAAAATAAATCATTATCTTAAAAAAATTAAGCTTATAAATTGAATTCAAATATTATTCCATTCATCGATACTTAACTTAGCTTGATGGACAATAATATTATAGAATGTCCCTTTAGGAATATCATTGTTATGAATTGGGAGAACAATCATTCGACCATCAGGATGTTTTAAAACTAAATGACTTCCCCGTTGGTGATGTTTACTAAATCCTGCTTTTTTTAGTTTCTTGGGAGCCTTTTTTGAGGTAATAGATGATAAGCGATCACTCATAATACTAATTCAATCAATAACATAGTTGCAGATGATTTTTTAGGAAAATCAGGTATTGGTAAATTGTCTTGTTTTAATGCTTCTAAATAAGCCAAAACAGCTTCAATGACATTTTTTTCCGCTTCTGCAAAATCTTTGCCAAAAGAAGATATATAATTTAAGTCTGGTACAGTAGCAATGACCAAATTACTATCAATATCAAAGCTATATTCTACTGGTAACTCAAGTCGGTTCATTTTTATTGATTACTAAGTTTACGGTAATTATCATCAAATTTTGATATTAAAGATTATTATAATCTAATCTAGTTAGGCTCAAAGATGATTGATAATTGGTAACAAAATACACAGTTAAAAATTGATTAAGTTTTCAAGGGGTTGCAAAAACCTAGCTTAAACTAAATAAAAAGCAGAATTAGGCTATCTCAGAAGTATCGGGTTAATAACGCTCTCAATATCAAAGGTTATCAGTTTGTCAACCAATGCTCACTCAAACCATGACCAAAGCCAACTCAAAGCTTCATCCAATTAAGTCATCACACTTAACAATTGTGAAGCAAAAACAAAGAAGAGTTTAAGGTTTCCTCTTAACCCGTTAATAACCCTGAAAATACTAACAACAAACTTTTAACCCATAAACAAAAACAAGGAAGGTTCAATATGCTAAAAATCGCAGTTCCAAAAGAAAGTGACTTAGGAGAATTGCGAGTTGCCCTCGTTCCTGATATTGTCGCCCGCTTTATTAAGCTAGGGTTTGAAGTATTGGTACAGTCTGGGGCAGGCCAAGGCGCGCATTTTACCGATAGCGCATACGAAGCAGCCGGGGCCACTATTGTCAACTCCGCCAAAGAACTATGGGAGTCTGCTGATATCCTCCTCAAAGTTGCCCCACCTGGGGAACAAGAAGGAGAAGAGGAAATGAACTGGTTAAAAACCGGTGCAACCTTGATCAGTTTCCTCAACCCCTTGGGCAACCCCGAACAGGTTCAAGCCTTGGCCCAACGGAAAATAAACGCCTTTAGTATGGAGATGATTCCCCGTACCAGTCGCGCCCAAAGTATGGATGCACTGTCATCTCAGGCTAATATAGCAGGTTACAAAGCAGCCTTAATCGCTTCCGCTTCCTTGCCTCGTCTCTTCCCCATGATGACAACCGCCGCCGGAACCATTCCCCCGGCCAAAGTCTTAGTTATCGGTGCAGGTGTAGCCGGGTTACAGGCCATCGCAACCGCTAGACGCTTAGGGGCAGTAGTAGAAGCCTTTGACGTACGCCCTGCGGTTAAAGAAGAGGTGCAAAGTGTCGGGGCAAAATTTATTGAGATACCCATCGAAGAAGACACAGCCACCAGTCAGGGTTACGCCAAAGAAGTCGGTCAAAGCACACAAGAGAAAATTCGTCAAGTTCTAACCGAACATATTAAAAAATCTGATGTAGTCATCACCACCGCCCAAGTACAAGGCAAACGCGCCCCCTTGATCGTCACCGAGGAAATGGTAGGTGAAATGAGTTCAGGGGCTGTGATCGTGGACTTAGCAGCCGGACAGGGTGGTAACTGTGCTTGTACCGAAGCCGGTAAAGACGTTTACTACAACGGTGTCACCATTATTGGACCGTTAAACTTACCTTCAACCTTACCCGTAGACTCTAGTAAAGTATACGCCAAAAACCTCTTAACCTTGGTGAAATATTTAGTTAAAGACGGTGCCATTGACTTCAACTTTGAAGACGACATCGTAAGCGGAACCTGCGTTACCTACGAAGGAGAAGTCCGCAACGAACGGGTTAAAAAAGCCCTCGCTACCTTAGTTCAAGCATAAAACAGTGAGCAGTGAACAGTGAACAGTGAGAAATAAACTTAACTGGTAACTGATAACTGGTAACTGATACAACTCAGGAGTATATATTATCAATGACAACTGGATTATTAATAGGTTTAGTAGTGTTCGTCTTAGCCTCTTTTGTGGGGTTTGAGGTGATCAACAAAGTGCCTCCCACCCTACACACTCCCCTCATGTCTGGGGCCAATGCTATTTCTGGTATTGCTGTGGTTGGGGCTATTCTCATTGCCGGACCCCAAGAATGGAATATTACCGTCATTTTAGGGTTAGTAGCTGTTGTTTTAGCAACGGTTAACGTGGTTGGTGGTTTCTTGGTAACCGACCGGATGTTGCAAATGTTCAAGAAAAAGGGAGCATAATTAACAATGAACGATACTTTATGTACTGATGTTCTGTCAGGTTTAACCACCGGCATCGAACTCACTTATTTAGTCGCTGCGGCCCTCTTTATTGTCGGTTTAAAGCAGTTAGGATCACCCGCAACCGCCCGCCGAGGCAACATTATTGCTGCCGTAGGGATGTTCTTTGCTATTATTGCTACACTCATTAACCAGTCCGTGATCAACTACCAGATGATTCTTGTAGGAGTGATCATCGGTTCTATTATTGGAGCGATCACGGCTCAAAAAGTTGCTATGACTGCCATGCCCCAAATGGTGGGTATTTTCAACGGTTTAGGGGGTGCAGCTAGTGCCTTAGTTGCCGTTGGTGAGTTTTGGCGGTTATTAGACGCAGGGAACGGCATTCCTTTTGATGCTACCTTAGTAGGCATTTTAGGGGTGTTTATCGGTGGTGTAACCTTAACAGGTAGTTTACTAGCTTTTGCTAAGTTACAAGGGTTAGTAAGTGGTTCTCCTGTTACCTTTCCCCTACAACAACCCTTCAATATTCTACTCTTCTTATCCTTCATCGTAGGAAGTGTTTACCTCTTCATTAACCCAGCTAACCCAACAGTTTTCTTAGGTTTAGTAGGTTTATCCTTAGTATTTGGGGTCTTATTCGTACTACCTATCGGTGGTGGCGATATGCCCGTAGTTATCTCCCTGTTAAACTCCTTCTCAGGTTTAGCTGCGAGTGCTGCTGGTTTCATCTTAATGAACAATATGCTCATCGTCGCTGGTGCGTTGGTGGGTGCATCCGGTATCATCTTAACGGAAATCATGTGTAAAGCCATGAACCGTTCTTTACTTAGCGTTTTATTCGGTGCCTTTGGTAGTGCCGGAGGAACTGTAGCCGGAGGTTCTGGTGATGGTACTGATAAAACTGTACATTCCATCGATCCTGAAGAAGGGGCGATGATGTTAGGTTATGCCCGTTCTGTGGTCATTGTACCTGGGTATGGTATGGCAGTAGCGCAAGCACAACACACCGTCAGAGAGTTGGCTAACCAACTGGAAAAAATGGGCGTTGAAGTTAAATATGCTATTCACCCCGTTGCCGGACGGATGCCGGGTCACATGAACGTTTTATTAGCTGAGGCTAACGTTCCTTATAACCAGTTGCACGATATGGACGACATCAACCCTGAGTTTGAACAGACTGATGTTGCCTTGGTTATTGGGGCTAATGACGTGGTTAACCCTGCTGCACGGGCTGATCAAAGTAGTCCTATTTTTGGAATGCCTATCTTAGAAGTGGATCGAGCTAATCATACCATCGTTATTAAACGTGGTTTAAGTACCGGTTTTGCTGGTGTAGATAACGAGTTATTCTACGAAGATAAAACCATGATGTTGTTTGGTAGCGCACAAGATATGGTGTCTAAGTTAGTGTCTGAAGTTAAGCAACTGTAATTGTTTTTTCTTCAGTTCAATAACTAATTTTATACCTCCCTGTTTTATGAATGGGGAGGTATAATTATATTTATGAACAACAAGCCTTTTGTTATAGCACTACGTATTATGGTTAGGACGTTAAAGAGATTCCTCGTACCTCGGAATGAAAGTTCTTTAATAGTTCTTCTTTTGTTAGAAATCCAGGTTAAGATGCTAGGATAGAATTAGTACTTTAAGAGAAAAGCCGTGTTAGCCCTATTGAGTTGGTATATCATTCGGCTAGTTGTCCTGATGTTGCTCATACTAGGAAGCGTTTTTCATACAACTATTGTTTTAGCACAAGAAAACTCAGCACAACCAGTCAAATCTTCCGAGACAACAGAAACCGTTGTCCCATCGTCCAAAACCGAGTCAAAGAAGAGTATTCTTCAAACTAAGAAAGAAACCTCTATTAAAACCCCCAAACAAAAGTCAAAAGTAACTTACCCTAATCCTCCCCATCGTTACAATATGAAAGCGATCGAAAAATTTGATGAGGAACTTTATGGTAATTAAAACAATGCTCCTCTCTTATATGAGGAGCATTTTTGATAATAATTTAGAGAGGTAACATTTGTTCAACTGGTTTAGCCGGATCTCCTGTAATGGGGTCGGTTCCTCCTTCTCCCACTTCAAATTGAGTCATCATGGAATGATCTTCATGGACTAAGTTATGACAGTGCATCATGAATTTTCCTTTGATAAATTCTCCAAACTCTGACTCATCCCGTCGTCCGAAACGGCCAACGACACGAACGGTTTCAAATTCTCCCAGATGGAAAACATCTTTCCAACCCTGTTCATAGGGACGAGGTGGTACACCATTTCTTGAAAGCATTTGCATATCAATCAGATGAATGTGTATGGGATGAACCCAACCGCTACCAGGATTCACTAAGTCCCAAATTTCCACGTCACCAGGGTTAGGGTTAGCATCGACTCTGTTTTTACTCCAAGTCTTAGAGACTGTTTGTAAAGAAAAGATAAAGAAATTAGGCGGCACAGATTTGTGGTTATAAAACTATGGAATAAGTTTTTATGACAGTTTTATGAAGAGACGTTCTTATCCGTCAGATATAACAGATTCC
>NZ_JASJEB010000152.1 GCF_030064895.1 Crocosphaera sp. | reverse complement strand
CCAAATTTCTGACCTGGCTTCCCCACTATTAATTTTCCTCCATTCTTAAAAACTAATAAACTTCTCATAGGTTTATTAGGGATGATTTTTTAAAAAAGTCTTTTCATTTTCTTTTTACAAACAGTCTCTAATATCTTGGATTTCGTCTAACGAAAAATCTTGTTTATTCTTCAGAACGATTAAATCTTGACGATCAAAAAAATTCAGTATGGACGACGCAAATTTTAATTGATCAAATTTATTCCTTCCGTAATTTGAACGGTCATTGTTATAAATATCTACCTCATTTTTTAGCTTATTTTTTAATTTAATTTTCACTTCGTGATTTCTGATAAAATCTATCTGGTTAAAATAGTTTCGTCTATACTCTTCTCTCTTTAACGGATCTATCTCACTTTTAGATAACTCATATATTTGACTTAAATCAAGGTTTTCTTGTCGTAAAGTTGCTCCTAAAAAATCATCAATACTATAACAAAGTTGTTCATCATCTTTCCATTTGATGATTGCCTTTTCTTCTCCTTCTACAATACTTTGTACCTTAACAATACAAGCACTGGTCTTAACTCCGCCCCCACCTAATCCTCTTGGAGAAACTTCTCTTCCATCAGCCAATGCATTAACCGTTGTTGACTTTCCAGATTGGAATGGAGCAACAAGGAGAATATCAAACATATTTTCGTTGCATCTCTTTCTGACTATTTCAACAGTCTTCTTCAGATTTTCCGCCTCTTCAAGCAGTACCTGAGAACTTTGAAGTTTCTCAGTTAAGATGCCCGCTTTATCAAGTAGCCTTACAAGTTGGTCTTTTTGTTGAGAGAAGATAATATCTGGATTAATCATAATTAACTTATGAACTTTTTTACAGTGTAATATGATATCCCTCTTCTGTCAGACTCCGAAAAATGGGTATCAAAACCTGATTCTTTCGTTGAGTGTCGTTGTCTGTAATGACGGAAATTCGTCAGATTTGCGGAAAGTGACAGAAGAGGGATATTACCATCAATAGTTGAAGATATATATTACTTATTTATTAGTATATAAAACTAAGCAGTATGATTAGGAAAGTAATGGGATTTAGAATAGTTTTTAATAATAATCACAGGAAAAATAAATATCAAAATATAAAAAATCCCCATACTATATATAATAACGGGGATTTTGCAAGAGGAAACCAAACAAACTTGATTAACGTCCTAAAGTTCGGGAGTAGGAAACCAGTCCAGCACTGACCACTTGTCCGTAGTTGTTGAGACGATCTTGTTGTCCCGCTCGTGTGGGGGCTAAAAATGTATCGGTTAAACCCATAGCAGCAAACATAACAGTAGCAGTAAGAATAATGTAGTTACGGATAATAACGGTGTTGTTGGTGGTGTTGTTTAACATTTGTTTGACCCCTTGTCCTCTTGTTACCCTTATCTTATGAGGTGCTTAAGGGTGATGTCAGTCCCAAAAACCAAGTATATTCAGGGTTTTAGCGATTATCATAAGTGGTATAAAGTGGAAATAAGTGGAACTCTTTTCGTATTTTTCAAGTGGGATAAATCTCTGAAGAAGAATAACGGTTAAAGCTAGACTTAACAAGAGTTAAACACCAATAAATATTCAATAAATCAACCATATATTATCTAAAAGACTATATATCTCTATTTTTGTTCCCTCCTTTTGTACTTAATCTTTCCACTTCTCTGAAAATTTCTGGTTGTATAAAGTTTTGTGAATGATAAGTATACAAAAGTTTACCCCAAGACAACTAAAGGGAAAACCCCACTTTTCCCATGAAATAGTGATTTGAAACAAATTATGCACAGCAAATCTAAAGAAAATATAAAAAAATGCTAAGACTGCGCAACATAAATTTACAATGAAGTCATTGAATAAAAGCCATCAGCTACCTATATATAAGGCTGGTATATAATAAGTCGCCCCAAGAATGTACATTCTTGGGGCATAATTTTTGTTGGGGTCTTCAATATAAGAAATACAATGACTAATCCTTCTAACATTAAGATATTAATCAGTAATGATGATGGCATTTTTGCCTTAGGTGTTCGCACCTTAGCCAATACCTTAGCCCAAGCAGGCCATGATGTGACTGTAGTTTGTCCCGATCGCGAACGTTCGGCCACTGGTCACGGTTTAACCCTTCATCAACCCATTCGGGCCGAAATAGTAGAAGACTTTTTTGACCCCAAGATCACCGCTTGGTCTTGTTCTGGGACTCCTTCAGACTGTGTGAAATTAGCCCTAAGTACCCTAATAGACTCCCCACCGGATTTTATCGTTGCAGGGATAAATCATGGTTCTAACTTAGGGACAGATGTGTTGTATTCAGGGACAGTTTCGGCGGCAATGGAAGGTATTATCGAAGGAATTCCTAGTATTGCCATGAGTTTAGCCAGTTTTTCCTCCCGTCAATTCCAACCTGGGGCTGATTTTGCTGTACGTTTGATCCAAGAATTACAGGATCATCCCCTTGCTGACAGTACCCTACTTAATATTAATATTCCTCCAGTGGCCGCCGATGCGATCGCAGGAGTCATCTTGACCCGTCAAGGGTTACGTCGCTATATCGAGAACTTTGAGAAACGTCTTGATCCTAGAGGAAAAAGCTATTATTGGTTAGCAGGAGAATTAGTCACAGAAATAGAACAACCGGATCATATTCATCTACCAGCTAATATTCCCACGGATGTACAAGCAATTCAACAAAATTATATAACTCTGACCCCTTTGCAGTATAATTTGACGGATGTGGCTAGTTTTGAGTATTTACAAAAAAATAAATGGTTAGACTGGCAACTTTAATCATCGGAGTCAATTTTTGATGACAATGTGTGATATTCTAATGCAATCGCAGTCCTATTTAAAACCATGTCATCTTTTGAATACAATCAAGAAAGGGATTACGAAGATATCGATCGTGTTACTCTAGCTGATGAAAAGGGTTTGACCCTCCATTGTTACATAGAAAACGCTATTGAAGGAAATGATGGAACTTATCTCTTATTAATGCCTGTCGATGTTCCTGTGGTCATTCTATCTTGGGATGGTGAGGAGGAAGACGGTAATGACAGTGATGAAATTAGTAATGCTGTTTTATTAGAAGATACTAAAGAAATTGAGGAAATTTTTGCCGACGCTAAAGCAGTTTTAGCTGAATTAGATTTAACCTTAAAATTAACAGCTTTTACCCTCACTTTAACTGGAGAATTACCTCCCATAGAAGATGATGGTGTTCTTACGTTAGAATTAGACAAAGATGAGCCATCCATAGACTCAGAAGAGTTGCAATTTTTAACAGATTTTTATCATAACAAACATAAATATTCTATTTATACTCCTTTATCTCCTTTACTTTTTTTAGCGAAATACAATTTACTGGGAAAAGTAGAGTTAGTATCTCCTGAAGATGAACAAATGCAAATCATCTTAGAAGAATTATTATTTGATGATACGGAGGAATGATTAATTATTAATCATGAATAGTTAATTTTAACTTACTATATTGGCTTAATCTTAATCATTTTAATTTTTATCTCAAGGAGATCACAAAAATTGAATCAACAAAACTACTCAACACAATTATGTCTACCATTAAATTATAAAGATACACTACAACAAATTCGTAATTATTTAGCTGGTCAGTTTATTGGTGCAACAAGAGATGAAGTTTTACTTGAAGAAGTAATTAAATGTATGTTATGTAAGCTTTATATTAAAGAGCATAACAAAAAATTACATACATTAGACATACCAAAAGAGTACAAAAAAACTTTTCACTATCTCCGTTCTATTTTACCTAATATTTTTGATTCAGAAGATGAATTCAAACTTGATTCATCTAATCTTATTTATCTTGATCAGACCTTGGAGAATCTTGATATTAATAATCTTAGTAGAGATCCTTTTGGTGATGCTTATGAAATTTTCTGTGGTTCACTGTCCAAAGGTCAACACGGACAATTTTTTACCCCTCAAAATGCTGTAGAATTATTAGTTTCAATTGTTAATCCACAACCAGGAGAAACTATTATTGATCCAGCCTGTGGTGCTGGAAGTTTTCTCAATGCTGCTGCTCGTCATCTGATTGGTTATGGAATCAAGCAGGAACAAGTTAAAAATTATTTATTTGGGATAGACAAAGATGAATATTTAGTTCGTTTAGCTTCAGCAAGATTATCACTAATATCCCTTGATTTATCTAATGTATTTTGTACAGATTCTTTAGCTTGGAATTTTAATAATCCGTTAGAAAAAAAACTAGGTACTTTCGATGTTGTTTTAGCAAATCCCCCTTTTGGAAGTAAAATAATTGCAGCTAACGAGGAAACAAAAGCAGGATTTATTTTAGGATATAAATGGCATTTTGATAAAAGTAAAAATAGGTTTACTAAATTTAATACTTTACAATCTTCTGTTCCTCCGCAAGTTCTTTTTATAGAAAGATGTATTTCTCTTGTAAAACCTGGAGGAAGAATAGGGATAGTTATTCCTGAAAGTTTAATTTCTAGCAAAAGTTATCGATATGTTATGAACTATATCCAGGAAAAAGCAGAGATAAAAGCAGTGATTGGAATGCCAGAATCTTTATTTAAGGTATCTGGAAAAGGGGGAACTCATACAAAAACTTGTTTATTATTGATGTATAAAAAATTTAAAAATCAACTAAATAAAAATAAACATAAAATTTTTATGGCAGAAGCGAAATGGTGTGGAAATGATAGTCGTGGAAGACAAATTAACCAAGATGATCTTCCTAAAATTTCAACTAAATATCAAAAATATATTGATAATCAACTGAATGAAGACACCCTTTTAGGATATATAATTGATTCAGATGAAGTTAAAAATTATGTTTTTTCACCTCGATATTATAATCCAGAAGTTAAAAATGAACTATTCAAACTACAAGAAACCCATGATTTAATCAAATTAGGAGACATGATTGATTCAGGTTTAATACAAGTTAAAACTGGCGATGAAGTTGGAAAACTTGCTTATGGAACGGGTATAATACCGTTTGTTAGAACAACAGATATTTCTAATTGGGAAATTAAAAGAGATCCTAAACATTGTATCAGTGAAGATATTTATAATTCTCTTTCGTATAAACAAGATGTTAAAGAAAATGATATTCTAATGGTTAAAGATGGTTCCTATTTAATAGGAACCTGCGGATTTATTACTAAATATGATACCAAAATTATATATCAAAGCCATATTTATAAATTAAGAGTTATGGATACTTCTAAACTGTCTCCTTATTTTTTGTTAGTCGCTTTAACATCTGAACCCGTTCGTAAACAGATCAAAGCAAAATGTTTCACCCAAGATATCATAGATTCTTTAGGAGATAGAATCAGAGAATTAGTATTACCAGTTCCAAAAAATAAAAACGTTTTAGGACGAGTTATAGAAATGGTTAAAAAGTCGATTGAAGAGCGAATCGAAGCTAGAGAATTAGCAAGAAAAGCTTGTATTGATTTAGTCGCAAAAAACTAAAACAAACAGAGTTTGATTATTGTTTCTACACCTTACCAATCGATTTTTTTCTTTCCTAACTTCTCCCTAACATCATTTAATAAATGCCATAATGTTTTAACTTTTTCGTTAAAGATTTCAGGAATAATGACAGACTCCATATCTCGTCTAAGATGATATTCTACTGCGTCAACTAATTTTGATTCAATTTCTTCTATGGTATCATTACCTTGAATCCGATTACCATCATCACTAACCCAAGCGATATTATTATAGGAGTGTTTCCCTCCTCTTGTTAAAGGTAAAATATGGCCGACATGATATCTTGATTTGCCACTTTTTGGATTAACAGCAGCATCGATGTACTCATCAAAATTTAATATTTTTCCTGTAATAAAGCATTTTCTTCCATCTACTAAAATTAAGTTTTGTCTAATTTTTTGAATTTCTGATATTAAATTTTTATCTAATCTGGGAGCATTTCTAAATTCATATAATTGTGACATCAATTCTAACTCAATCATTGCACATTGGTAATGGGAAGCATATTGAATTCCATTAGTCCATGTTGCCCATCTAAAGTCTCTGTTTGAATAATAGGGAGGTATTGTCGCTTTATCCGTACAATAAGCTTTAACTTGAATTTTATCTAGTACATTGTTAATTGTTTTACGGTTAATATTAAGATTATTAGTTAAATAGTGTTTTAAAGACTCTCTCAGTCCATAATTGACATGTAATGGTTTCATCCAACCAATATTACTATGAGTATGCTTACCTCCTTTGTTGAGTTCTCTAATATAAGAAATAGGGATTTCATATTTTCCTAACCGTGATGTTGTGTATTTAATTGCTAATTTTATATCGTTGACCGAAATCTTTTTTTGCGTATTAACACATCGAAGACTATTTAGTTTTATTTCTCTATTTAATAAGCTTCCTGCTATAACGGCAGCTTCTGATGGTAAATTATCAATTCCATGACTTTCTAATAATAATGCTAATAATTTTCCTATTATTTTTTTACAGTCTTGTTCAGAACAATATCTCGGATCATCTGAACTCAGATGACTGGTTTTTGAATCCGTATCCCAACGTTTAAACAATGGAGTTTTATTACAAGAAGCATCATCTTTTTTCGGTTGTCGTAAAGATGATGAAAAACACCATAATCTTTCTGTCAATTTATTTAAGTCAGAAGTAGATAAAGTGAGCGCATTTTGAACAAATGGGAGTAGACTCTCCGCTTCTAAACCTAATTCTAAATCAGTCACTAATCTTCCTCAATATGATAATTTACGAAAAGAGCAGCAACAGATATATCTAGTGCATCAGCCAGTTTTTTAATATTCTCTAAAGACGGGTTACGATTTCCCCTTTCGATACTTGAAATATAGGTACGATGAAGTTCAGACTTTTCTGCCAATTCTTCTTGAGAAAAGTCTAATTCCCTTCTCCGTCTCCTGATGGCTTGGCCAAAACGTTTTCTAATATCTGAATTGCTTTTGTGTTTCACATAAATTATTTTCCGATCATAGTAGACAATAATTCTACAGACAATAAATAACATTTTGAAGTCTATAAGTAACAATAAAAAATATAGAGGATTTTACCTTCTCCCCCTAAAATATCTTCTATGATCAACAGAGACTGGAGTGATCTTGGTAATTCATGGGGCCTCATTTAATATTTCAACGTTTTAATCGCTGGCTCAAATCATTTGCTCTCAATGCCACTGATACCCGTTATGCTTTGGTAGAAGCTTGCTTAATTGGAGTTTTATCGGCGATCGCAGCCTTAATTCTCAAACAAGGAGTGGGTTGGTTAGGGGGTCAGCGTGTCGCCTTGGCCAATCAATTTGGTGGCATAGTGGTGCTACCTTTGGGAGGACTGATTTTCGGTTATTTGGCCGGTTGGCTGATCGAAACCCTCTCTCCCACAGCTACAGGAGGCGGTATGACGCAGGTAAAAGCCTCTTTAGCACGGTATCCGGTTCCCCTATCTTTACGGGTAGCAGTGATTAAATTAATCGGCACTATTTTGGTGTTAGGGGGTGGTTTAACCTTAGGCCGTCGTGCGCCAACGGTACATATTGGGGCAGCTTTAGCAGCGCAACTGAGTAGTTGGGTTCCCACCTCCCCGGAACATCGACGACAAATGATCGCAGCCGGGGCAGCAGCAGGACTGGCGGCCGGTTTTACCACCCCCATCGCCGGGGTGTTATTCGTGATTGAAGAGTTAATGCGAGATGTTTCAGGGTTAACCCTGGAAACGGCGATCGTGGCTTCCTTTACTGGGGCGGTTGTCTCCCAAATTTTACAATCTTCTACTTTTAATTTTCCCTCATCTTTATTGGAACTGCCGGATATTGCCTTCTCTGCCTCAGAAATTCCCTTTTATCTACTGCTAGGCATATTAGCAGGAATATTAGGGGCGTTATTTAATCGGGGACTGTTACTAAGCGTCAAAATACAAAAATACCTTAATTTACCTTTATCCTGGCGTATTGGCTTAATGGGAATGGCTTCGGGTCTAATTATTGCCATGCTACCCCCTTTCTTTCGAGATAATACAGGACTACGTATTGATTTAGTACAAGGGGAATTAGAATGGAGTCGCATTTTATTGGCCTTTGTAGCTCATTTTTTCCTGACCATTTTGGCCTATAGTGCCAATACCCCCGGCGGTTTATTCGGTCCGGCGTTGGTATTGGGATCTGCGTTAGGGTATTTAGTGGGAGATTTAGAAGAGTTTTTCACCGGCACTGGCACAGAGTCTACTTATGCACTGGCAGGAATGGGGGCATTTTTCACCGCAGTGGTTAGGGTTCCGGTTACTGCCATCGTTTTTGTCTTTGAATTAAATACGGACTTTAATATTGTTTTACCCTTAATGGTTACTTGTGCGGTTTCTTATATTGTGGCCGAAAGTGTTTCCAAGGGTTCTCTCTACGAACATATGTTAAAGGCTAGGGGTATTTATATCAATGAGGGGGCTACAGGACAGGATTTTCTCTCCAAATTAACAGCTTCACAAGTAATGCAGTCTCAGGTGGAAACCTTATCCAGCGATTTCACCCTGGATGAAGTGATACAAGCGATGTCTACCTCGAGTCATCGAGGGTTTCCGGTCTTGTCTGAAAGTAAATTAGTGGGGATTGTCACGCAAACGGATCTGGCCAAATTGAAGAAAGTGCCAGGATATACCCCTTTATGGGAATTTATGACCCTAAAACCTATTACAGTGCAAGCAGAGGCTTCTTTAAGCGATGTTTTATACCTGCTTAACCGTTATCAACTTTCCCGTCTTCCTGTGACAGAAGGGAGTAAATTAGTAGGAATTATCACCCGAACGGATATTATTCGCATCGAAGCCAACCACTTACAAGGAGATGATACCACTATTAATGAAGTGGTTCCCGATCCCTCCTATATTGCTTATCAAACTCGGGCCCCTTTAGTGGGAGTGGGTCGCATTTTATTACCCTTGACAAATGCTAATACAGCTAGTTCTTTGTTTAAAATTAGTGCAGCGATCGCCGAACAACAAAACCAAGAAATCGAATGTTTGGAAGTGATAACGATTCCGAAACATAGCGATCCTGCACAAACTCCTGTGATTACTCAACATAGTCGTCAATTATTACAAAGGGCAGAAAGATTAGGCCGTCAACATCAGATTTCTGTTCATACTCAAATTCGTGTTGCCCACGATCGCGCCCAAGCTATTTTAGATACCATTCGAGAACGACATATAAATCTCATGGTCTTAGAATGGAACCCGAATAATAAGACTCCTGGCAGTGTTTTTGGACCGGTAATTGATATTTTAATTCGTAAGGCGACTTGTGAGTTAGTAATAATTAAATTGGGACAAGAAGAAGAATCTTATCCCCACAGTTTAGATAAAGATACCACTTGGTTGATTCCGGTTGCTGGTGGTCCCAATGCAAAGCGGGCCATAGAATTATTACCCGGGTTGACCCAATTATATACTCGTCCTCGTTCCCCTATTATTTGGTTATGTCAGGTGTTTTCTCCCCATCAACCGACCCCTGACTATCAATCTTTAGAAGCTAAGGCAAAACAATTAAAAGAAGAACTGGAACGCCCTGTTATTCCCCTTCCTATTCGTTCCCAGTCTGTGACTGATGCGATCGTTCATTTGGCTGAGTCCGAAAGTTGTGACGTGGTTATGTTGGGCGTTAGTAGAGAAGGGTTATTAACTCAAGTGATGCAGGGCAATATTCCTAAAAACATCGCTCAACAGGTTAAAAGTACAATGATTTTAGTGCGAGGAAAATTGGATAATTAATGATGATAATTGAAGCTTTTATATTTTCTAAGATTCAATCTTTACCTCCTCAATATTCCCTTAAGTTTTTTCCAAATTTGATACATCATACCATCTGTTTCTATCTCTAATTCATAAGAAGCTATAGGAAGAAGTAAAGGAATAGCAAACTTTAATTTTGGTGAAGCTGTTTGATTTTCATTTAATTTGTCTCGGATCTCTTGCAGCAAAGAAATAGATTGTAACTGATAATCATTAAAGGATTTTTCTTCTCTAGATATCAAAGATGGTTCTATCTCAATTAGTTTCTTTTCTGCTTCTTCATCAGAAAGAATAATTTCCTCTTGTGGGTAAAGTGTCCAGTATTCAGCCTCGTATTTACGAATTGAGGGAATAATTTCTCGTTTGATACGTTGGTTTAGTTCAAATTTAGCAGATAGATTACTGTTCATAACTAACTCTTTTTGGAACTCCCCTAATTTTTCATAGAGAAGTTCTAAAATATCTTTTAAGTAATTTAATCTAGTAGAATTTTTCATGATTCACTCTTAATTTTTAATTAGTAAGGTAGTAAAGTTTTTTTGATGATTTTTCTTAATTCTTTCCAAATTCCTTCTGCTATATATTGATCAATAACATCTTGGGGTTGATCGTAAAAATATAATTTTTTTCTGTTCAATTCATAAACCACTCGAACTTCATACCATAATAGATTACCTACATCATCCTTTAGAGACTGTTTGTAAAGAAAAGATAAAGAAATTAGGCGGCACAGATTTGTGGTTATAAAACTATGGAATAAGTTTTTATGACAGTTTTATGAAGAGACGTTCTTATCCGTCAGATATAACAGATTCCCAATGGGAAATA
>NZ_JASJEB010000151.1 GCF_030064895.1 Crocosphaera sp. | reverse complement strand
CTAGTTTTTAGTGATTGAATTAGCCGAATTCACGATTTTTAAAAAATCCATTTCATAAAAAATAATTTTTGATGCCAATTTCTTATTTTTTAGGTTTTGTTTTTTCTTCATGAATAATGCAGGTTAAATTGCATAGCTTAAAACTTGAAAACCCTTCTGCCTCCTGCCCCCTGCCCCCTGCCTCTTCTAGAATATAAGATAGGTTTGAGAACCGGATTTAGTATTAGATTGGGCCCGGCAAAAAGCATAACTTGTGTTACCCTATGAGAGATCGAGGATTAGTAGCGGTCGGGCAGCCCGTGAACTAAATAGCTTCTGGAAGCGTTTTAAATGCAGCCAAAGTATTAGCCAATCAATCAGTCTTTACTTATCATTAACGATTATGACTTCAGACTCCGCTTCCCCCAAGGGTTCTCAAATTTCCTTTTCTATGGATGACTTTACTCAAGCCCTTGATGACTACGATTATAAATGCGAAAAAGGCCAAGTGGTTCGGGGAAAGATTATACAGCACACCGACGATGGAGCTTATATTGACATAGGCGGTAAGTCTGCCGGATTTGTTCCTATCAATGAAGTTGATTTACAGTCTCGTCCTAACTTGGCTGAAATGTTACCCATTGATGAAGAAAGAGAATTTGTTGTGATCAGCGAACAAAACGCTGATGGACAGGTTAAACTATCCCGTCGTCAACTACAACTCAAGGAAGCTTGGGAAAATGTGGAAGAAATCGCTGAATTGGGTAATTCTGTACAAATGCGTGTCACCCGAACCAATAAAGGGGGTGTGGTTGGCGAAGTTGAAGGGTTACAAGGGTTTATTCCCCGATCGCATCTCATGGAAAAAGAGGATTTAAACTCATTAGTGGGACAATTATTAACTGCTACTTTCCTAGAGGTTAATCAAGCTGCTAATAAATTAGTTCTTTCCCAACGTAAGGCGATCGCAGCAGCGAGAATGGATAAGTTACAGGTAGGTCAATTAGTGAGTGGAAAGGTTGCTAGAATTCAACCTTATGGTGTTTTTGTAGATTTTGAAGGGGTTTCTGGACTTTTACATATTACGCAAGTTAGTGGTTCCCGTGTGGATGATTTGAACCATTTGTTTAAGTATAATCAAGAAATTAAAGTGATGATTTTGACTATTGATGAGTATAAAAATCGCATTGCTTTATCTACTAAAATTCTAGAAAATCATCCAGGAGAAATAATAGAAAATATGGAGGAAGTTATGAAAACTGCTGAAGCAAGAGTGGCAGAAGCTAAGGAGAAAATGGAAAAAGAAGAACAAAGTTAGGGCTTTTTTGATATTAATTTAAGTAAAATTGTTGCTCGCTTATTAGTTGTGTTGGTTGTGTAAGTACAAACATAAGTGACCAACATTTTTTATACTATAGATAATTAATAATTGTCATTCTGATTTTATATCTTTGTGTGTCATTCCGAACTACGAAGAATCTCTTTAATAATTAACAATTAATAATTGTCATTGTGAGGAAGGAGGAATCTTTAAAATTTTATCAACATAAATGATGTAATAATTTTGTCACGGATTAAAATAAAAAGTAATAAATAAAGTTAGTTGGAAGTGAAAAAATGACCAAAGATTTAATTTCCTACTCGAAGAAGTCCGATTTTTATTCATGGTAAACAAGATGATGAGACCCTCTAATGTTTTGATATTAGCTAATTTTGAGGGAACAAAAGCCCTTGGCCAGAAATTAGGTCAAAATTTGCCTGAAGGGTCTGTTTTGTTGCTTAAAGGGGACTTAGGGGCAGGGAAAACCACCTTAGTACAAGGAATAGGAGAAGGTTTAGGTATAACTGATGCTATTGTTAGTCCTACGTTCACTTTGATTAATGAGTATCATCAAGGACGTTTACCCCTGTATCATTTAGATTTGTATCGTCTCGAACCGAAAGCAGTGGCAGAATTATATTTAGAACAATATTGGGAAGAAGGGGAAGCATTACCGGGTATTACTGCTATTGAATGGCCTGAAAAGTTATCTTATCTTCCTGTAAATTATTTACAGATTCAATTATCTTATAATGAGGGGACTGGTCGTCAAGCTATCTTGCAACCTGTTGGTGACTTTTGTGTTAATTTAAGTCCAATTGTTAAACCCTTTATCTAAACTTTATTTTCAATATGTTTTATCAGAAAAGTAAGTTAAATTTTAAGGCTTTTTCTTGTGTGATAATATTGACAGCATTTTCTACTATAGTTGATCCTGTTTACAGCCAAACGGCTGATTCTAGTTCGGAAAATTCTCTTGATTTACCCCCAGAAGTTATTAATAATAGTTCAGTTTTACAACGATGGATGAAAGAGGTTCCTAATGTTTTGGAAGATATTAATCATGATCCTAGTTTTCGTACTAGAATAGGTATAGGATATGCGGAATTTCCTTCTACTCAACACGATGGAGGAATTAATATTTCTGTGAATGATATTTTTATTGGTCGCACCGGTTTAACTGTTAGTGGAGACTATGAAACTTCTTTTGGAAAAAGGGACGCAGGAGGAGTTAATTTACAGTATTATTTATTACCTTTAGGTTATTATGTTAATGTTGCTCCTGTGGTTGGTTATCGTTCTATTAGTACCAATAATTATTCAGAAGATGGGGTTAATATTGGTGGTAAAATAATCTTTCCTTTATCTCGATCTGGTGCTGCTGATCTGTCTTTTTCTCAAACATTTATTTCTCCTGGAGATGATGATGAAGTTGGGGTAACTAATGTTTCTTTTGGTTATGCTATTACTAAACAAATTCGCTTGGCAACGGAAATTGAAAAACAAAATTCACGGGTAAAAAAAGATAGTCAGTTTAGTATTATTGTAGAATGGATGCCTTGATTTTAAACTATGAAAAAAATTGTCGTTTATTTACAAGTTTTAAAGTTATTTTGGTCAACAGCGATCGCAGCAGAATTAGAATATCGTTTGAATTTTTTAATTGCTGTTTTTAGTAGTTTGATCAGTTTAACAGGAAGTATTTTTACTTTATTTTTATTTTATCGTACCAACTATACTTTTCCAGGATGGAGTTGGAACGAATCTTTAGTTGTTTTAGGAATGTTCACCTTATTACAGGGAGTTTCTGCTGCATTATTAGTTCCTAATTTGAATCGTATCGTCGAACAAGTACAACAAGGAACTCTCGATTTTATTCTCCTAAAACCTATTAGTAGTCAGTATTGGTTATCTTTAAGAAGTCTATCTCCTTGGGGTTTCTCTGATGTTCTTTTTGGTTTAATTATTATCATTTATGCCAGTTTTCAATTAGAGTTAAATATTCCTAATTATTTCTTAAGTTTCATAACAGTTGGATGTGCTATTATTAGCTTGTATAGCATTTGGTTTATGTTGGGGGCTACCAGTATTTGGTTTGTCAAAATTTACAATGTGACGGAAGTATTAAAAGGGTTATTAGAAGCAGGAAGATATCCTATTTCTGCTTACCCGGCTGCCTATCGAATTTTCTTTACTTTGGTGGTTCCTGTTACCTTTTTAACCACAGTTCCGGCTGAAATTTTACTGGGAAGAAATCAAGGAATATGGCTATTATTTTCAGGTTTATTAGCCATAGTTCTCTTGATAATTTCTCACTGCTTTTGGCAATTTGCCTTAAGATATTATACCAGTGCTTCTAGTTAAGTTATCCTAAATTTAAGTGAGGGAATTTGTTACTATTTAATTATGCACCATAATCCAGTATTTATCAAAAATCTTAGTCATCGTTATCCTGATGGAAACTTAGCTCTTGATAATATTAATTTGTCAATTAAAGCTAATGAAAAAGTTGCCTTGATTGGTGCAAATGGTTCAGGGAAATCAACTTTACAATTTCATTTAAACGGTATTTTCTTGCCACAAACTGGAGAAATAAGCATCGGAGAATGGACAATTAATGATGACAATTTAGTCCATATTCGTAACTTTGTGGGCTTAGTATTTCAAAACCCTGATAATCAATTATTTATGCCCACAGTTTGGGAAGATGTAGCCTTTGGTCCCATGAATAGAGGAGTAAAAGGACACGAATTAAAATTAACAGTAATAGAAGCAATGGAAGCGGTTAATATTAACCCTGAAATCTATGCTGATCGTAACCCTGATAATCTTTCAGGGGGAGAAAAAAAACGAGTTGCTATCGCTGGTGTTTTAGCCATGAAACCGCAAGTATTAGTATTAGATGAACCCTCGGCACAACTCGATCCTCGTTCCCGTCGTCAACTGATTAATTTACTAGATAAATTATCTTTAACCCTAGTGGTTGCAACCCATGATCTTGACATGGCTTGGGAGTTATGTGAGAGAACCATTATATTAAGTAAAGGACAGGTGGTTTATGACGGAAAAACTGATAAAATTATGAGTGACAATAGCTTTCTAGAAGAACACGCTTTAGAAGCCCCTTTAAGCTTCAGTCGTGCTTATTGTAACCTAGAAGATAGTCCTAATTTAAGCTTAGCAAATAATCGTCGATTGTCCCTTATCAAGGATTAATTAATGAAGCCAACTTTCAAGAATGCTACAGATTGGGAAAAAGCAGATATACTGATGCAACCTGTATTGTTTCTAGTCATGGATAACCTTCGTAAACAACTAGAAAAAACCAATTTAGTCGCCACTTATGAAGAAGTTCAAGAACCCTTACCAGGACATCAATTAAGCTTAACCCATGAGGATGCTTCTGTGACAATAAATGTTTGGGATATTTGTTTTAAAGTTTGTTTTATAGATTATCAATTTTCTTCAAACCAATCATCTCAAGATAGTATGATGGTAGAAATTGATGACAGTCTTTTTAATGAAGACCAAGAAATTAATTGGCAAAATCTAAAAACCAAAGCAGAACAAACTATCCAAACTATTATCAACAACTTTCCTGAAATTTGAAATAAAAGTTTAACAAAAATTATGCTACAAGAATTAAGAGACTTACAAAAAAAATCTGGTGCTATCTTAACAGAAGATGGAAACATTGTCGAAAGTTTTGGCAATGATAGTCAAGGATTTAAAAGTTCTTATAATGATGTTGTAATATGCGATCGCAGTCATTGGGGACTATTAAAATTGACAGGAAGCGATCGCTTAAGATTTCTCCATAATCAAACTACTAATAATATTAATAGTTTGCAACCTGGACAATTATGTGACACTGTTTTTGTCAATTCTACGGGAAGAACCCTAGATTTAGTAACCGCTTATGTTACAGAAGATAGTGTTATTTTATTAGTTTCTCCTAACCGTCAGAAATTTTTATATGACTGGATGGATCGCTATATTTTTCCAATGGATAAGGTAGAAATTAGCGACATTTCTGACAAAAATGCAGTTTTTACCATTATAGGAAAAGAAGCTAATACCAAGCTAAATCAATGGGATATAGCTAATAATTCTATAACTGAATTATCTACCAACCAACATAATTTTGTAACAACGAATGATGAGAAAATTATCATCGGTTATGGTACTGGTTTAAAACTGCCTGGTTACACATTAATTGTCCCAGAAAATCAAGCTAAGATAGTTTGGGAAACAATGATTAATTTAGGAATAATGCCTATTGGTGATTGTGTTTGGGAACAATTAAGAATCAAACAGGGACGACCTTATCCAGATCAAGAATTAACGGAAGATTATAACCCCTTAGAAACTGGTTTGTGGTCAACTATTTCCTTTGATAAAGGGTGTTACATTGGACAAGAAACTATTGCTAGGTTGAATACTTATCAAGGAGTTAAACAGCGTTTATGGGGTGTGAAATTAAACCAACCAGTCAAAGCAGGAAATACTGTTATATTGGATGATAAAAAAGTTGGTATTTTGACCAGTTCTATACAATTAGAAGATGAATATATTGGCTTAGCTTATGTTAAAACAAAAGCAGGAGGAGAAGGATTAAACGTTACCATAGGAGACAGTATAGGACAATTAATGTCTGTCCCATTCTTAAGCCATGAATATTATCAACCAGAGGCGAAATAAAATTTACTTAATCTATTATTAATCAACTGACTACTATAGGTTAACAAATATTTATTTTTGAATAATTTATCCTATGGTAAGATACCACTATTAAGGTTTAAAATAAGTTCTCAAGGGATTTAAAGAAAATGGTAGCGAATCCACCACAAATTTTTATCGCCCATGCTAGTGAAGATAAACCACAGGTTAGAGAACTCTATATCAAGCTGCTAAAAGCAGGGTATAAACCTTGGTTGGATGAGGAAGATTTAATTCCAGGACAGAATTGGAGAGAGGAGATTCCTAAAGCTTTAAAAAGCAGTGATCTATTCATCGCTTGTTTGTCCTCAACTTCTATCAGTAAACGAGGTTACATTCAGCGCGAGTTTAAGATGGCCATGAAAATGTTGGATGAGTTACCACCAGGGGAGATATATTTAATTCCCCTAAAATTCGATGACTGTCAAATACCGGAGATAAGACAGTCAGATTATGGCTTGAATCTCCAGGATATTCAGTGGTTAGACTATTGGCAACCGAATGGTTTTGAGAAGCTAATTAAGGCTATTGAGTATCAATTTGGGACTCAGGAAAAAGACTCCGAGAAAAGAATATCTACTCCTAATATTGCACAAGAGAAGACAAGCATTAACTATAGCGATCCAGAAGCAGTGAAAGATTGGCAAGAAAAGTTAGCGATGTTTCGGAAAGAAGAAGTGATTATTACTGATCCAGAGAAAAAATTTGTACTGAGAAAGAGAATTCAAGAGTGTATTGATAAAATAGAGGAATTGGGAGGATAAGTGAGATGTCTAGGGACCAATCGGATCTAGAAACTTGGAAAGAAAAGTTAGTGATGTTTCGCAGAGAAGAAGCGATTATTATCGATCCAGAGAAAAAATTTTTACTAAGAAAGAGAATCGAAGAATGTCAACAAAAAATTGCAGAGATAGAAAGTGATAGAAAAAATGATACAGAAATAACTGATAAACCACCTCCTAAACCTTCAAAAAGGGGAGCATCCCAATTTTGCACGTTAGCTTTTCTAAGAGGTGCTGAAATCCTTGGGTTATCATTATTTTGGGTTATGCTTTTACAAAAATGGGATGCTCCCTCAAAAAGTTACATTCCAAGTCATAATATACCAAAAAAATACCCAAAATTTTGGGCTATAGGAGTGTTACTTTTTTTTAGTTTATTACCACCCATACAAGACTTACTTTTAGAACCTCGTTTGTTAATACAGGCTTTTTATCGTAATCTTACTCATCAGGTTCCTTCCGAGGTAGAATCTCCGTTACTATTAGTACAAATTGACAACAAATCTTTAGTCCAAGCCGAAATAAGAGAAAGAAATCCTATTGATTATAGTTACTTAGGAAAATTAATTGAAGCAGCTAGTAATATTGAAGCTAAAGTTATCGGTATTGACTATATTTTAGATCAAACTCAAACACAACCCAATAAGACCAAAAATCTAGCCAATGCTATTACTAAGACAGAAGAAATTAAGTTTGTTTTTGCGACGATAGATTCAGAAAATACTTTGGAAGGCAGTATATCAGAAGAGATTATTACATTAGATTCTAATTGGTATCAACAGGGAAATATTAAATTTTATCAGTGGTATGTGGAACTACCCGATCGCAGGAATGACTTTTTTTCTCCTCCTTTTGCTTATCAATTAGCTTTAAACTACGCTTGTTTTCTCAATAATAATAATTCTGGCACTAACGACGAAAATTTGGTGACATCCTGTTCAGTTCTATCAAGTAGTAATAAAACTAGCCGTTTCCTTTATTCATTAAATATTCTTCCCATATCCCACTTTTTTCAGTGGTTTCAACCTATTATTGATTTTTCCATACCTCCTGATAAAGCGTATCAAACTATCTCTGCTTGTGAATTATTAGGAACTTGTGAAGTGCAAAATAATCAAGAAATAAATTTGAACTCAAAGTTGATTCTAATTGCACCTGGAGGATATAAAGAAGTAGGGGTGGAAAAAGAAAATGAAGATAATTTTACAGTACCATTTGCTTTTAATTACTGGCGCGGATGGTCTGAAAAAAACTTGACAGGAGGGGAAGCTCATGCTTATATGATTCATCACTTTTTAAACCGAAGATTAGTCATTGCTGTTCCCGATTTTTTGATGTCTTTACTATCAATATTAATGGCTAAAGTTATCAGTGTATTTCTTATAGAAAAATTAGAGAATATAAAAACAATTTCTATAATTTTAGGAGTAGTAAATATTATGTATGGATGGATAACATTACAAATATTTGTTTCTTTAGGTATTCTCATTCCTTGGTTATTACCCAGTTTAATTTTTTGGCTTACGCTTCACTATTCTTATCACAAGAAACTGTTATCATAGCACGAATTTTGTTTAATTTTAGGAGTCATGTATTATGTCTAAATTACCCAAAAAAATAGTTGTATATTTCAGCTTATTTATTTCAATTCTCTTATTAATTGTTTTTCCATTACAAGCTAATCAAGTTAAAGAATTTATTCATGATTCTCATCACCAACAGAACATCATAGATAAATCCGAAAATATAACCTATCTTGCTTTATCTTGGGGAGATATGTTGAATGCTTTAAGACGAAAAAAAGGAACGGGAGCATCTCGTGGCGGCAACGATACAATTTGTTTGATTGTCCCAGAAAAACTAAAAGAAAAGGAATCCAATAATCAACAAGAGGATGGAAGAAGACTAATTTGGAGTGAAAAACCTTTATTTTTAGTACAAGGTAATGTCAACGAAATTGTTGTCGGAACTAAAAATTTTCCAGAAACAGAAGAGGAAACTATGTGGACTTATAGAGTTCCCCAGTCTAATAACTCTAATGAATTAATCACTCACAGTATTGTTTATAACGGAAAACCCTTACAACCAAATAAAGAATATTCTTGGACAAATATGCCCTCAGATAATCCTAAATGGGCAAGATTTAAAATGATGAATCAAAAAACAAAAGAAATCATATCAAATGATTTAAAAAGTTTAGAAGAAACTCTACAATCAGCAGAAAATTCCAAGGAAAAAATAGCTAAAGAACGAGTTAAATATTTCGCAGAACGAAAACTATGGTCTGATTCTATCCGAGAAATGTATAGTAATCAAGAAATATTTTCAGAGGAGATAAAAGCCATAGAATCTCACCAATTTTGTGAACCTAAACCTGAACCTACAAGCGATACTTAACGTCAAAATAGACCGCTTCTTCCTGTACATTCTCGCCCCTATCTTCTAAATCAACCAAAGGTAGGGCAAAGTCAACTCGAATACTTAAATTATTAATAGGAGTAAAAATCAATCCAAACCCTAAACCACCCAAAAAAGTTTTATTCCGTAATAAATCTTGATTATCTGGATTATTCCAAACTTGTCCTAAATCCAAAAAAGGTGCAACTTGAAACACCGAATTTCCTTCCCCATTTCTTGCTACTGTAATCCTATCTTCAATCGAAAAACGAAAGCCATTATCCCCAAACCGAACATTCTGACGAAACCCTCGAATAGACTGTCCTCCACCGATAACAAATTGTTGAGAAGACAACAAACTATCGGGACTCAATTGTAAACTTCCCACCATAATTAAGAGGTTATCTGTTCCGATTTGTTGTAACCGTTGCGCTTGGAATAACCAACTAAAAAAACGACTATCAGCAAAAGGACTAGGACGAATAGTTGCATCAAAAATTCCCGTTCCAACATTAAATTGAGAACTCAAAGCCCAGACACCTTCGGGATCTCGACTGACATAATCAACCCCCAAATTAAAGACACTGGTTCGATCTTGGTTCAAATCTGGACCTAAAACCCCGATCGCTTGTAAACCAGTATCTAAACCAACCTCAGCGAAAAATTCTGCTAAGATAACAGGTAAACCAGAGGCTTGTAGGGCTTCAATTGGAGAACCATCGCGATAAGTAAATCCCCCCGAAACCGCTAATTCTTCCCTTAAAGAACGAATAATCGGCTGACGATAGTTAAGGGAATAGATTTCATAGTCGGAATTTAGTTCCACTTCAAAGCTTTCTAAACTGATTTGTCCCTCACTAATAATCGGTAAGGTTACTTGTTGATCGAATTCGCTGCGACTGATAAAAGTTCTTAGTTGCAGGGTTCCTTCCATCGCATTGAGGGGAATATTATAGTTAAGATCAAAAGTATCAGACTCCCCTGTAGTGGTATGGTTATAGGTTCCGGTGATGGTATCACCAAACCCCAGTAAGTTGCGATATTCTAGTTTACCTCCAATGCGTTCAGAACCAATAATAGGAGGGGAAAAGTTATCTGTACTAGCTTCAAAAGTCAATGCTTGGGCTGCTTCTATGGTAACAATTAAAAGACTTTTTCCCACTTCTCCTGTAGGTCTGAGACTGGCAGTTACATCGTTAATTAGGGGACTGGTTCTTAATAAACGGAGTTGTTCTTCTATATTACGGGCATTTAAGGGTTTAGAATTGGCTAACCACATCCTGGCTACTACGTAGTTTGCTAATCGGTCATTTCCTTCAATGGTAATATCTGCTAACCTGCATTATTCATGAGAGAATTGAGAACAAGCCTGAAAGCCTTATATAATAAGGAATATGGAGATTTGACCCCAATAACAGTCTGTAATTTTTATCTATTACTAACTATTGATTATTTAATGAT
>NZ_JASJEB010000150.1 GCF_030064895.1 Crocosphaera sp. | reverse complement strand
CGGATTCGAGCTTCGGCTTCCCTACTCGGTTTCATAGCCTTGACTTGGTTTTCGGAGGCTCTACCTTTCGTGAGTATTACAGTTCACGCCCCTGACGTTGGTCAGTGATATAGCTATGATATCATCTTTTCGGAAGTATGGATACTTCGTGGTTTATTTATTGGTCGGTTATTCATCCCCACCGTATAGACGGATGGGGTATTCTGCCCGACATCAGGATAAAAGAATCTGTCGTTAATGACGGGGCTTCAATAAAGAGGTTCAATAATAATCATGTCTTACAGCAATTTTACCTTAGAAGAAGTTAAACAAAAATTTGCTTTAAAAACAATCGAAAAAATAGATACTTTTACTGATATTAATACTCTTAATAGCAGTGAAATATTACAGATAATTTTACAAGACAATTTACCCATTGCTATTGCTAGTAATAGTGAAAAAGCAAGATCGGAAATGATTATCGCTCCTATTCTAGTAGAATTAATACGCAACTTTGGAGACAAAATAAACTTATTTTCTGGGGTGAATTTTACGGTTGATGATACTCAAGAATTAAATGGCATTTGTGATTTTTTAATTACCCATTCTCCTGAAAAATTGACAATTTCTGCTCCTATTATTACCTTGGTAGAAGCGAAAAAAGAAAACTTAAATGCAGGGTTGGGTCAATGTATTGCTGAAATGGTTGCAGCACAAATTTTTAATAAAAAAGAAAAAAATGATATTTCTACAATTTTAGGTGTAGTAACTTCAGGGACAAACTGGCGTTTTTTAAAGCTAGAAAAAAATAATATTTATATTGATTTAAGCGAATATTATTTATCTGATCTCGATAAGATATTAGGCATCTTAGCTAGTAGTATTGAACAGTTTAAATAGTTGTAATCCAATAATTTTTACAGTTATTTCAAGAATTTTTAATCATTTTAATTTAATTGATCAATATTAATCTCAAAAAGAATTATATTTTACTTTTACTTAAATTTTAGCCATTAACAATAATGACTTAAAATTTTTACAACTTTGAAAAAATACTATTGATACTTTACCGTGTAAACCTTATCACTATACAGAACAATCTTCTACAATAAAACTTCACCCTCAAGATCAAAATACTCATATAGAAAAAGTACCAACAGAACAGTTATTTTATAATGAGTTAAAAACTACTTCTCACTTTGTGTTATTATTATGGGTAGTTGTCCTATTTTTAGAACTTTTCTAGTGACTAAGACCCATGAATAAGAGACTGTCCATAGACATTAAAGGGATGGCCACTTCAACATCAACTGCGCCAAAAGGAGCAACCGTTGTTGAGCGTAAACATTACCCTAACTATAAGGTAATTGTCCTCAATGACGACTTCAACACATTTGAGCATGTAGCTAAGTGTTTGCTAAAATATATCCCTGGAATGAGTAGCGATCGCGCTTGGGAACTAACAGAACAAGTTCACTTTGAAGGGTTAGCTATTGTCTGGACTGGTCCCCAGGAACAAGCAGAATTATATCATCAACAATTACGTCGTGAAGGGTTAACTATGGCACCATTGGAGGAAGCATAAATCATGACTAGGGTGGATAAAGGGAGGTTAGTCTGGAATCATTCCACTCATCTTGATGGGTTAATTCCTATACTAGAAAAACTGATTAATTATCCAGGTATTACTACAGTTACTCCTGGGGTTATTAGTCGGGCTAAAGGTCATTGTCCTCACCTAAAAATAAGAATTTCTGTTCCCATTCGTGGTGGTTATAAGGCGATCGCACGACAAGGAAAAACAGTACAAGAAGTTTTCATTGTAACAGATTTGAGTCAACAAGAATTAGAATCTACTATTAAAAAAGTTTTGAGTTAAAGCTTGGAATAATGTAATTTAACTAGGTATAAAAGGATATGTAAGTATGAGTGCAGCATTACTAAATGATTATTTTTACCTTCAATTAGAAACAAGGGATCATGAAGAAAAATTTATCACCTCTGGTGTAACTTGGCAAGCTTATGAATCATTGTTGACATCATTAGGTAATAGTTCTTCTTATCGCGTCGCTTATCTTTTAGAAACCTTAGAAATTATGTCCCCTAGTCGCAGTCACGAATTAGATAAAAAAGCGATCGCTAGATTATTAGAAATTTATCTAGAGGAACAACGTATTAGTTTTTGGGGTTTAGGTTCAACAACTCTTAAAAGTAAAAATAAACAGGCAGGAAAAGAACCAGATGAGTGTTATTGTATAGGTATAGACAAAGATATTCCTGATTTGGCTATTGAACTTATCTATACTAGCGGTAGTGTAGATACTTTAGAAATTTATCGGCGTTTAGGTGTTAAAGAAGTCTGGTTTTGGCAAAATAAAAAGTTGATAATTTATTGTCTAGAAAATGATAGCTATCAAGTCCAAACTAATAGTCAACTATTACCCAATCTTGACCTAAATTTAATGGCACAATATGTAACTATAAATGACCCTTTAGAGGCCATTACAGGATGGCGCAAACAAATTACAAGTAACACAAAACGGTAGGTCTTAATAACGAGAAAATTCTCGGTACTTAATAATATTAAATCCTGACAGGGATTACAAATAGTTAAGAGTTACTTTTTATTATATTCTTCAAGAATAGCGATAAATTCATCTAACTTTTTTATTTTATCGCTAGTTTTAATTATATTTTTTTCAATATTCCCTTTAGTTTGTTCTAGATTATTTTTAACACTTTGTGCCAATCTTTCAATAGATATATTCTTAGTTTTGATAATTAGTCCTCCTTTTTCATTCCAATTTACATAATTATCTATATATTGATAACCATGTTTAATTTGTAATTTAGCAATCCCTTGATCTTTTAAAACCTTGTTAAATAGACCAATTGCTTCTTGATTTTTAGCTTCTGGAATATCCTTTAAACTTTCATATTCTTGATCTTTAGCAAAGATGCTTTTAATAAGATTAATAATTGAGTTCAATAAATCTCTAAAACACATAATAAAAAATCCAAAATTATCACTTTCATACGGTGGACCAAAATATTGATACCTTATTATTATTATGTTGCATGATTTTTCAAATTTGCCCATTCTACTATTTAAACTTATCCCTCATCACTTGGGTGATTAACTTCTTCTTTGAAACCTCGTAAAGTTTTACCCAAAGAAGATCCCAACTCAGGAATTTTTTTCGGTCCAAAAATTAATAAAGCAACGATAAGAATAATAACGAGTTCTGGCCATCCCAATCCCAACATAGATATCTCCAAAGATTAAGTTATGTCTGCATTTTGTCATAGGGGTACACTCTCAGTATATCCTGAGAATATTGTCTTTTGTTGCATCGGTTACCTAAACATGACAACTTTACAAACCTCACCCCCTACTCTACCACTACATCCATTAATTCATCAGTTAGCTGAGGTTATAGTCTCCCATTGGCAAGAATATTTAAATTTAAGCCCCTACGAGTTACCAGATGGTTTAGGCTATGTAGAAGGTAAACTAGAAGGGGAAAAATTGGTTATTAAAAATCGTTGCTATCAATCCCCCCAATTTCGTAAAATGCACCTAGAATTGGCTAGACTAGGGCAGGGATTAGATATTCTCCACTGTGTCATGTTTCCCAACCCCAATTATTCTCTACCAATGTTTGGTTGTGACATTGTGGCCGGCAAAAGAGGTGTTAGTGCAGCGATCGCAGATTTATCTCCTACTAACCCTGATTTCACCCTATCTGATGAGTATAATCAAGCATTATCGCAATTGAAAACCCCATCATTTTCTGATCAACGAGAATTACCAGAATGGGGCGATATTTTTTCAGAATACTGTTTATTTATTCGTCCCGATACTCAAGAAGAAGAAAAACTATTTCTGCAACGAGTAGGCGACTTTTTGAAAATACATTGTAGCCAAGCAAATAAGTCTTCAATTGTTTCGACTCAACAAAGAGAAATTAATCTACAGGGTCAACAATATTATTGTCAAAAACAACAAAAAAATGATAAAACTCGTCGTGTTTTGGAGAAAGCTTTTGGCGATAGTTGGGCGAATAGATATATTACTGAAGTATTATTTGATATCCCTAATTATTAACTTTGATTAGTTGATAATTGTAAGTCAAATATTTTGTTTAATGTTCACCATTTATTGATTTAAGGAGATAATTCATAATGACTGAAAAGGCAAAATTACTAGAAACAATTGCCGGTAAAAATAGAGGGTTATTAGCTACAGAAATGGATCGAGTCAGAGTATTATCGGCCATTGAACAACTGGAAGATCATAACTCCAATCCAGCCCCCCTCAAAACCCCTGAATTATTAGACGGAAATTGGCGATTACTCTACACAACTAGCAAAGGAATTTTAGGATTAGATCGTTTTCCTGTGTTGCAATTAGGCCAAATTTATCAATGTATTCGAGTTGAAGAAGCTAAACTTTATAATATTGCTGAAATTGTTGGAGTTCCTTTTTTAGAGGGAATTGTAAGTGTTGCTGCGACGTTTGAACCAACATCAGAAAAAAGGGTACAAGTTAAATTTGAACGATCTATTGTTGGATTACAACGGGTTTTAGGGTATAAATCTCCTAATAAATTAATTAAAGATATTGAGACAGGAAAAAAATTCTTTCCCCTAGATTTTAGTATCGAAAGTCGAGAACAACAAGGATGGTTAGACATTACCTATTTAGATGAAGATTTACGCATAGGAAGAGGTAATGAAGGAAGTGTTTTTGTGTTAGCTAAAGAAAAAAAATCATAGTAGTTCAAAATAGATAAAATTACCCAGACTAACTTGAGAAAATTATTGCTGAACTTGAACGGTTATCAAAACAAACAGAAGACCTTAATTGCTGGGATGTCAAGGAAATTTTGCAAAAATAAACCTGTCTGATACTAAATCCCCTTGCCATACCCCATTTTAAATTGCATAGCTTACAAATTGAAAACCCTCCTGCCTTCTGCCTCCTGCCCCCTGCCTCCTGCCCCCTGCCTCCTGCTATAGCAAACAAAATCTCAGATCCCTGTACGTTTTTTCTCGTTTTCGAGATAAACTACAGTATGATAAAAGATTGTTGTTGATATTATCATGAGTGTAGTTAGCCAAGTTATTCTAAAAGCAGACGATGAACTCCGATATCCTAGCAGTGGTGAACTCAAGGGTATCCAAGACTTTTTGAGTACAGGGGCTCAGCGTGTTCGCATTGCTGACACCCTTGCCGAAAACGAGAAAAAAATCGTTGATGAAGCTCAGAAAAATTTGTTTAAAAAACGACCCGAGTATCGCTCTCCTGGAGGTAACGCCTACGGTCAAAAGCAGTACAATCAGTGTTTACGGGATTATAGCTGGTATTTACGTTTAGTTACCTACGGTGTCTTATCCGGAAGCAAAGAACCCATTGAAAAAATTGGTTTGATTGGAGTTAAAGAAATGTATAACTCCCTCAACGTTCCTGTCCCTGGAATGATTGATGCTATTCGCTGCCTCAAAGATGCAGCATTAGGACTTTTGACTAATGAGGATGCAGAAGAAACTGCCCCTTACTTTGATTACATGATTCAAGCCATGTCATGATATTCTCCCGACCCCGAACCAGCTTTGTACGGGGCGGGTTTCCTAATATTACATAAAATTTTTAGCCAGGGTCTTCATCGGACGTTTTTGATAAATGAATATCCGGGTCTTGTGCAACCCAACCCACAGGAGATTGAAAACGGACTTCAAAATGTAAATGAGGGTTTAATAAATCAGGCCGTCCCGTTGTCCCCACATACCCTAAAACATCTCCAACTTGCACCGACCGACCCATACGAGTCTCAAAACGACTCAGATGACCATAACGGGTTTGTCTACCATTACCGTGATCCACAATCACCAAAAAACCATAATTTCCCTCTGGACCCACATAAACCACCTTTCCTGAGTCTGCTGCCAACACAGGGGTTCCCACTTCAGCCAAAATGTCCATTCCCCCATGAAAAAAAGACTCTCCAGTATTAGGTTCAACGTGCCATCCATAACTTAAACCAACTTGTGCGATCGCTGGCAAAGGATAACCTCTCAACCCAGTATAATTATCCCGAGAAGGACTTTTACCGGGTTCCCAATTAACCCCAGGAATAAAGACCACTGTTGGGGTTTCCACACAACCATTAATCTCAAATAAAACATCAGCGCGAACACCATAAGCAGTGGCTAAGTCTTGCCACGAGGCCCCATTAGGAACTGTAATTGAAATCCCATTGAAAGGAGGAATTAAAATTTCCTGTCCCACTTGAACTTGTCCCCCTTCTAAACCAGGGTTGACACCTATCAGAGTTTGAGGGATTAAATTATACTGTTGCGCAATAGTTTCGATAGTTTCCCCTGAGATAACCCGATGACGTTGTAAACGTGATAAAACTGGCCTTGGACACAGTTCAGATAATTCTGGTTGAGCGATGGCAGATGAAGGAAAAAACCAGGAAATTAGACAAAAAAAAGCAACAATAAATCTTTCTCGCAAACCACTTTTTTTCCCATATAAAAACCTTAGAGAAAAATTGCACTTTCTCCGAACTGCATTATGGTTTAATCTAGTTTGCTCACTGCTCACTGC
This sequence comes from Crocosphaera sp., assembly GCF_030064895.1. Lineage (GTDB taxonomy): Bacteria > Cyanobacteriota > Cyanobacteriia > Cyanobacteriales > Microcystaceae > Crocosphaera. Next base: position 3,986 of record NZ_JASJEB010000150.1, on the reverse strand, counting down.
TAACTGTTCACTGTTCACTGCTCACTGTTCACTCTTCTACAAAACCCTGACAATACTGGGAATGCTATCGATCGCCTCTAGATTACGAATTTCATCTAAAGCAGTGCGGAAATTTCCTTCACGGACATAGTGAGTGACGACCACAATCTCAGCAAGTTCCTCTTGGAAACCGATTTGTACTACTGATTCTAAACTTACTTGATGATCACCAAAGGTTGTCCCTAAATAACCGATGACCCCAGGTAAATCTTTGGTGAGGAAACGGGCATAAAAACGGGTATTAATGGCTTCTATGGGAGTAATTTGACAAAAATGCTGATGAACACAACTTAATAAGGGGTCAAGAGTTGTATTTGTACCACTACTATTGAGAATAGCCACAATATTCATAATATCGGAAACCACCGCGCTGGCCGTGGGTCCGGCACCGGCACCAGGTCCAAAAAACATCACTTGTCCGAGGGGTTTTCCTTCCACCAAAACAGCGTTATAAACGCCGTTAATACTCGCTAGGGGATGATTTTTCGGTACTAAGGTGGGATGGACTCTTAATTCTAGTTGTTGCGAGTTTTCTCCTTCTGTTCCTTGGGCGATCGCTAATAATTTAATGACAAAACCCAGTTGCTCGGCGTAGGTAATATCGGCGGCACTGATTTCACGAATACCCTCACAGTAGATATCTTCTCTTTTAACCCTTCCTGCGAAACCTAAAGAGGCTAAAATAGCGATTTTATCCGCAGCATCTAACCCATCTACATCGGCAGTTGGATCAGCTTCAGCATAACCTAATTGTTGCGCTTCGGTTAACACTTCCCCAAAGTCTGCCCCGTCTGAGGTCATTTTGGTCAAAATATAGTTGGTAGTACCGTTGATAATACCGATAATACTGGCGATACGGTTTGCTCCTAAAGACTGTTTTAGGGGTTTAATGATGGGAATACCACCACCCACCGCAGCTTCTAAGAGAACATAAACTCCGGCTTCGTTGGCTGCTTCGTAGATTTCATCGCCATAACGAGCAATTACTGCTTTATTTGCTGTAACTACGTGCTTTTTGTTGGCAATGGCTTCTAAAATAAGCGATCGGGCAGGTTCGAGTCCCCCCAATAATTCCACAACAATCGCAATTTCAGGATCTTTGACAATACTTTCTAAGTCGGTGGTGATCACCCCTTCGCCTAATTCCACCTGACGGGGTTTATCGGGCGATCGTACCCCCACTTTAGCAATGGTAATTTCTTCTAACAGGGGGTTTCTACCTGTGGGGTCGAGTAAAATTTGTGCTGTTCCCGTTCCCACTGTTCCCAAACCCAGTAAACCAATTTTAACGGCCACTTATTCTACTCCTATCTTTTCTATTCCATTTTATCAGTTATCCAGTGATCGGTGATCAGTTATAGGTGGTGAAAGACGAATGTTTGTCCAGGTTTCTATCAGAATCAAATGAAAATTGAAAAAAATTTCTCAAATCAGGAATGATTATCCATAGTTAAAACGGAATTGTAAACAGATTAACAAGAAAATTAAAGGAGGATGGTGTCGTCATCCTCCTCTATAAAACTAATTTTGGCCATATTTAGGCTTGAGATTAGCTCAAGTCTTGTTATCTCCAATACCTAAATCACAAACTTTTTGTCCATTAGCATCGAATAGAGTTGCTGTATCTCCCTGTTTGCTCCAAATACGCACTTCTCCAAAAATCAAATCATCAGGAGAAGAACCACTAGGCTTTTCATTACTATAAACCCGAATAGTTTTTCCTCCACCTAGATTGACTCCTTGAGGAAAAGTAAATTCTTTTGGGTTGTGTGAAGATGTTAATTTCCAGTTTGACAAATCCACTGTCTCTGTCCCATTATTAACAATCTCAACATATTGATCAGCTTTGTCCTTTTGGTTATGTTTGGTGTGAATTTCCTGAATTTCCACAAACGAACATCTCTCCACCCCAACAGTATAATCGCCAGTGTTACTGGAAGTCAGTTCCATTTTGAGCGAATAGTCCCCTGGATCTAATTTACCTAGAGTTTTAATCGCATAATAATCCCCAGAGATTACGCTAAATTCGTAAACATCTTCTTTACTGGGTGTAGTCAAATGCTCCGATATAGGAGTTGCATCAATCTCTAATTTTACTGGTTTAACGTCTACTGTTTTAACTTCTGGTGTTTTAACTCCAATTCCAATAGTATAGTCAATAGTGCCAACCGCTTTAGGTCTAATTTTAATTCTATATACCCCTGGATCTAGGGAACAACTAATTTTTGTGTTGACCCCCTGACCATAATGACTAATGCTTGTGTCAAGAGGTCCATATAAATACATATCAAGATCACTGGTAGCTTTTGTTTCAACTATATACTCACCCTTATCTTTGACGATAAAAGTATAACAAACTGTAGAAGTGTACCAATCCTCCCCAATTCTAGTGACACTTCCTGATATAGGAACTCCATTAATAGCTAGTTCTGTAGGTTTATCTTTGACTGTAAGGTAAAACCAAGCAGAAGCAGGACGGGTTTCACTTAATCCAACTTTTAGAAGATATTTTCCAGACTTTAGAAACTCAGTAATTCTTGGATTTTTGTTCCAAAGAACACGTTTATCACAACCAGCATAAAAACTATCCAGATTGTCAGGGCCGTACAAGATCATGCTACTAGCATCTTGGTTACTTTGGGACATTTCGTCTTCAAGGGCAGAGTGATCGTTTGTGAGAGCTTCAATCATATAGTCCCCATCAGATTCCACAGTAAATTCAAACCATTGTTCTTTTCTCTCACCCGATTGACTGTTAACAGAACAATTTTCTGGGGTTCCATTAATTGTCAGTTCTGTAATGGGAAATCTCACACCAATCTTGTAATCGGTGGCACTGCCGCTATCTCGCTCAACCGCAAGATAATATTTTCCTGGATCTAGTCTGTATTCCACTCTCCCATTATAAGAATGCCATGCATCATTATGACCACTATTATCAGCCCTTTTTTCGAAATACAGACTAAAATCAGTTATTCCTTGTACTTCAATGATATAATCTGCCTCAATTTCTACAGTAAATTCATACCAGTTGTACTGCTTGCCTGCACTCATTCTAGCCAATATAGGGTTTCCATTGACTGTTAGTGGTACGGGGGTAGGTAACAGGGCAATCCTGTACCAGTGGTAACCAGAACCAGTGGTATCACTGGTTTTTTTATGCCTAATTTTGGCATAATATTCCCCAGGCTGTAAGAACCGATCACATGTCAGAAATCCGTTTTCATTCGGATTTGTAATAATACCAGAACAGATGCAATCGTCCATGTTATTAGGTCCGTATAAACCAACCGCAACATGATTGTTAATTTCTTGAACTTCAATCCTATAGCTCCCATAGACTTCTACCGGAAAAATGTGGCAGTCCTCTTGCTCGGTGTCCTCACTAATATCCCAGGCGCGTTGCCTGAACTGAATTGATTCATACCATCGTTGTTTGCCCATATCTGTATCCTGTTTTACTTGTGTAGATCAAAAAAAACGGGACGACTTAGATATTCTCATGCTATTTGTGATGATCTAAACCTTATTTATCACTCTAAACAAAAGAAGAATCAAAGTCATCTTGGTCTCAATTATCGCCTAAAATGTTCTATTTTTAATAGATTTATTTTTTCGTCATTTACTCTAAAAAATTGGAAAATAATCTCCCCTGCTCCGATCTCCCTCCTCCCCCGCAGCCTCAACCAAGATGTTCCTGGTTCACTGAGTATTGACTGATGGGCTAATCACTGAGAATTAGGTAATCCTGACCAATAAAATATTAAGAAATATTAAGATAAAGGGGCATTTTGAAACATTCCCTACAAAATCATTTTTCACCATCACTCAAGATAGAGATGGTTACGAGTTTATTGGCATATAAATGCGATCGAATCATGAAAAAGCCGATAGACATAGCATTACGAGTCGTGGTTAGATTATTAAGAGATCCTTAATTATGTTCC